>NZ_MAUD01000039.1:0-46230 GCF_001700515.1 Streptomyces lushanensis
GCCGCGCCCGTACCCGCCGAGTACCTCGTCCGGCCCCCAGCACCCGCCCGGCCGCCGGTACGTGACTGAGCACACCCCCCGCGAGCGGCGGTGAGAGCCGACAATGGGGCGTGATCAATCCGTTGCCACGAAGTGTCCTCCGCCGGGGGGAGCACGGGCCGACCCCGTACGTGGATCTCAGCCGGGACGAGTGGAGCGCGCTGCGGGAGAAGACGCCGTTGCCGCTGAGCGCCGAGGAGGTGGAGCGGCTGCGGGGGCTGGGGGACGTCATCGACCTCGACGAGGTGCGGGACGTCTATCTGCCGTTGTCGCGGCTGCTGAATCTCTACGTCCAGGCCACGGCCGGGCTGCGCGGCGCGCTCAACACGTTCCTCGGGGAGGCGGGCAACGGGCACGGCGCGCAGCGCGGTACGCCGTTCGTCATAGGGGTCGCCGGGAGTGTGGCGGTCGGCAAGTCGACCGTGGCCCGGCTCCTGCAGGCGCTCCTCGCTCGGTGGCCCGAACATCCTCGGGTCGAGCGCGTCACCACCGACGGCTTCCTGTGGCCGATGGAGGAGCTGAAGGCGCGCGGGCTGATGTCGAGGAAGGGCTTCCCCGAGTCGTACGACCGGCGGGCCCTGACCCGGTTCGTCGCCGACATCAAGGCGGGCAAGGACGAGGTCACCGCGCCCGTCTACTCGCACCTCATCTACGACATCGTGCCGGGCGAGCTGCTCACCGTACGGCGCCCGGACATCCTGATCGTCGAAGGGCTCAACGTCCTTCAGCCCGCGCTGCCCGGCAAGGACGGCAGGACACGGGTCGGGCTCGCGGACTACTTCGACTTCAGTGTGTACGTGGACGCCCGCGCCGAGGACATCGAGAGCTGGTACCTGAACCGGTTCCGCAAGCTCCGCGAGACCGCGTTCCAGAACCCGGCCTCGTACTTCACGAAATACACCCAGGTCTCCGAGGACGAGGCCCTGGAGTACGCCCGTACGATGTGGCGGACCGTCAACCGGCCCAATCTGCTGGAGAACGTGGCCCCCACCCGGAGCCGCGCCACCCTGGTACTGCGCAAGGGCCCCGACCACAAGGTCCAGCGGCTCTCGCTCCGCAAGCTCTGAGCGCCCGGAAGGCCGACAGGCCCGGACCCCGACCCCGAGGAGCCGTTCGCTTGCTGCATCTGCGTCTGCTGGTGCCCGCCGACCGTACCGACGAGGTCGTACGGGCCGTCGAGCGCACGGTCGGCACGGCCCATCTCGCCGTCGTGCCCGGTGCCGCGCGCGATCCGCTGGGCGATCTCGTCATGTGCGACGTGGCGCGCGAGGCCGGCGACGAGCTGATCTCGGATCTGCGCGCCCTCGGGATCGACGACATCGGCTCGATCACCGTCGAGAACATCGATCTGACGCTCTCCCGGCGGGCGGAGGAAGCGGAGGAGGAGGCCCCGGGCGAGGGCGCCGACGCCGTCCTGTGGGAGCAGCTGGAGGAGGTGACCCACGAGGAGTCCACACTCTCCTTCACCTATCTCGCGTTTCTCTCCCTCGCGACGATGATCGCGGCCTGTGGTGTGGTGCTCGACAACGCGATCCTGATCGTGGGCGCGATGGCCGTCGGCCCGGAGTTCGGCCCGCTGGCCGGCGTCTGCACGGCGCTGGTGCAGCGCGCCCCGCGGCTTGCGTGGCGCTCGCTGGTCGCGGTCGTCGGCGGTTTCGCGGTGGCGATGGCGCTGACAACGGCGTTCGGGCTGCTCATGGATGTCTTCGGGCTCTTCTCCCGTTCCCTGCTGGAGGCCGAACGCGCGAACACCTCCTTCATCTGGAATCCCGATCCGTTCTCGCTGGTCGTCGCCGTGCTCGCGGGTGTGGCCGGAATGCTCTCGCTGACCTCCTCACGGTCGGGCGCGCTGGTCGGAGTCGCCATCTCGGTGACGACCGTTCCCGCCGCCGCCAACGCGGCGGTCGCGCTCGGCTACGGCGACTTCGACCAGGTCTGGGGCTCCAGCGGCCAGCTCCTGCTGAATCTGGCGGGCATCCTGGCCGCGGGCACACTCACGCTGGCCGCCCAGAAGGGACTGCGGGTGCTGACCCGGCGGCGGCGGACACGACGGAGCGGGCGGATCAAGGACGCCGGGCCCGTGGAGCGCACCGGTCCCGGACGTGTGCCCGCCGGCCCCGGGGGGACCCTTCCGGGCTGACGGGGAGCCGCGCGAATTCCCTTTCGACGCCGCGTGGCGCCCGTACGGGGAGTACGGGCGCCACGCGACAAGCCCGGGGTGACGCGACAGGCGCGGGTGCGGCCAGGCCGCCCCGCCCCCTCTTCACGACAGTCGCCGTATCGTTCCTTCGGCCGGTCTCAGCCCAGCGCCGACTTCACCGCGTCCGCCAGGCGGCCCGCCACCGAGCTCGCCTGGTCGATGTCCGGCGCCTCGACCATGACCCGTACCAGCGGTTCCGTGCCCGAGGGACGAAGCAGGACACGGCCCGTGGTGCCGAGCTCGGACTCCGCCTCGGAGACCGCCGCCGCCAGCTCCGCCGAGGTGTGCACCCGCGTTTTGTCGACATCGGGCACATTGACCAGCACCTGCGGCAGCCGCCGCATCACGCCCGCGAGATCCGCCAGCGTGCGGCCGGTCGCCGCGACCCGGGCCGCCAGCAGCAGACCGGTCAGCGTGCCGTCGCCGGTCGTCGCGTGGTCGAGGACGATGACATGGCCCGACTGCTCGCCGCCGAGCGCGTACCCGTGCTCCTTCATCGACTCCAGCACGTACCGGTCGCCGACCGCCGTCTCCACCAGATGGATGCCCTCGCGCTCCATGGCGATCTTGAAGCCGAGGTTGGCCATCACCGTGCCGACCACCGCGTTTCCGCGCAGCGTGCCCGCCTCGCGCATCGCCAGGGCCAGCACCGCGAGGATCTGGTCGCCGTCGACCTCCTCGCCCGCCGCGTCCACCGCGAGACAGCGGTCCGCGTCGCCGTCGTGCGCGATGCCGAAGTCCGCGCCGTGCTGCACCACCGCGGTCTTGAGCTGCGTGAGATGCGTGGAGCCGCAGCCGTCGTTGATGTTCAGCCCGTCCGGCTCCGCGCCGATCGTGATCACTTCGGCGCCGGCCCGGGTGAAGGCCTCCGGCGAGACCCGCGCCGCCGCGCCGTGCGCCTCGTCGAGAACGACCTTGAGCCCGTCGAGCCGGTTCGGCAGCACCCCGATGAGATGGGCCACATACCGGTCGAAGCCCTCGTCGTAGGTACGGACCCGGCCCACGCCCGCACCCGTCGGCCGCTCCCACGGCGCGCCGGTGCGGTGCTGCTCGTACAGCGTCTCGATCCGGTCCTCCAGCTCGTCCGCGAGCTTGTGCCCGCCGCGCGCGAAGAACTTGACGCCGTTGTCCGGCATGGCGTTGTGGCTCGCGGACAGCATCACACCGAGGTCGGCGCCCAACGCGCCGGTGAGATACGCCACCGCCGGGGTGGGCAGCACACCGACGAGCAGGACGTCCACGCCCGCGCTCGCGAGTCCGGCCACGACAGCGGCTTCCAGGAACTCGCCGGAGGCACGCGGATCACGCCCGACCACCGCCGTGGGCCGATGCCCGTCGAACGTCCCCACCTCGGCGAGCACATGTGCCGCCGCGACCGACAGACCGAGCGCCAGCTCCGCCGTCAGATCGGCGTTGGCGACACCGCGCACGCCGTCCGTACCGAAGAGTCGTCCCACAGCTCTCCCTCCGAGAACACTCCGAGCCGTCACCGCTCCGAGCGAAAATGCTCCGAAAATGCAAACTATTAAGCGCCTGATGCTGTTATACGCCCGAGATCACCCGGAAAACGAACGCCCCGGCGGCACGGAGTGCCGCCGGGGCGAACGAATGCCGTAGAGGCGTAATGCCTGGACCGGCCAGCGAGCGATTAGCGCTTGCTGTACTGCGGGGCCTTACGGGCCTTCTTGAGACCGGCCTTCTTGCGCTCGACGGCGCGGTCGTCGCGGCTCAGGAAGCCGGCCTTCTTCAGCGGGGCGCGGTTGTTGTCCACGTCCGCCTCGTTCAGCGCGCGGGCCACGCCGAGGCGCAGCGCGCCGGCCTGGCCGGAGACGCCGCCGCCGGAGATACGGGCGATGACGTCGTAGCGGTTGTCCAGTTCGAGCACCTTGAAGGGCTCGTTGACTTCCTGCTGGTGCACCTTGTTGGGGAAGTAGTCCTCAAGGGTGCGACCGTTGATCTTCCACTTCCCGCTGCCCGGGACGATCCGGACGCGGGCGATGGCGTTCTTGCGACGGCCCAGGCCGGCGGCCGGCTGCGGGTCGCCGAAGCGGGAGGCCAGGGACTCGGAGGTGTACTCACCCTCGACGGGGATCTCCGACTCGAAGGTCGTCACCGCGTCGAAGGTCTCTTCGACCTCGGCGCCTTCGACGGGGTTCTCAACAGTGGTCTCGGCCACGATGCTCCTCAGATTTCTTTTCGTCTTAGGGGGTGGCCGGAACTACTGCGCGACCTGGGTGATCTCGAACGGGACCGGCTGCTGGGCGCTGTGCGGGTGCTGGTCGCCCGCGTAGACCTTCAGCTTCGAGAGCATCTGACGGCCCAGGGTGTTCTTGGGGAGCATGCCCTTGACGGCCTTCTCGACGGCCTTCTCGGGGTTCTTGGCGAGCAGTTCGTCATAGCGGACGGAACGCAGACCACCCGGGTAGCCGGAGTGGCGGTACGCCATCTTCTGGGTCCGCTTGTTGCCGGACAGGTGCACCTTGTCCGCGTTGATGATGATGACGAAGTCACCGGTGTCCACGTGGGGAGCGTAGATGGGCTTGTGCTTGCCCCGGAGAAGGGTGGCGGCGGTGGTCGCCAGACGGCCCAGGACGATGTCCTGCGCGTCGATGATGTGCCACTGGCGCGTCACATCGCCGGGCTTGGGGCTGTACGTACGCACGGTCGTAGCCTTCGCTTCTTCAGTGATGGGGTCTCCCCGGGCCCGCTAGGGCCTGAGGGACGGGTCCTGTACAAGGGCCACCCGGACGATGCACGACAGCCTTGGCCGGCACACGGGGACGCAACCCGTTGCCAGCCGCTGGTCATCGGCCCGGTGGACCAGCGTAAGGGCCCCTCGCGTGAGAACGACCAAGCCAATACGCATAACGAACCAGAAGAATACCGTCGGTGCCCCGTACGGGTCAAAACGGCGGGTGGGGCACACGGCCCACGGGGTCCGGTACGGGTACGGGGGCCGGCGCCCGCGGCCCGGGACGCACGGCCTCCGGACCGGGCCGGGTGCGGCCCCGCGCGGCGGTCAGCGGGCGCGGACCACCCTGCGCTCGTCCCACACCGGCTCCGGGGTCTCCCGTACGACGCCGTCCGACCCGAACACCAGATAGCGGTCGAAGGAGCGCGCGAACCAGCGGTCGTGCGTGACCGCGAGCACCGTGCCCTCGTACGCCTCCAGGCCCTCCTGAAGGGCCTCCGCCGACTCCAGGTCGAGGTTGTCCGTCGGCTCGTCCAGCAGCAGTGCCGTCGTACCGCTCAGCTCCAGCAGCAGGATCTGGAAGCGCGCCTGCTGGCCGCCGGAGAGCTTCTCGAAGGGCTGGTCGCCCTGGCGCTCCAGCTCGTACCGGCGCAGCACGCTCATCGCGCCGCCGCGGTCCTTCGCGTGCTCCGTCCACAGGATGTCGACCAGGGTGCGTCCCAGCAGCTCCGGGTGGGCGTGGGTCTGCGCGAAGTGTCCGGGCACCACCCGGGCGCCCAGCTTCCACGTTCCCGTGTGACGGACCTCCTCGCCGGCCAGCAGCCGCAGGAAGTGCGACTTGCCGGAGCCGTTCGAGCCGAGGACGGCCACCCGCTCGCCGTAGTAGATCTCCAGCGAGAACGGCTTCATCAGTCCGGTCAGCTCCAGGCCCTCGCAGGTCAGGGCCCGTACGCCGGTGCGCCCGCCGCGCAGCCGCATGGTGATCTCCTGCTCGCGCGGCGGCTCCGGCGGCGGCCCGGCGTCCTCGAACTTCTTGAAGCGCGTCTGCATCGCCCGGTAGCGCGAGGCCATGTCGGGACTGATCGCCGCCTGCTGCCGCAGCCGGTGGACCAGCGCCTTCAGCCGGGCGTGCTCCTCGTCCCAGCGCCGCTTCAGCTCCTCGAAGCGGGCGAAGCGCTCCTTGCGCGCCGCGTGGTACGTACCGAACCCGCCGCCGTGCACCCAGACGTCGGAGCCGGCCGGGCCCGGCTCCACGCTCACGATCTTCTCGGCCGCCGTGGCCAGCAGCTCCCGGTCGTGGGAGACGAAGAGCACGGTCTTACGGGTCTCCTTGAGGCGCTCCTCCAGCCAGCGCTTGCCGGGCACGTCCAGATAGTTGTCCGGCTCGTCCAGGAGCAGCACCTCGTCGGGGCCGCGCAGCAGCGCCTCCAGCACCAGCCGCTTCTGCTCGCCGCCGCTGAGCGTGCGCAGTTCCCGCCACTGCGCCTTCTCGTACGGGACGCCGAGCGCCGCCATGGTGCACATGTCCCAGACGGTCTCGGCCTCGTAGCCACGGGCCTCGGCCCAGTCGCTGAGCGCCTGCGCGTACCGCATCTGCGCGGCCTCGTCGTCCACCGTCATGATCGCGTGCTCGGCCTCGTCGACCGCGGCCGCCGCCTCGCGGATACGCGGCTGCGCGACCGAGACCAGCAGGTCACGGACCGTACGCTCGTCGCGCACCGAGCCCACGAACTGCGACATCACGCCGAGTCCGCCGCTGACGGTCACCGTGCCGCCGTGCGGCTGGAGCTCTCCCGCGATCAGCCGCAGCAGTGTGGTCTTGCCCGCGCCGTTGGCGCCGACGAGGGCGACGACGGCCCCCTCGCCGACGCGGAACGAGGCGTCGCCGAGCAGCACCCGTCCGTCGGGGAGGTAGTACTCCAGGTGCGCGGCCTCAAGATGTCCCATGGTCCGCATTGTCGGGGCAGGCGCCACCGGAACCCAATCCTTTTCCGCCGGTCCTTTCGCGTCGCCCGCGTCCGCCCTCCCCGGCTCTTCCGCCTCCGGCGCACAACGCCCGCGCGGGCGGCCTTAAACTGCGCGGCATGAGCTATGGGCAAGGGGGACCCTGGGGCGGCCCCGGTTCACCCGGACAGGACCCGTACGGAACGCCCGGACCGGACCCGTACGGCACACAGACACCGGACTGGGCCGCGCTGGCGGACGCCTCCGCCGCGCGTGCGCGCCGTAGGCGCTGGCTGCTGATCGGCGGCGGCGTGCTCGCGACCGCCGCGGTCGGCGCGATCGTGGCGACCGCGGTCGTCTCCCTGGACAAGGGCGAGGACCGGGCCTCGGAGACCAGCGCCAGTGAGCTGCCCGCGCCCGAGGAGCTGCCGGCCGAGAGCGCGGTGCCCGAGCCGACCTTCTCCTCGGTCGATCCGCTGCCGCCGCCGGACCCGAAGGACTTCATCTCCAGCGCCGCCAAGGACAAGGCGCCGCTGAGCGCCGACACGCTCTTCCCCGGCGCGAAACTGACCATGGGCGACCGGGTGTACCGGAAGGGCGCCACCACCCGTACGACCAACTGCGCCGCTGCGGCCCAGGGCGCCCTCGGCTCCATCCTCGCCGCCAACGGCTGCGACCAGGTCATCCGCGCCACCTACAGCAAGGACGGCGTGGCGGTGACCGTCGGTGTCGCGGTCTTCGAGCAGGAGGCGCAGGCGCTCAAGGCCAAGGCCGAGGCGAAGGACGGTATCGCCTCGCTGTCCGGGAGCGGTGTCCCCACCTTCTGCCGGGCCCCCTCGATCTGCCGCAAGGTCACCAACTCCATAGGCAGGTACGTGTACTTCACGGTCGGCGGCTTCACCAGCGGCAAGGACGTCACCGAGTCCGACAAGGACGTCTACACCACCGGTGACGATGTCGCGGAGTTCACGTTCCGTCAGATATTCGGCCGGGGCCGCGTCCAGGCGTCGGCGGCGGCCACCGCTCCCGCGGCCTGACCCGGCAGGACGCGGAGACCGGACGCAGGGACAGGACACCGTCCCGACCCGGACAAGGCGCGCAACGGGCACCAATCGCGCGCATCTTCGCATTCGCCCCTCATGCTCCGCCCACAGCTGTCAGAATGTGGCTTTCGTCGGCCACAGCAGAGCGGGTACCGGGGGGTGCGCGGTCGGCCGGCGTGCCACAGAAGGCGCTGGGGGGATCCGGGCCGGGCGGGACGCGCGAGCTGACGTGCCCCGCCGCGCCCGGCTGTTCCGCCCGGTCCCGCGACACGAGGCGGACACCAGATGACCGAGGCGATTCTTCTCGTCGGTGGCCAGGGAAGCCGGCTGCGCCCGCTGACCAGTCACACACCCAAGCCGCTGCTTCCCGTGGCCGGCGTCCCGTTCCTTGCCCATCAACTCGCGCGCGCCGCCGCCGCCGGAGTCACCAGGGTCGTCTTCGCGACCTCGTACCTGGCCGGGCTGTTCGAGCCGCACTTCGGTGACGGCGCCCGGTTCGGCCTGCGGCTGGAGTACGAGACCGAGGCCGAGCCGCTGGGCACCGGCGGAGCGATCCGCAACGCGGCCCGGCGGCTGCGGTGCGGGCCCGGCGAACCGGTGCTGGTGTTCAACGGCGACATCCTCTCCGGACTGGACATCGCCGCACTCCGGGAGGGCCACCGCGCCTCCGGAGCCGCGGTCACCCTGCATCTGACCCGGGTGCCCGATCCGCGCGCCTTCGGTCTCGTGCCGACCGACGCGGACGGACGGGTGCTGGCCTTCCTGGAGAAGCCCGGGTCCCCCGAACAGATCGTCACCGACCAGATCAACGCGGGCTGTTATGTCTTCACACGCTCCGTCATCGACCGGATCCCGGTGGGCCGCGCGGTGTCCGTGGAGCGTGAGACCTTCCCGGGCCTGCTCGCCTCCGGCGTCCCGGTGCGCGGTGTGGTGGACGACACGTACTGGCTCGACCTGGGCACTCCGGCGGCGTTCGTGAAGGGCTCCGCCGATCTCGTGCGCGGAATCGTCTCCTCCCCCGCCCTGCCCGGCCCGGTCGGCGACGCCCTGGTGCTGCCCGGCGCCCGGGTCCATCCGGGCGCGGCGCTCGGCGGCGGCACCGTCGTCGGCGAGGGCGCCGAGATCGCGGACGGTTCGGTGGTCGAGGGCAGTGTCGTGCTGCCGGGCGCCCTGATCGGCGCGGGGGCCCGCGTCCGCCGCAGTGTGATCGGCCGGCACGCCGTGGTCGGTACGGACGCCACGCTCGACGCGGTGGTCGTCGGCGACGGCGCCGAGGTCGGCGCGGGCAACGAACTGCCGTCCGGCGTCCGCGTCGGCTGCGGGGTGAGGCTCGCGCCGGAGGCCGTCCGGCTCTCCGCCGCGCCGACGCCGTGCGCCGCGCCCTCGCCCTTCACACTCTCCGGTGTACCGCACGCCTCGTCCGCGGTGCCCCGCACACGGTCCGCGTAAAGTCTGTGCGACTTGAGCGGTAACGGTGAGCGTCGAGAAGGTGTGGGGCGGATGGCGGTCAAAGTCACGGTGGTGGTCCCGACGTACAACTCGGGAAGCCACATCGAGCCGTTGGTCGAGTCGATGCTGCGGCAGACACTGCCCCGCTCCGAGTTCGAGGTGCTCTTCGTGGACGACGGCTCGACCGACGGGACGCCCGAGCATCTGGAGGCACTGGTCGCCGCCCACGACCACTTCCGCATGACGCGGATCCCGAACTCGGGCTGGCCGGGCAGGCCGCGCAATGTCGGTGTGGAGCGGGCGAACGGCGCGTACGTGCAGTTCGTGGACCACGACGACCGTATGGCACCGGAGGCGCTGGAGCGGCTGTACGAGATGGCCCGGCGCAACGGCTCCGACATCGTGATCGGCAAGGTCGCCAGCAACTTCCGCAGCCGTGGCGTTCCGTACGGTCTGATGAGCCGGACCCGCGAGAGCGCCACGGTGTGGAACGCGCCGCTCATCGACAGCCTCACACCGCACAAGATGTTCCGCACGGCGTTCCTGCGCGAGCACGGCATCGTGCATCCCGAGGGGCCGTGGATCCTGGAGGACCAGCTCTTCATGGTCCGCGCCTACCTCAAGGCGTCCGTCGTCTCCGTGCTCGGCGACTACGTCTGCTACACGTACTGGGCCCGCGAGGACGCCGAGAACGCGGGCACCGCGGCCATGGACCCGCGGTGGTACTACGGAAACCTGCGCCAGGTCATGGCGGCGGTCGTCGAAGGCACCGAGCCGGGGGCCGAGCGCGACCGGCTGCTGCGCCGCTTCTACCGGGTGGAGATGCTGCACCGGCTCGGTGTGCCGCCCCAGGGGCTGCTGATCGACCCGCCGTTCCGTGACGATCCGTACGAGGTCGTGCGCGAGCTGGCCGAGGAGTTCATGACCGACGGCGTGCACCGGGGACTGGCCGCCGTGCAGCGCACCAGGTCGGCGCTGCTCCGGGCGGGCCGACGCGAGGAGCTCACCGAGTTCACCCGCCGCCAGAGCGATCTGGTGGCCCGGTGCGAGGTCGGGCGGCCGGTCTGGAACCGCGACCGGTTCAAGGTCCCCTTCACCGCGCGCTTCGCAGGCGGTCCGGGGGACGGCTCGGGGCTGCTGCTCGCCCGGCGCGGCGAACGGTACTTCCTCGCGCCGGCCCTGACGGACGGGGTCCTCTCCGAGCCCGTCGAGGTGACCGACGAGCTGAAGACCTTCAAGGCCGATGTGCTGCTGCGGCACACGGAGACCGCCCATGTGTGGGTGATGCCGCGCGAGACGTCCCTCGAACTTGAGGAGGAGCCCGCGCCAGGGACCGGGGAGGCCGAGGACGACGGCACCGTGCTCGTCCGTCCCGTCGTGCGCGGCACCTTCACCGTGGACCCGCTCCGCGCCGCCGGCGGCGCGCCGCCGGCCGAGGGCGTGTGGGAAGCCCAGATCCGGCTGATGGGCGCCGGTTTCGACCGGTACACACGGCTGGGCGGGAGCACCGTGCCCGGCGAGGTCGATCCGCCCGCCCCGGAGATCCTCGGCGGCCGGGAGATCACCGCCACGCTCGACGGCGGCGGGCTGGCCCTGACCGTACGGGCGAGCGACGCGGCGCCGCGCGCCCGGCCGCCGAAGGTCAGCGTCGTCCTGCCCACGGACGGTGCGGACCCGGCGGCCGTCGGGTCCACGCTCGCCTCGCTGACCGCCCAGACCCTGCCCGCCCGGGACGTCGAGGTGATCCAGGTGGCACGGACACCGCAGGGCACCGAGCCGCGCAACGCGGGCGCCGACGCCGCCACCGGCTCGTATGTGATCTTCATGGAGCCCGGTGACCGTCTCACCCCCGACGCCCTGGAGCGCATGTACGCGTACGGCGTCGAGCACGACGCCGACATCGTCGCGGGCAAACCGGCCGCCCGGGGCAGGCCCGTGCCGCGTGAGCTGTTCGTACGCGACCGGCCACGGGCCACGCTCGCCAGGGATCCGCTGGCCGACAGTCTCACGCCCGACAAGCTCTTCGACCGCGCCTTCCTCGCCGAGCACGGGATCCGCTTCGCCGAGGGCCGCCCGCTGGCCGGTCAGGCGTTCACCGCGGAGGCGACGCTGCGGGCAGGCCGTACAGCGGTCCTCGGCAGCCGTGTCTGCTACCTGTACGGGCCGCCGCGCACCGGGCAGCCGCCCGTGGCCCCGGACGCGTTCTACGACGCCCTGAAGGGGCTCCTGAAGCTGACCGACGCGCTCACCGGGCCCGGAGCCGCACGGGACCGGCTGCACCGGCGGTGGCTGCGCGTGGAGATCCTGGACCGGCTGAGCGGCAAGCGCTTCCTCGATCTGGACGAGGACGCGCGGCGCGGGCTGTTCCACGAGATCCGCGAGGTCGTGGTGGACGGTGTCTCCCGTACGGCCGTGGCGGGGCTGCCCACCGCACGCCGGCTGGCCGTCGGGCTGATCGTCGACGACCGGCCGGACGATCTCATGGCGCTCGCCCGCTGGGAGTCCTCCGTCGGCTGCCGCGCCCGGCTGGACGCCCTCTCCTGGCAGGACGGCGGCCGGCTCCGGATCGCCTTCACCGCCGAACCGCTCGCCGCCGGGGCTCCGTTGGGCCTCACCACCACGGGCGACGACGGACCGGCCCTCGTACCGGCCGGCCTCTCCGCCGCCCTGCGGGAGCGCTTCGCGCGTGAGCCGCTCACCGGCGGCGCGCTGCCCGGGAAGGCCACCGCCGTGCTCGTCCTGCGCGAGCGCGCGGGCGGCGCCGAGCACCGGCTGCCCACGGATGTCACCGTCCGCCACGAGGACGGCGCCCTGAGTGTCACCGGCGCCGCGCTCCTCGATCCCGCCACCGCCGTGGACGGCTCACCGCTCGAGGACGGCGTCTGGGACCTGTACGTACGGCTCACCGCGCTGGGCTGGACGAAGACCGCCCGGCTCGGCGCGCTGCGCGGCCCGGACGTCCCCGAGCGGCTCACGCCCGTACCGCACCCGGCCGCGCGGGACCGCCGTATCACGCCGTACTGGACCAATCCGCAGACGGATCTGTCCCTGCGCGTGGCCGTCCCCAGGGCGCCCGAACCCAAGGCACCGGGCCTGCTGCGCCGCGTGGGCCGCCGGCTGCGCCGCGTCTGAGCCGTCCGCGGTCAGCAGCAGCCGGGACCGCCGCCCAGCGTCCGCTTGTTGCGCGCCTCCCGGCTGCGGGAGGCCAGCAGCTCGTCGGCCGGATAGCCGACCTCCTCCAGTGTGAGCCCGTGCGGCCGTACGACATGCACCGCCGAGTCCCGCACCCCCGCCGCGAGCACCTTCGCCGGCCACTCCACGGGCCGGTGTCCGTCGCCCACGAACAGCAGCGCGCCCACCAGCGAACGGACCATGTTGTGGCAGAAGGCGTCGGCCCGCACGGTCGCGGTGACCACGCCGTGCGCGTCCCGCTCCCACTCCAGCCGCTGGAGCGTACGGATGGTCGTCGCGCCCTCCCGCTTCTTGCAGTACGCCGCGAAGTCGTGCTCGCCGAGCAGCCCGGCCGACGCCGCGTTCATCGCCCCGACGTCCAACGGCCAGTCGTGCCACAGGACATGGCCGCGCAGCAGCGGATCGACACCGCCGGGACGGTCCACCACGCGGTACGCGTACCGCCGCCAGAGCGCGGAGAAGCGCGCGTTGAAGCCGGCGGGCGCCTCCGTGACCCGCCACACCCGTACGTCATGGGCCAGCCGCCCGGCGAGCCGCCGCAGCAGCCGCTCCCGGTGCTCGGCCCACACGGACTCCGGCAGATCGACATGCGCGACCTGTCCCCGCGCGTGCACGCCCGCGTCCGTACGTCCGGCGACGGTCAGCTCGTACGTCCGCGCGGACCGTGTCACCGTGCGCAGCGCGTCCTCGATGTCGCCCTGGACGGTGCGCCGGCTCGCCTGCCTCGCCCAGCCGGAGAAGTCCTTGCCGTCGTACGAGAGGTCCAGCCGCACCCGTACGAAACCGGGCGCCGCGCCCTCGATGTCCTCGTTCACCTGCCCGCTCCCCTTCACAGCCGAACGGGCCCGCCCCCATCAGGGAGCGAGCCCGTCCGTCAGCCGTCTTCCGTACGCTCAGGCGTCCTTGGACCCGGCCTCGTCGGCCTTGGCCTCGGCGTCGGCCGGCTTGGCGTCCTCGACGGTCTCGGCCGGAGCCTCGTCCTTCTTGAGGGCGTCCTCCTTGACCGCGCGCTTGGTCGCGGCCTCGGCCTCACCGGTCGCCTGCTGCGCCACGGTCAGCGCCTCGACCAGCTCGATGACCGCCATCGGGGCGTTGTCGCCACGACGGTTGCCGATCTTGGTGATACGGGTGTAGCCACCGGGCCGGTTCTCGTACCGCGGCGCGATCTCGGTGAAGAGCGTGTGGACGACGCTCTTGTCCGTGATCGACTGAAGAACCAGACGACGGTTGTGGATGTCGCCCTTCTTCGCCTTGGTGATGAAACGCTCCGCGACCGGACGCAGGCGGCGGGCCTTGGCCTCGGTCGTGGTGATGCGGCCGTGCTCGAAGAGCGACTTCGCGAGGTTCGCGAGAAGCAGCTTCTCGTGCGCGGCGCTGCCGCCCAGACGGGCGCCCTTGGCGGGCTTCGGCATGGTGTGTCTCCTTGTGTCTGCACCGGCCGTATCAGGTACCGGTGTCAGTTACCGACGGGCTGCTGCCCGCCGGAAGCGTTCACGATCAGTACTGCTCGGTCTCCACGAAGCCGGCGTCCGCGTCGAACGCGTCCGCCGCGGCCGTCGGGTCGAATCCGGGCGGGCTGTCCTTGAGCGCCAGGCCCATGCCCGCGAGCTTCGCCTTGACCTCGTCGATCGACTTCGCACCGAAGTTGCGGATGTCGAGCAGATCGGCCTCGGAGCGCGCCACCAGCTCACCCACGGAGTGGATGCCCTCGCGCTTGAGGCAGTTGTACGACCGGACGGTGAGCTCCAGCTCCTCGATCGGCAGGGCGAGATCGGCGGCGAGCGCGGCGTCCGTGGGCGACGGGCCCATGTCGATGCCCTCGGCGTCGATGTTCAGCTCGCGCGCCAGACCGAACAGCTCGACCAGCGTCTTGCCCGCGGACGCCATGGCGTCACGGGGCCGCATGGCCTGCTTGGTCTCGACGTCGACGATCAGCTTGTCGAAGTCGGTGCGCTGCTCGACTCGGGTCGCCTCGACCTTGTAGGTGACCTTGAGCACGGGCGAGTAGATCGAGTCGACCGGGATACGGCCGATCTCCTGGCCCACCTGCTTGTTCTGCACGGCGGAGACATAGCCGCGACCGCGCTCGACGGTCAGCTCCATCTCCAGCTTGCCCTTGCCGTTCAGCGTCGCCAGCACGAGGTCCGGGTTGTGGACCTCGACACCGGCCGGCGGCGCGATGTCGGCGGCGGTCACCAGGCCGGGGCCCTGCTTGCGCAGGTACATCACGACCGGCTCGTCGTGCTCCGAGGAGACGACGAGCTGCTTGATGTTGAGGATGAGGTCGGTGACGTCCTCCTTGACGCCCGGCACGGTGGTGAACTCGTGCAGGACACCGTCGATCCGGATGCTGGTGACAGCGGCGCCCGGGATCGAGGAGAGAAGCGTACGGCGGAGCGAGTTGCCGAGCGTGTAGCCGAAGCCCGGCTCCAGCGGCTCGATGACGAACCGCGAACGGTATTCGTCGACGACCTCTTCGGTCAGCGACGGACGCTGAGCGATAAGCATGCGTGAATCCTTCAGTTGGGGACGCCCGCTATTTGACGTCCTTCGGTACTGCTCGGTTCAAGAGTACGGGCGGCACGGCACCGAAGCGCCGAACCGCCCGTACCGCACATCAGCCGCAGGTGCGTCACGCGGAACGCGTCACGCCCCTGTGGTCAGACGCGCCTCCGCTTGGGCGGGCGGCAGCCGTTGTGCGGGGTGGGGGTGACGTCCTGGATCGAACCCACCTCCAGGCCGGTGGCCTGGAGCGAGCGGATCGCGGTCTCACGGCCGGAGCCGGGGCCCTTCACGAAGACGTCGACCTTGCGCATGCCGTGCTCCTGCGCGCGACGGGCGGCCGACTCGGCGGCCATCTGCGCGGCGAACGGAGTGGACTTGCGCGAGCCCTTGAAGCCGACATGGCCGGCGGAGGCCCAGGAGATCACATTGCCCGAGGGGTCCGTGATCGAGACGATCGTGTTGTTGAACGTGCTCTTGATGTGGGCGTGCCCATGAGCGACGTTCTTCTTTTCCTTGCGGCGCACCTTCTTGGCTGCACCCTGTCGGCCCTTAGGAGGCATGTTTTGACTTCCTGCGAGGAGGTGATCGGTCCTACAGCGAAGACCGCTGATGAGCGTCCGCTGAGGACTACTTCTTGCCCGGCTTCTTCTTGCCGGCGATGGCGCGACGCGGGCCCTTGCGGGTACGGGCGTTCGTGCTGGTGCGCTGACCGTGCACCGGCAGGCCACGGCGGTGGCGCAGACCCTGGTAGCAGCCGATCTCGACCTTGCGGCGGATGTCGGCGGCGATCTCGCGACGGAGGTCACCCTCGGTCTTGAGGTTGGCGTCGACGTACTCGCGGATCTTGACGAGGTCTTCCTCGGCGAGATCGCGGACGCGGACGTTCGGGTCGACGCCGGTGGCGGCGAGCGTCTCCTTGGACCGGGTGCGCCCGATACCGAAGACATAGGTGAGGGCGACCTCGACGCGCTTTTCGCGCGGAAGGTCAACGCCTGCGAGGCGTGCCATTCATGGCTCCTGTTGATGTTCGGAGGTCTTCCGCAGTGACTCTCCCTGCCGTCGGCGCCCGTCTGCACGAGAGGCGCCCGGTCCGGGTCCCCGGCCTCCGCCGGAGGTGTCGGTCGCCCGCGTACGGGAACCGGACACTGCGTAATTACGAGTTTGCTCGCGTCGCGCGAAGTACTGCGAGAGGCAGGCGGTCGTGCGTCAGCCCTGGCGCTGCTTGTGGCGCAGGTTGTCGCAGATGACCATGACCCGGCCGTGACGGCGGATCACCTTGCACTTGTCGCAGATCTTCTTGACGCTCGGCTTGACCTTCATGGGATTGAGGTTCTCCGGGTCAGTGCTGACAGCCCGTGCACAGGGTGCCCGGGATGCTCAGCAAGATCTACTTGTATCGGTAGACGATCCGGCCACGCGTCAGGTCGTACGGAGACAGCTCCACCACGACCCGGTCATCGGGAAGGATCCGGATGTAGTGCATCCGCATCTTGCCGCTGATGTGCGCGAGGACCTTGTGACCGTTCTGGAGCTCCACCTTGAACATGGCGTTCGGGAGGGACTCGATCACGGTGCCCTCAATTTCGATGGCACCTTGCTTCTTGGCCACGCTTCGCCCTTCGAATCGGCTACCTTGATCGATTCTGACAGCCGTGCAGCCGCACCAACCGCATACGGACACACGGGTACACCAGAGCCGACGCGTCAGTCTACGGCAGCACACCCGGAAAGACGAATCCGTGAAGTTTGCCCGCCCCGGAGATCCTTAAGCGGCCGGACCGTCCCGGCCCGCGCGGCGAGCGGGGCCGGCTGGCGGCCCGGCACGCGGGCCGGACCCTCAGGCCAGCGGATCCGGAGCCGCCGTGACGCCCAGCTCCGCCAGCTTGGCCCGGCCGCAGTCCGGGGAGGTCAGCACCAGCGGGCCCTCCTCGGTGAGAGCGACCGAGTGCTCCCAGTGGGCGGACCAGGTGCCGTCCGTCGTGATGACCGTCCACTCGTCCGCCAGCACCTGGGTGTGCGGCGTACCGAGCGAGACCATCGGCTCGATCGCCAGACAGAGGCCGGGCACCAGCTTGGGGCCCTTGCCGCGCTTGCGGGAGACGTAGTTCAGCAGATGCGGGTCCATGTGCATCTGGGAGCCGATGCCGTGGCCGCCGTAGTCCTCGATGATCCCGTACTTGCCGCCGCCGGGCCGGGGCTGGCGGCGGATGTACGTCTCGATCGCGCGCGAGACGTCCACGAGTCTGCTGCCGTTGCGCATCGCCGCGATCCCGGCCCACATCGACTCCTCGGTCACCCGGGAGAGCTCGACGAGCTCCGGAGCGTGACCGGAGCCCACGAACACGGTGAAGGCCGCGTCGCCGTGCCAGCCGTCGATGACCGCGCCGGCGTCGACGGAGATGATGTCGCCGTCCTTGAGCACGGTCTTGTCGTCCGGGATGCCATGGACGACGACCTCGTTGACCGAGGTGCAGATCGTCGCGGGGAAGCCGCCGTATCCGAGGAAGTTCGACTTCGCCCCGTGCTCGGAGAGCACCCCGCGGGCGACCTCGTCCAGGTCCCTGGTGGTGGCGCCCGGCACGGCTGCCGCGCGGGTGGCCGCGTGCACGGCGGCGACGACCAGTCCCGCCTCGCGCATCTTCGCGATCTGCTCGGGAGTCTTGATCTCCACCATCGTTCTGCCTTCCACCCTGACATCCGGACCCGGACGCGTACCGATACGTTTCGCCTGACGGTGCCGCGCCCGTCACAACACCCGCTCAACACTACGGCCGTGGTGCCCGAAGGACGCCACGGCCGTACGCTTACCGCCTTCTTGCCACGAGCCGGACCGCGCCTACGCGGCCTGGTCTCCCTGGAGTGCGCGCATCGCGCGCTCGGTCACCTCGGTGACCTTGCCCAGCGCGGAGATCGTGACCACCAGGCCCTGGGCCCGGTAGTAGTCGATGATCGGCTCGGTCTGGGTGTGGTAGACCTCCAGCCGCGTCCGCACCGTCTCCTCGGAGTCGTCGTCCCGCTGGTAGAGCTCGCCGCCGCAGAGGTCACAGACGCCCGGTACCTCCGGCGGGCTGTAGGTGACATGGAAGACATGCGCGCTCTCGTTGCGGCAGATACGCCGGCCGGCGATCCGCTTCACGACCTCGTCCTCGGGGACCTCCAGGTCCAGCACGGCGTCCAGCTTCAGACCCTCGCGCTTGAGCGCCTCGTCCAGCGCCTCCGCCTGCGACACATTCCGCGGAAAGCCGTCCAGCAGGAAGCCGTTGGTGGCGTCCGGCTGGGACATGCGCTCCAGGGCCATCGCGATGGTCACCTCGTCGGGCACCAGGTTCCCGGCGTCCATGAACGCCTTCGCCTGCTTGCCCAGCTCGGTGCCCTGGCTGATGTTGGCCCGGAAGAGGTCGCCCGTGGAGATGTGCGGTACCGAGAGGTTCTTGGCGAGGTACGCGGCCTGCGTTCCCTTGCCGGCACCGGGCGGTCCGACGAGGACGATTCGCATCAGCGGAGGAACCCTTCGTAGTTGCGCTGCTGAAGCTGGCTCTCGATCTGCTTCACGGTCTCCAGACCCACACCCACGATGATCAGGATGCTCGTCCCGCCGAACGGGAAGTTCTGGTTCGCGCCTCCGAAGCCCGCCAACGCCATCGTCGGGACAAGAGCGATCAGACCCAGGTACAGCGAGCCCGGCCACGTGATCCTGTTGAGCACATAACTCAGATACTCGGCGGTCGGGCGACCTGCCCGGATACCCGGGATGAAGCCACCATACTTCTTCATGTTGTCCGCGACTTCTTCGGGGTTGAAGGAGATCGCCACGTAGAAGAAGGCGAAGAACACGATCAGCAGGAAGTACGTCGCGATGTAGTACGGATGGTCGCCCTTGACGAAGTGCGCCTCGATCCAGGTCTTCCATCCGGCCTGCGAGCTGGAGAACTGCGCGACCAGTGCCGGGATGTAGAGCAGCGACGAGGCGAAGATGACCGGGATCACACCCGCCTGGTTCACCTTGAGCGGGATGTAGGTCGACGTACCGCCGTAGGACCGGCGGCCGATCATGCGCTTCGCGTACTGGACGGGGATCCGGCGCTGCGCCTGCTCGACGAAGACGACCAGGCCCACCATCACGAAGCCGATCAGGATGACCGTGCCGAACTCGATCCAGCCCTTGGCGAGCGTGCCGCTCTGCTTGATGGCCCAGAGCGCGCCCGGGAAGCCGGCCGCGATCGAGATGAACATCAGGATGGACATGCCGTTGCCGATGCCGCGGTCGGTGATCAGCTCACCGAGCCACATGACGGCCGCGGTGCCCGCGGTCATGGTGATCACCATGGTGACGGTGACGAAGATCGACTGGTCGGGCACGATCTCCGAGGCGACCGGGCAGCCGCTGAAGAGCGCACCGCTGCGCGCGGTGGCGACCAGGCCGGTTCCCTGGAGGACGGCGAGGGCGACCGTCAGATAACGGGTGTACTGGGTGATCTTGGCCTGACCGGACTGGCCCTCCTTCTTGAGGGCCTCCAGCCTGGGGATCACCACGGTCAGCAGTTGGAGGATGATGCTCGCGGTGATGTACGGCATGATGCCGAGCGCGAAGATCGTGATCTGCAGCAGCGCCCCGCCGCTGAACATGTTGACGAGGCCGAACAGGCTGTTATTGCCCTTCTGGGCCGCATCGACACAGGTCTGGACATTCTCGTAGCTGACACCTGGCACGGGGATGTGCGCCCCGAGCCGGTACAGCACGATGATGCCGAGCGTGAAGAGCAGCTTCTTGCGCAGGTCGGGCGTCTTGAACGCCCGGGCGAACGCGGTGAGCACGGTGCCTCCTGCGACCCCCGCGCTACTGCGTCAAGGGTGACGGTCTTGAGGATCGACGGATAAGGAACAAGCAACAATGCACGCCACCTTACCGGCGACTGTGCCCCCCTAGGAACGACCAACCGGGGATGCCTCGTGTGAGAGACATCCCCGGTCGGGTGTTCAGGCCATCGAGTTCTCTCAGACGAGCTCGGTGACGGTGCCGCCGGCGGCGGCAATCTTCTCCTTGGCGGACCCGGAGACGGCGTCCACCGTCACCGTGAGTGCCACGGAGATCTCGCCCTGGCCCAGGACCTTGACGAGGCTGTTCTTGCGTACCGCGCCCTTGGAGACCAGATCGGCCACCGTGACCTCGCCGCCCTCGGGGTAGAGCGCGGAGAGCTTGTCCAGGTTCACGACCTGGTACTCGGTGCGGAACGGGTTCTTGAAGCCCTTGAGCTTCGGGAGACGCATGTGGAGGGGCATCTGCCCGCCCTCGAAGCGCTCCGGAACCTGGTAGCGGGCCTTGGTGCCCTTGGTGCCACGACCAGCGGTCTTGCCCTTGGACGCCTCACCACGGCCCACACGGGTCTTGGCGGTCTTGGCGCCCGGAGCAGGACGGAGGTTGTGGACCCTCAGCGGGTTGTTCTCCGCCATGTCAGTCGACCTCCTCAACCGTCACGAGGTGGCGGACGGTGTGCACCATGCCGCGGAACTCGGGGCGGTCCTCCTTGACAACCGTGTCGCTGACCCGCTTGAGGCCGAGCGAACGCAGGGTGTCGCGGTGGTTCTGCTTGCTGCCGATGTACGACTTCGTCTGCGTGATCTTGAGACGGGCCATCACGCACCCGCTCCCGCACGCGCCCGCAGCAGAGCCGCGGGGGCGACGTCCTCAAGGGGCAGACCGCGGCGGGCCGCGATCTCCTCGGGGCGCTGGAGGCCCTGGAGGGCCGCCACCGTCGCGTGCACGATGTTGATCGCGTTGTCGGAGCCGAGCGACTTCGACAGGATGTCGTGGACGCCCGCGCACTCCAGCACGGCACGCACCGGGCCACCGGCGATCACGCCGGTACCGGGGGAAGCCGGCTTGAGCAGGACGACGCCCGCGGCCTTCTCGCCCTGGATCGGGTGCGGGATGGTGCCCTGGATACGGGGGACCTTGAAGAAGTGCTTCTTGGCCTCCTCAACGCCCTTGGCGATGGCGGCCGGCACCTCCTTGGCCTTGCCGTAACCGACACCCACGGTGCCGTCACCGTCGCCCACCACGACCAGCGCGGTGAAGCTGAAGCGACGACCACCCTTCACAACCTTGGCGACACGGTTGATCGCGACGACGCGCTCGACGTACGCGGTCTTCTCGGCGGCAGCCGAACCGCCGTCACGGCCCTTCCGGTCCCGCCGCTCGCCGCCACCGGCACCGCTTCCGCGGCGCTGGGGTCCAGCCATTGGATTACCTCTCTCTGTTACGTCCGCTGGCTCCGGAACCGGGGCCTAGAACTTCAGCCCGGCCTCGCGGGCGGCGTCGGCCAGAGCGGCGATCCGCCCGGCGTACTGGTTGCCACCACGGTCGAACACGACGGCCTCGACACCGGCCGCCTTGGCGCGCTCGGCGACCAGCGACCCGACCTGCTTGGCCTGGGCGCTCTTGTCACCTTCGGTGCCACGGATCGAGGTGTCCAGGGTCGACGCCGACGCGAGCGTGTGGCCCGCGATGTCGTCGATGACCTGAGCCACCATGTGGCGGTTGGAACGCGTCACGACGAGGCGCGGGCGCTCCTGCGTGCCCGAGACCTTCTTGCGGACGCGAATGTGGCGGCGCTTGATGGCAGCGGCCTTGTAGGCCTTGCCCTTGGCGATCTTCACACCGTATGCCATGGCTTACTTACCAGCCTTTCCGACCTTGCGGCGGATGACCTCGCCGGCGTACTTGACGCCCTTGGCCTTGTACGGGTCGGGCTTCCGCAGCTTGCGGATGTTCGCCGCGACCTCGCCGACCTTCTGCTTGTCGATGCCCTCGACGGAGAACTTCGTGGGCGACTCGACCTTGAAGGAGATGCCTTCGGGCGCCTCGATGAGGATCGGGTGGCTGTAGCCCAGGGCGAACTCCAGGTTGGAGCCCTTCGCCTGGACGCGGTAACCGACACCGCTGATCTCGAGCGCCTTGACGTATCCCTGGGTCACGCCGGTGATCATGTTCGCCACCAGCGTGCGGGACAGGCCGTGCAGGGCCTTGTTCTGACGCTCGTCGTTCGGGCGCGACACCGTGAGGATGCCGTCCTCGCCCTTGGTGACCTCGATCGGCGCGGCGACGGTGTGCGAGAGGGTGCCCTTGGGGCCCTTCACCGCGACCGTGCGGCCATCGATGGTGACGTCCACACCAGCGGGAACCTGGATGGGGAGCTTGCCGATTCGCGACATGAGCTGTTCCTCCGTTCCCGATTACCAGACGTAGGCGAGGACTTCCCCACCTACGCCCTTCTTGCTGGCCTGCTGCCCGGTCAGGAGACCGTGGGACGTGGAGATGATCGCCACGCCCAGGCCGCCCAGGACCTTCGGCAGATTGGTGGACTTCGCGTACACACGCAGACCCGGCTTGGAGATGCGCTTGATGCCGGCGATCGAGCGCTCGCGGTTCGGGCCGAACTTCAGCTCCAGGACGAGGTTCTTGCCGACCTCGGCGTCCTCGACCTTCCAGCCGGTGATGAAGCCCTCCTGCTGGAGGATCTCCGCGATGTGCGACTTGATCTTGCTGTGCGGCATCACGACATCGTCGTGGTACGCCGAGTTCGCGTTGCGCAGACGCGTGAGCATGTCTGCGATGGGATCAGTCATGGTCATGAATTGGCCTTCGGCCTCTCTCGCCGGGGTTTCCTGTATGCGCCATCCCTCTCCCCGGTCGAGCCGGGACGGGTGCGGTGCGGGGACCTACGGCGTAGTAAGCATTACTGAGCGGGCTCGGCCCGCGTGCATTGATGGTCGGCGGGCGCCCAACCCCGCAAGCCTACGGCATTTCGGGGAGGGCGCTCACCGGCCAACTGCTTACCGAGAGTCCTGGGTCGTTCCCTCGCGGGAACTACCAGGAGCTCTTGGTCACGCCCGGCAGCTCGCCGCGGTGGGCCATCTCACGGAGGCACACGCGGCACAGGCCGAACTTGCGGTAGACGGAGTGGGGACGGCCGCAGCGCTGGCAGCGGGTGTAACCGCGCACGCCGAACTTCGGCTTGCGGGCGGCCTTAGCGATCAGAGCCTTCTTCGCCACGGTCAGTTCTCCTTGAACGGGAAGCCGAGGTGACGAAGGAGGGCACGACCCTCGTCGTCGTTGGTCGCCGTGGTGACCACGGTGATGTCCATGCCCCGGACCCGGTCGATCTTGTCCTGGTCGATCTCGTGGAACATGACCTGCTCCGTGAGACCGAAGGTGTAGTTGCCACGGCCGTCGAACTGCTTCGGCGACAGACCGCGGAAGTCACGGATACGCGGCAGCGCGAGCGACAGCGTACGGTCCAGGAACTCCCACATACGGTCACCACGGAGGGTGACGTGGCAGCCGATCGGCTGGCCCTCACGCAGCTTGAACTGCGCGATGGACTTGCGTGCCTTGGTGACGGACGGCTTCTGGCCGGTGATCGTGGTGAGGTCCTTGATGGCACCCTCGATCAGCTTGGAGTCGCGGGCGGCGTCGCCCACACCCATGTTGACCACGATCTTGACGAGGCCGGGGATCTGCATGACGTTCTCGTACGAGAACTCCTCACGCAGCTTGCCGGCGATCTCCTCGCGGTAGCGCAGCTTCAGACGCGGCGCGGTAGTGGTCGCAGTCATCAGATGTCCTCACCGGTCCGCTTGGCAACGCGGATCTTGTTGCCCTCGTCGTCAAAGCGGTAGCCGACGCGGGTGACGACCTTCTTGCCGTCCTTCTCCACGACGAGCTGCACATTGCTGACATGGACGGGGGCCTCGGTGGTGACGATGCCGCCGGTCTGCGAACCGCGGGCCGTCTGACCGGCCTTGGTGTGCTTCTTGACCCGGTTGACACCCTCGACGAGAACGCGGTCCTCACGGGGATAGGCCACGATGACCTTGCCCTGCTTGCCCTTGTCCTTGCCGGTGATGACCTGGACCAGATCGCCCTTCTTGATCTTCATGCTTACAGCACCTCCGGAGCGAGCGAGATGATCTTCATGAACTTCTTCTCGCGCAGCTCACGGCCCACCGGGCCGAAGATACGGGTGCCACGAGGGTCGCCGTCGTTCTTCAGAATGACGGCGGCGTTCTCGTCGAAGCGGATGTACGAGCCGTCCGGACGGCGGCGTTCCTTCACGGTGCGAACGATGACCGCCTTGACGACGTCACCCTTCTTCACGTTGCCACCGGGGATCGCGTCCTTGACGGTGGCGACGATGACGTCACCGATGCCCGCGTAGCGGCGACCCGAGCCACCGAGAACACGGATGGTGAGAATTTCCTTCGCACCCGTGTTGTCGGCGACACGCAGTCGCGACTCCTGCTGGATCACGTCTATCTCCTGATCGTCTGCCGGTTCCCCGGGGGCCGATCACTCGGCCCCCGGAGCCTGGCGGAACTGTTCCGAGGAGGAACTCCCCCTCGGAGGGGTTTACTTGGCCTTCTCGAGGATCTCGACGATGCGCCACCGCTTGGTGGCGGACAGCGGCCGGGTCTCCATCAGGAGGACGCGGTCGCCGATGCCGGCGGCGTTCTGCTCGTCGTGCGCCTTGAGCTTGTTGGTACGGCGGATGACCTTGCCGTACAGCGCGTGCTTGACACGGTCCTCGACAGCGACGACGACGGTCTTGTCCATCTTGTCACTGACGACCAGGCCCTCACGGGTCTTGCGGAATCCGCGGTCGCTCGTGGTCTCGGTCACGTTGTTCTCAGTCATCAGGCGCTCTCCACCGTCTCGATGCCCAGCTCGCGCTCACGCATCAGGGTGTAGATCCGCGCGATGTCCTTACGGACGAGCTTCAGCCGCCCGTGATTCTCGAGCTGGCCGGTCGCCGCCTGGAAGCGGAGATTGAACAGCTCTTCCTTGGCCTCGCGGAGCTTGTTGACCAGCTCCTCGTCGCCCAGCTCGCGCAGTTCGGACGCCTTGGTCACGGCCGCCATCACGCCTCACCTGCCTCGCGCCGAACGATCCGGCACTTCATCGGAAGCTTGTGAGCAGCGCGGGTAAGCGCCTCACGCGCAATCTTCTCGTTCGGGTAGGACAGCTCGAACATCACCCGGCCGGGCTTGACGTTCGCGATCCACCACTCGGGGGAGCCCTTACCGGAACCCATGCGGGTCTCGGCGGGCTTCTTGGTGAGCGGACGGTCCGGGTAGATGTTGATCCAGACCTTGCCGCCACGCTTGATGTGACGGGTCATCGCGATACGAGCGGCCTCGATCTGACGGTTCGTCACATAGGCCGGAGTCAGCGCCTGGATGCCGTACTCGCCGAACGAGACCTGGGTGCCGCCCTTGGACATACCGCTGCGCTTGGGGTGGTGCTGCTTGCGGTGCTTGACCCTACGGGGGATCAGCATGTCGGTCAGGCCTCCGTTCCACCGGTAGAAGAGGACGTCGCCTCAGCGGCCGGCGCGGCGGTGGCGTCGGCCTTGGGGGCCTCGGCTCCCGGGTTCTGCGGCTTGCGGCCACGGCCGCCACGCTCGCCACCACGGCCACCGCGGCCGGCGGGACGGTCGTTGCCGCCGCCACGGGCCGGACGGTTGCCGGCGCGGGCCGCGGCGTTCTCGGCACGCACCTCGGCGATGTTCTTGACGTCGCCCTTGTAGATCCAGACCTTCACACCGATACGGCCGAAGGTGGTCTTGGCCTCGAAGAAGCCGTAGTCGACGTTCGCACGGAGCGTGTGCAGGGGCACACGGCCCTCGCGGTAGAACTCCGAGCGGGACATCTCGGCGCCGCCGAGACGGCCGCCGCACTGGATCTTGATGCCCTTGGCGCCGGCCTTCATCGTCGACTGCATGCTCTTGCGCATGGCACGACGGAAGGAGACACGCGAGGAGAGCTGCTCGGCCACGGCCTGGGCCACGAGCTGAGCGTCCACCTCGGGGTTCTTGACCTCAAGGATGTTGAGCTGGACCTGCTTGCCGGTCAGCTTCTCCAGCTCGCCGCGGATACGGTCGGCCTCGGCGCCGCGGCGGCCGATGACGATGCCCGGACGAGCGGTGTGGATGTCCACGCGGACGCGGTCACGGGTGCGCTCGATCTCGACCTTCGAGATGCCGGCCCGCTCCATGCCCTTCGTCATCATGCGACGAATGGCGACGTCTTCCTTGACGTAGTCCTTGTACAGCTTGTCGGCGTACCAACGGGACTTGAAGTCCGTGGTGATACCGAGCCGGAACCCATGCGGGTTAACCTTCTGGCCCATTACCGGGTTCCTTCCTTGCTGCTGACGACCACGGTGATGTGGCTGGTCCGCTTACGGATCCGGTAGGCACGGCCCTGGGCACGCGGCCGGAACCGCTTCAGGGTCGGACCTTCGTCCACGTACGCCTCGCTGATGACCAGCGAAGAGGCGTCGGTGTGGTCGTAGTTGTGCGCGGCGTTGGCAATGGCGCTGTCCAGCACCTTGCCGACCGGCACGCTCGCGGCCTGCGGGGCGAAACGCAGGACCGCCTGAGCCTCCGTGGCGTCCATGCCACGGATGAGGTCCACCACGCGGCGGGCCTTCATGGGCGTGACGCGGATGTACCGCGCCTGGGCCCTGGCTTCCATGGTTGTCCCTTCGGTGTAAGTCATAGTCGTTCCACCCCGCGTTAGCGGCGCTTCGACTTCCGGTCGTCCTTGACGTGGCCGCGGAAGGTGCGAGTCGGCGAGAACTCACCGAGCTTGTGGCCGACCATGGACTCGGTGACGAACACCGGGACATGGATCTTGCCGTTGTGCACCGCGATCGTGTGGCCCAGCATGGCCGGGACGATCATCGAGCGACGGGACCAGGTCTTGATGACGTTCTTGGTGCCTGCTTCGTTCTGGACATCCACCTTCTTGATCAGGTGGTCGTCGACGAAGGGCCCCTTCTTGAGACTGCGCGGCATCTGAAAACCCGCTCCTAGCGCTTCTTGTTCGTCTTGCGGCGGCGGACGATGTACTTGTTGCTCGCCTTCTTGGGAGAACGAGTACGACCCTCCTTCTGACCCCACGGGCTGACCGGGTGGCGACCACCGGAGGTCTTGCCCTCACCACCACCGTGCGGGTGGTCGACCGGGTTCATGGCCACACCGCGGACGGTCGGGCGGACGCCCTTCCAGCGCATACGGCCGGCCTTGCCCCAGTTGATGTTCGACTGCTCGGCGTTGCCGACCTCGCCGATGGTGGCGCGGCAGCGGACGTCGACCAGCCGGATCTCACCGGACGGCATACGGAGGTGGGCCATGGAGCCCTCCTTCGCCAGCAGCTGCACGGAGGCACCCGCGGAGCGGGCGAACTTCGCGCCGCCGCCGGGCCGCAGCTCGATGGCGTGGATGGTCGTACCGACCGGGATGTTGCGCAGCGCCAGGTTGTTGCCGGGCTTGATGTCGGCGGTCGGGCCGTTCTCGACACGGGCGCCCTGCGCCAGGCCGCGCGGCGCGATGATGTAGCGCTTCTCGCCGTCGGCGTAGTGCAGCAGCGCGATGCGCGCGGTGCGGTTCGGGTCGTACTCGATGTGCGCGACCTTGGCGGGCACGCCGTCCTTGTCGTGCCGACGGAAGTCGATCACACGGTAGGCGCGCTTGTGGCCACCGCCCTGGTGGCGGACGGTCACACGACCGGCGTTGTTACGGCCGCCCTTGCTGTGCAGCGGGCGGACCAGCGACTTCTCCGGCGTGGACCGCGTGATCTCGACAAAGTCGGCGACGCTGGAGCCACGACGGCCCGGGGTCGTCGGCTTGTACTTGCGGATACCCATTTCTCAGTCCTCGGAAGATTCCGGACTTCTGAACGATCCAGCCCCCGTCAGGAGGCCGGGCCGCCGAAGATGTCGATACGGTCGCCCTCAGCGAGGGTCACGATGGCGCGCTTGGTGTTGGCTCGCTTGCCGAAACCGGTGCGGGTGCGCTTGCGCTTGCCCTGGCGGTTGATCGTGTTGACCCCGGCGACCTTGACCGAGAAGACCGCTTCCACGGCCTGCTTGATCTGGGTCTTGTTGGCGTGGGGCGCGACGATGAACGTGTACTTGTTCTCGTCGAGCAGCGCGTAGCTCTTCTCGGAGACCACGGGCTTGACGAGGATGTCACGCGGGTCCGTGTAGGTCTTGCTGGTGACCTCGGCCATCAGGCTTCGCTCCCTTCGGTGTCGTCATCGGCGCCGGAGGCGTGGACGGCCTTGGACGGGCCGGACACGAAGGACTCGAAGGCGGCCTGGGTGAAGACCACGTCCTCGGAACGGATCACGTCGTACGTGTTGAGCTGGCCCGGCGCGAGGATGTGCACCTCGGGCAGGTTGCGGGCGGACAGCCACGCGGCCTCGTCGCTGCGCTCGGCGACCAGGAGCAGGTTCTTGCGCTCCGAGATCTTGCCGAACAGCGTCCTGGCGGCCTTCGTGGACACATCGCCGTCGACCACGCCGGAGACGACGTGGATACGGGAGTGACGGGCCCGGTCGGTGAGGGCACCGCGCAGGGCGGCGGCCTTCATCTTCTTCGGGGTCCGCTGCGAGTAGTCACGCGGCACGGGGCCGTGGACGACGCCACCGCCGGCGAACTGCGGAGCGCGGGTCGAACCCTGACGGGCGCGGCCGGTGCCCTTCTGGCGGTACGGCTTCTTGCCACCGCCGCGGACCTCGCCACGGGTCTTGGTCTTGTGCGTGCCCTGACGGGCGGCGGCGAGCTGGGCGACCACGACCTGGTGGATCAGCGGAATGCTGACCTTCGCGTCGAAGATCTCCGCGGGGAGCTCGACGGTCCCGGCCTTCTCACCCGCCGGCGAAAGGATGTCGATGCTGGTTGGAGTGCTCATCGGTAACCTCAGGCCCCCTTGGCCGCGGTACGGACCAGGACGAGGCCGCCGTTCGGACCAGGAACCGCGCCCTTGATCAGGAGCAGGCCCTTCTCCGCGTCAACGGCGTGAACGGTCAGGTTCTGGGTGGTGACCCGCTCGTTGCCCATGCGGCCCGCCATGCGGAGGCCCTTGAACACACGGCCCGGGGTGGCGCAGCCACCGATGGAACCGGGAGAGCGGTGCTTGCGCTGGGTGCCGTGACCGGCGCCGAGGCCCTTGAAGTTGTGACGCTTCATGACACCGGCGAAGCCCTTGCCCTTGCTCTTGCCCGTGACGTCGACCTTGACGCCGGACTCGAACACGGCGGCGGTGACCTCCTGGCCGAGCGTGTACTCGCCGGCGTCGGAGGTGCGCAGCTCCACCAGGTGGCGGCGCGGGGTCACGTCGGCCTTGGCGAAGTGGCCCTTGAGGGGCTTGTTCACCTTGCGCGGGTCGATCTCGCCGAAGGCGATCTGGACCGACTCGTAGCCGTCGGAGTCATTCGTACGGACCTGGGTAACGACACAGGGCCCGGCCTTGACGACGGTCACCGGGACGACACGGTTGTTCTCGTCCCAGACCTGGGTCATGCCGAGCTTCTCGCCCAGGACACCCTTGATCTGCTTTGCCATCTCTTCCGCGCCTCTCAGAGCTTGATCTCGATGTCGACGCCGGCCGGAAGGTCCAGGCGCATCAACGAGTCAACGGTCTTGGGCGTCGGGTCGAGGATGTCGATCAGGCGCTTGTGCGTGCGCATCTCGAAGTGCTCGCGCGAGTCCTTGTACTTGTGCGGCGACTTGATGACGCAGTACACGTTCTTCTCAGTGGGCAGCGGCACCGGGCCCGCGACCGACGCACCAGTACGCGTCACCGTCTCGACGATCTTCTTCGCCGATGAGTCGATGACCTCGTGGTCGTAGGCCTTGAGCCGGATGCGGATCTTCTGTCCCGCCATGGCTGCTTCGTAGTCCTGTCTCTCGTAACGCTCTGGAACCTGGTGACCTTGCGCTGCTCCGACCCACGCGGTCGGGCGTGTCGCATCCCCTCTATTCAGAACTCCCGAAGGATTTCCCTGCCGAGGGGGCGCGGCCCGAGTCCGCTGAGCCGGTCACAGGCCGCACACGCGTGCACTGGTCACCGGGCGCCTGGTCGGAGCCCCGCTGACACTTCCCGGAAGATTCCCGTACGTCCGCCCCAGCGCTGCCCGTAAGGCAGTTGGGACGACGAGTACTGTGGGACTCGCTTCCGGTCCTCCCGGCGGGAGGCGCGCAACATCGGCACTCAACCGAGCAACCTGGCTAGTGTGCCATAGCGGCCAGGGCCATGGCCAATCGAGCCGGAAAGCGTACCCCACGGCGGCGACGGCCAATCCCTGCGCGCGCCGGACAGGGAATCGGCCCCGGCTCCGGCGGTACCGGGAGGGGTCCCGCGGGCCGCCGGGGAGCCCCGCCGGGCCGGTCACGCGCGGCGGTCGCGGCGGCACGGTCGCGGCGGCACGGGTGCGGCCCGGCGGCGAGAACCCGTCGGAAGCTGTCGGTCACGCCCCTGGGGGGCGAACGGGCACGGCCCTAGCGTGGTGAGCCGTCCGCGCGCCGGTCCGGTCGCGCCACCCACCCCGGAGAAGGCACACACATGCAGTACCTCCCGCCGATCGGCATCGGCGTCCTCTACGCCCTGCTGATGTCCCTGGTCCGCGAACCGCACCGCCGGCGCCTCAACGCGGTCATGGTCGCCGGTGCGGGCGCCGCCTACCTCGGCGGTGGCGGCCTGGGCGGCTGGGAGTTCGCGTTCACCGCGCTCGTCACCTACGTCGCCTTCCGCGGCCTGGACTCATGGACCTTCATCGGCGTCGGCTGGCTGCTGCACACCGTCTGGGACGTGGTCCACCATCTCAAGGGCAGCCCCCTGATCCCCTTCGCCGACACCTCGTCGCTGGGCTGCGCGATCTGCGACCCGGTCATCGCGCTGTGGTGCCTGTACGGCGGCCCGTCACCGCGCGAACTCCTCCGCGCCAGGCGCACCGCGGCGCCCCGGGACCCTGCCGTCCCGTGAGGCCCCCGGTCCGCACCCGCGTCCGAACATTGGTCCATACCAGGACCTTGACGTGGCGTGAGTTCACTTCTTAAATCACGAGCGGACCGTATGCGTGAACACATGTCAGATACATGACACAAATTGCCCTCGCGCATCCCCCCACCCCCCACCGTCGGCAGAAGAAGGGATCGTCCCCGCGATGACCACGATCAGAGACAGGGACCGCCTGAGGAGCGTCGGTGTACGACTCCTCGCGCTGCTCGCCGTACTCCTCGGCCTGACCGCCGCTCCCGCCGCCCACGGCGCCGTTCAGAAGGCGAACGCCGCGGCGCCGTTCAACGTGCTGGCGTTCTACAACGGCACCTGGGACGACGCCCACATCAGCTTCGTCCGGGAGGCCAACACCTGGTTCCCCCAGCAGGCCGCCGCCAACAACTTCTCGTACACGGCGACCAACAACTGGAACCAGCTCACGAACATCACCAAGGACCAGTACCAGGTGGTGCTCTTCCTCGACGACGCGCCGCAGACGGCGGCCCAGCGGTCGGGCTTCGAGCGGTACATGCGCAGCGGCGGGGCCTGGATGGGCTTCCACGTGTCCGCGTTCACCACCAACGCCGGCGGCTGGTCCTGGTACTACAACGACTTCCTCGGATCCGGGAACTTCAAGTCGAACACCTGGGGTCCGACGACCGCGACGCTCAAGGTCGAGGACCGCACGCATCCCACGACCGTGGGCCTGCCCGGTACGTTCACCTCGTCGGTCAGCGAGTGGTACAGCTGGACCAACGACCTCAGGACCCGGTCGAACATCAAGATCCTCTCGTCGGTCGACCCGGTGAGCTTCCCGCTCGGTACGGACCCCAACCAGTCCTGGTACAGCGGCTACTACCCGATCATGTGGACCAACACGGGCTACAAGATGATCTACGCCAACTTCGGGCACAACGCCATGAACTACAGCACGGGTCAGACGCTCTCCTCCACCTTCGGCAGCGCGACCCAGAACCGTTTCGTCCTCGACAGCCTCAAGTGGCTCGGTACGGGCGAGGGCGGCAACCCGACGCCGCCGGGACCGATCAACGAGTCCGCCTGGTACGCGCTGGTGAACGCCGGCAACAACCTGTGCGTGGACGCCCGCGCCGCGGCGACCGCGAACGGCACGGCGATCCAGCAGTACACCTGCAACAGCACCCTGGCCCAGCAGTACCAGATCCGCTCCACGGACAGCGGCTTCTCCCGCATCGGACCGCGCGCCAACGCGGCGCAGGCCGTCGACGTCACCGATGTCTCGACCGCCGACAACGCCCCGATCCAGCTCTGGAACTACACCGGCGGCCTGAACCAGCAGTGGCAGGCGGTCGCGGAGGCGCCCGGCCGCTATCACTTCACGGCCCGCCACAGCGGCAAGTGCCTGAGCGCCCCGGCCACCACCGCTTCCGGCACCCAGCTCATCCAGCGCCCGTGCAACGGCTCGGCGGCCCAGTCGTTCCAGCTCGTGCAGCAGCCCTGACCCCGGCCGCCCCCTCTCCGGGCCCGCGTATCCCCCGTCCGGGCGATACGCGGGCCCGAACCGTCACCGCCCGCCGGGACCCATGGCTCGTTGGCATGAGTGGCAAGGCTTCGCCTGCGCGGCAGAGCGGCCGGGCCGTCAGAGACAGGAGCGAGGGACATGACGATCGCCCCCGATCACGCACGGTGTGACGCCCTCCGGTACCAAGCGATGCGCGACATCGTTGAACGGATACAGGACAGCGTTCCTGGGCACCGAGGCCCGTCCGCCCGTTCAGCCCGCCCGGTAGCTCTCCGGCGGGCCCAGGTAGGTCGTCGGCAGGCTGCCCGTGTCGATCAGCAGGCGTTGCAGGACCACCGTCGGGTCCACCATCCAGAAGGTGAGGCGGTGGCGGCCCGCACGCGGGAGGGTGTGGCGGGTGGCCGTGCGGTTGACGTTGTCCGAGGTGTGGCGCGCCCACTGCGGGTTCATGGTCCCGTCGTCCGCGCCCGTCGCCGCGATGATGTCGACCACCCGCGGGACCTCGTCGTCGAAGGACACCGCGTACCGCAATCCCTCTGCCGGCAGCGCCGGGTTGCGGGGTGAGACGTACGCCCAGACCGTGACCGGCCCGGAGGCCAGCAGGCTCAGCTCGTACTCCAGCCGGGGCGAGCCGCCGCCGCGCCGCGGGGTCCGGCTCGCGGCCGTGACCGGGAAGGGTGTCATGCCCGCGCCCGTACGCCCGATGCCCTCGATCCGCTGCCAGTGCACACCGTCGGCGTCGATCGCGCGGGTGGCGTGCTCCGCGTCGATCGCGACATAACCGCCCGCCTCCACGAAGCCGTTGACGCCCGCGAGGCCGTCGAGGAGCCGCCGGTGGTCGATCACCGCCGTCACCGGGACCGCCGTGCCCTCCGGCCCGTACACCACGATCTCCGCCTCCGTCCGGCCGCGCGGCGCCCGCGACCAGTCCACCCGCAGCGTCGCCCGTATCTGCTGACCGACCTGGCCCCGCGGGCGGTCGACGGTGATCCAGGGCACGGACGGCACGATGCGGTAGCCGAACGGGCTCAGGCCCCGGTTGAAGACCTCGATGTACTGGGCGGGGCAGGTCTGGTACGGGCTGAACTCGGGCAGCACCGCCCGGCTCCCCGACCCCGGCCACCACTCCCCCGAGCCGTCCACCGCCACGCCCAGCCGCGCCTCCTGGGGCAGCTCGATACGGCGGACGGCGGGGAACAGTTCGTCGGGCAGGGCGACATTGTCCCGCTCCGGCTGCTGCCAGGGCGCGTTCGGACCGTACCGCTCGACGTCCCCGTACCCGATGTGCGGCTGGGTCTGGAAACCCCGCCACTTGCCGCCCGCGATCCGGCTGTTGAAGCGCTCGGCCAGGGCGAAGTCCTCGGCGAGCCCGGCCTCGGCGGCGGCGGCGCGGTCGTTGGTGGCGGCGCGGCCCTGCCGGGCGTAGAGCAGGCCGGTGAACTCGGCCTCGCGCAGCGCGTAGAGATTGGCGGTGGCCTGGATCGCGTATCCGGCGAGTTCGTACCACGCGTCCTGGTCGGCCGCCGGCAGACGCCGGGCGATCCGGTCGGCGTCCTCGGCGAGTCGCCGCCAGTCCTCGGTGACCCGCTCCAGCTCGCGGTGGGCGGTGAGCGAGAACGGGGTGGCCCGGTCGTCGTAGACCACCGCCGAGGAGTCGGTGGCCGGGTCCTTCGCCGGGTCCAGGGTGATCCTGCGGTTGAGCAGTTCGGGCTTGCGGCGGGACTGGAGCCGGCCGTACGCCGCCAGCACGGAGGCGATCGCGGCGGCCCGCGCCTCACCGAAGTTCTGCCGGGCGTAGTGCCGTTCCCACTCGGGCAGCTCGGCGAGCGTCCAGCGGTCCGGGTTCCAGGCGTAGTCGAGGAAGAACTGGGTCGGCAGCTCATTGCCCTTGAGATCACCCACATTGGTGACCCAGAGACGGTCGTTCCCGTACGCGACGGCCTGGTGCAGCTGGTCCCACATGTTCGGCAGGGAGGTGGTGTCGACCCATTTGTAGTTACGGCCGAGACCCACATAGTCGAAGTGGTAGTAGAGGCCGTAGCCGCCGGCGCGGGCGGGCTCGGCCGGGTCGGGGTGCTTGCGGATGTTGCCCCAGTTGTCGTCGGTGAGGACGACGGTGACATCGTCGGGCGCGCGCAGTCCGCGGTCCCAGTAGTGCTGGACCTCCTTGTAGAGGGTCCACACCTGCGGCACCGAGGCGGGGCCGCCGGCGGCCGAGGCGGCCGGCTCGCCGCCCAGGACCTCCGCCAGGATCCGCCGCTGCGCCGCGATGATCTCCCGCATCAGCTCGATGCCGTCGCCGTCCGGCAGACTCGTGTCGCCGTTGCCGCGCATGCCGAGCGTGACCACGCCCTCGAAGTCCTGCTCGGCCATGCGCCGGATCCCCTCGGCCCAATAGGCCTTGATCGCCTCGGCGTTGCGGAGGAAGGACCACTCGCCGGTGCCGCCGTACGGGTCGTGCCCGGGGGTGACGACGGCGCCGCCGCTGTCGCGTACGGCGGGGACGGCGTGCCGGTTCCACTCCTCGATGCCCCGCATCATCGGAGCCTCATGGGACGTGCCCATGACAATTCCGTATTCCTTGGCGCGGGCGTGATTGAGCGGATCGTCCTCGGCGAAGGCGCGCCCCCACACCGCGGGCCACAGATAGTTCGCCTTGAGGCGCAGCATGACCTCGAAGACCTTGGCGTAGAAGCCGGCGTTGAAACCGCCGGGGAAGCCCTCGGCCCTGCCGGGTCCGAAGTAGGCCGGGGCCCAGGTGCCGAGCGCCGGGTTCTCGTCGTTGATGAAGATCCCGCGGTACTTCACGGCGGGCGTGCCCTGGGTATGGCGGCCGGGGAGGACATACAGCGCGTCGCGGCGGACCGGCCGTACGTCGTCCCACCAGTACCAGGGCGAGACTCCGATGCCGAGGGAGACGTCGTACACCCCGAAGATCGTGCCGCGCTGGTCGCTGCCCGCCACCACGAACGCGCGGTCCACTCCCGGCAGCGGGTGCTCGACCACGGTCTGGAGCGAGGTCTCCCAGGCGCCCTCGATCCCGCTGACGTCGAGCTTTCCGGCGGCGATCAGGCCGTCGACCAGGGGCGAGCGGCCGATCGTACCGACGAGGGTGATCTCGCGACGGCCTCCCGGGACACCCCGCGCGCCGAGGTCGGGGCGTACTCCGGTGACCCGCTCGATGTCGTCCCGCAGATCACCCACCGCCCGTACCACCCCGGGGTGGTCGTCGGCGCTGACCACGAGCGGCGCCGCGCGCCCCGACCGTACGAGCGGGAAGGAGCCGGTCCTCGGGGTGAAGGAGATGTACGCGCCCGGGTCCGTGGGCCTCGCGCCCCCTCCGGGGACGGCCGCGGCGGCGGGGCCCGCCGCAGCGAGTCCGACCACCGCCCCCGCCCCGATCCCGATCCCGGTGCCGAGAACGGCTCTGCGGCTGGGCTCGCGCGGGACAGCACTCCCCATGGCACCCATGAATCTCCTCCAGTCGCCGACGCCGCTCGATGGCGTCTCCGCCGTCTGCCGTCTCTGCATACTGGATCGGAGAATTCCCCGAAACAATGGGCATGCACGCTCGAAACTTTTTCGAAGCCCTGCCCCGGAACCGTCCCGGAGCCCCCGGGGGCCGCCCCGGAGCCCGGCCGGGTACGGCAGAGGACCCCCGCGGGCACGACAAAGGCCCCGCACCACCGTCCTCGTCGGACGGAATGCGGGGCCTTCGCGGACCAGGTCGGTGGACTACTTGTTGATCTTGGTGACCTGGCCGGCGCCGACGGTCCGGCCACCCTCACGGATGGCGAACTTGAGGCCCTCCTCCATGGCGACCGGCTGGATCAGCTCGACCGTCATGACGGTGTTGTCGCCCGGCATGACCATCTCGGTGCCCTCGGGGAGGGTCACCACGCCGGTCACGTCCGTGGTACGGAAGTAGAACTGCGGGCGGTAGTTGTTGAAGAAGGGGGTGTGACGGCCACCCTCGTCCTTCGACAGGATGTAGGCCTGGGCCTCGAAGCTGGTGTGCGGCGTGACCGAACCCGGCTTGATGATGACCTGGCCGCGCTCGACGTCCTCGCGCTTGATGCCACGGAGGAGCAGACCGACGTTCTCACCGGCCTGGCCCTCGTCGAGCAGCTTGCGGAACATCTCGATGCCGGTGACCGTGGTGGTGGTCTTCTCGGTCTTGATACCGACGATGTCGACGGTCTCGTTGACCTTGAGGACACCACGCTCGATACGGCCGGTGACGACGGTGCCACGACCGGTGATCGTGAAGACGTCCTCGATCGGCATCAGGAACGGCTTGTCGACGTCGCGCTCGGGCTGCGGGATCGCCTCGTCGACGGCGGCCATCAGGTCCAGGACCGTCTGGCCCCACTCCTTGTCGCCCTCGAGCGCCTTGAGCGCCGAGACCTTGACGACCGGCAGGTCGTCGCCCGGGAACTCGTACTCGGAGAGAAGCTCACGGACCTCGAGCTCGACGAGCTCCATGATCTCCTCGTCGTCCACCATGTCGGCCTTGTTCAGGGCGACGACGATGTACGGCACGCCGACCTGGCGGGCCAGGAGCACGTGCTCCTTGGTCTGCGGCATCGGGCCGTCGGTGGCGGCGACCACGAGGATGGCGCCGTCCATCTGCGCCGCACCCGTGATCATGTTCTTGATGTAGTCCGCGTGACCGGGGCAGTCGACGTGGGCGTAGTGACGCGACTCGGTCTGGTACTCGACATGCGCGATGGAGATGGTGATACCGCGCTGGCGCTCCTCAGGAGCCTTGTCGATCTGGTCGAAGGCCGAGGCCTCGTTCAGGTCCGGGTACGCGTCATGCAGCACCTTGGTAATGGCGGCCGTGAGGGTCGTCTTACCGTGGTCGATGTGACCGATGGTGCCGATGTTGACGTGCGGCTTAGTCCGCTCGAACTTCGCCTTCGCCACTGGGGTCCTCCTGTGGAGTGGTTCTGTACGCCTTACTCATCGGCGCCAGGTGATCTTTGCTGGGATGCCGGGGCCCGGGGCGCTCCCGCCGTGATCCGGCGGGAACGTCCCAGGGCTTCCCGGTGACAAGCCTAAAGCGTGAGCTCGGGAGAGTTACTCGCCCTTGGCCTTCGCGATGATCTCCTCGGCGACGTTCCGCGGAACCTCGGCGTAGGAGTCGAACTGCATCGAGTAGCTTGCGCGACCCGAGGTCTTGCTTCGGAGGTCTCCGACATAGCCGAACATCTCCGAGAGCGGCACCAGGCCCTTGATGACCCGGGCACCGGCCCGCTCCTCCATGGCCTGGATCTGGCCACGGCGGGAGTTGATGTCGCCGATCACATCGCCCATGTAGTCCTCGGGCGTGGTGACCTCGACGGCCATCATCGGCTCCAGGAGCACGGGGGACGCCTTGCGAGCACCCTCCTTGAACGCCTGCGAACCGGCGATCTTGAACGCCAGCTCGGAGGAGTCGACCTCGTGGTACGCACCGTCGAGCAGTGTGATACGTACGCCGGTCATCTCGTAACCGGCCAGGATGCCGAACTGCATGGCTTCCTGAGCACCCGCGTCGACCGAAGGGATGTACTCCTTCGGGATGCGGCCACCGGTGACCTTGTTCACGAACTCGTACGAGGCGTCGCCGCCCTCGATCGGCTCGATCGAGATCTGCACCTTGGCGAACTGGCCGGTACCACCGGTCTGCTTCTTGTGGGTGTAGTCCACCCGCTCGACGGCCTTGCGGATCGTCTCACGGTAAGCGACCTGCGGCTTGCCGACGTTCGCCTCGACGCGGAACTCGCGCTTCATACGGTCGACCAGGACCTCGAGGTGAAGCTCGCCCATACCGCCGATGACGGTCTGGCCGGTCTCCTCGTTGGTGTGCACCTGGAAGGAGGGGTCCTCCTCCGCGAGCCGCTGGATGGCGACACCCAGCTTCTCCTGGTCACCCTTGGACTTGGGCTCGATCGCGACCTCGATGACCGGCGCCGGGAAGTCCATGGACTCCAGGATCACCGGGTTCTTCTCGTCGCACAGCGTCTCACCGGTGGTGGTCTGCTTCAGGCCCATCACGGCGACGATGTCGCCGGCGCCCACCGCCTCGATCTCCTCACGCTTGTTCGCGTGCATGCGGTAGATCTTGCCGATGCGCTCCTTGCGGCCCTTCACGGAGTTCAGCACGGCGGTGCCGGACTCCAGACGGCCGGAGTACACACGGACGAAGGTGAGCTTGCCGAGGTGCGGGTCGCTCATGATCTTGAACGCCAGCGCCGACAGCGGCTCGTCGTCCGAGGGCCTGCGCTTGACGACCAGCTCCGCGTCCTTGATGTCGTGGCCCTCGATGGCCTCGACGTCCAGGGGCGACGGCAGGTAGCGCACGACCGCGTCGAGCAGGGGCTGAACGCCCTTGTTCTTGAACGCGGTTCCGCAGAACACCGGGGTGACGGTGGTGTCGTTGGACTTGCCCGACGCGATCGTGATGCGGCGGATGGCGGCGTAGAGCTGCTCCACGGAGGGCTCGACGCCCTCCAGGTACAGCTCCATCAGCTCGTCGTCGTTCTCGGAGACGACCTCGAGCAGCTTGCCGCGCCACTCCTCGGCCGCCTCGGTGTGCGTGGCCGGGATGTCGACGATGTCGTACATCTCGCCCTTGGCGGCCTCGGCGGACCAGACGAGGGCCTTCATCGTCACGAGGTCGACGACACCCTTGAAGTCCATCTCGGCACCGATCGGAAGCTGCATGACGATCGGGGTCGCGCCGAGGCGGTCCGAGATCATGTCGACGCAGCGGTGGAACTCCGCGCCGGTCCGGTCGAGCTTGTTGACGAAGCAGATACGGGGCACGCCGTAGCGGTCGGCCTGACGCCACACCGTCTCCGACTGCGGCTCCACACCCGCGACACCGTCGAACACGGTGACGGCACCGTCGAGCACGCGGAGCGAACGCTCCACCTCGACCGTGAAGTCCACGTGACCGGGGGTGTCAATGATGTTGATGGTGTGGTCGACGTCCTCGAGCGGCCAGTGACAGGTGGTCGCGGCGGACGTGATCGTGATGCCGCGCTCCTGCTCCTGCTCCATCCAGTCCATCGTGGCAGCGCCGTCGTGGACCTCACCGATCTTGTAGCTCACACCGGTGTAGAACAGGATGCGCTCGGTGGTCGTCGTCTTGCCCGCGTCGATGTGGGCCATGATCCCGATGTTGCGGACCTTGGCCAGGTCAAGCGAAGTGGTGGCCATGAGGCTCAATCTTCTCTCGGTCTCGATGGGGGTAGCGACTACCAGCGGTAGTGCGCGAAGGCCTTGTTGGACTCGGCCATCTTGTGCGTGTCCTCACGCTTCTTGACCGAGGCGCCGAGACCGTTGGAGGCGTCGAGCAGCTCGTTCATGAGGCGTTCGGTCATGGTCTTCTCGCGACGGGCGCGGGAGTAACCCACGACCCAGCGGAGTGCGAGGGTGGCGGCACGACCGGGCTTGACCTCGATCGGCACCTGGTAGGTGGCACCACCGACACGGCGGGACTTGACCTCAAGCGTGGGCTTGACGTTCTCAAGCGCGCGCTTCAGCGTGATGACCGGGTCGTTGCCGGTCTTCTCGCGGAGACCTTCCATCGCGCCGTACACGATCCGCTCGGCGGTGGAACGCTTGCCGTTGAGCAGGATCTTGTTGATCAGCGAGGTGACAAGAGGAGAACCGTAGACCGGGTCGATGATGACCGGGCGCTTCGGGGCAGGGCCCTTACGAGGCATTCTTACTTCTCCTTCTTGGCGCCGTAGCGGCTGCGGGCCTGCTTGCGGTTCTTGACACCCTGGGTGTCGAGGGAGCCGCGGATGATCTTGTAACGAACACCAGGCAGGTCCTTCACACGGCCACCTCGCACGAGCACGATGGAGTGCTCCTGAAGGTTGTGTCCCTCACCCGGAATGTAGGCCGTGACCTCGATGCCGGAGGTCAGACGCACACGCGCGACCTTCCGGAGGGCCGAGTTCGGCTTCTTCGGGGTGGTCGTGAACACACGCGTGCAGACACCGCGACGCTGAGGGGAACCCTCGAGCGCGGGCGTCTTGTTCTTCTCGACCTTGTCCTGCCGGCCCTTCCGGACCAGCTGCTGGATCGTAGGCACTACTTCTCCGGTTTCTGTGTGCCGTTAGTACAACTAACCTGGAACGACTCCGACCCACGCGGTCGGGTGTGTCGAATGCTGCAATGACCCCGCCGAAGGCGAGGAAGGCGCAGATCACGGTGGCCGATACTCGAACTCGCCATGCGGTTGAAGACACGCACAGGAGCCCAGGCACACCCCAGGCACAAGGTCTGAGCGTACCTACCTCATCGACTCCGGTCAAAACAAATGCCCTGGACCAGACACGCCGTACGGCGGAGGGAAAGGCACCACGCCGGGATTCCCGCTTTCCCGGGGTAAACCGGCCGTTCTTCCTGCATGTACCCGTCACCTTCAGTAGCTTGTCCTGTTCATCAGGACGATCGGGGAGCCCATGTCTGTATCGGAATTACCCGGTGACGCGGGTCTGGACGACCGCGTTCCCTTTCTGGCCCGGCTGGAGCGTGAGGACCGGGCGGCGCTGCTGGCGCTGGGCAGCGCCCTCCGCTTTGTCCCCCGTACGCCTCTCATCCATCAGCACGAACCGTCCACCCATGTCCTGCTCATCCTGCACGGCTGGACGAAGGTGACGGCCTCGGCCGCCAACGGGTACGAGGCACTGCTCGCCCTGCGCGGTCCCGGCGACATCGTCGGCGAGTCCGCGGCGCTCACCGGGCGGGTACGGGCGGCCACCGTGACCGCGCTGGAACCGGTGGAGGCGGTCGCGGTCGAACACGACCGGTTCCGGGAATACCTCGCGGGTTCACCGCAGGTTTCCCTGAAATTGCTCGGACTCACCGCCGACCGCACCAGGGCCGCGGACCGGCGGCGGCTGGAATTCGGTTCGATGAGCGTCCGGGAGCGCTTCGCCGTGCTGCTGCTCGATCTGGCGCGCACGCACGGACGGCGCACGGAGGAGGGCATCGAACTCTCCGTACCGCTCAGCAAGCAGGAACTGGCCGGATCGGTCGGCGCCTCGCGGGAGATGGTGCAACGGCTGCTCAAGGACCTGCGGGACCGGCAGGCGGTGGTCACGGGCCGGCGGACGATGCTGATCCTGCGGCCGGAGGTGCTCCGGCAGATCGCGCGCTCGGGACCGGGCGCGCCGTAGCGGTCCGCCCTGCCAGCCCTGCCCACGCCGTCCGCCCTGTCCACGGCGTCCGCCCACGCTGTCCGCGCCGTCCCCGGTTTCCGCGCTCTCCACGGTCACTCTGTGCGAGCGCGGGCATCGCCCGGGTGACTCTGTGCACACGGTCACACTTCCAGTGCGTCATCCGCCCTCACCACAGGGAGCGCTCCGGCACCACGCTGCTGCACCACGGCATCCCACCGAGAGGCGCAGCATGACCGACCCTGTGAGCCGCACGATTCTGCTGCTCGACATCGAGAAGTACAGCGACCGCGACGATGTGGAGCAGTCCTATCTGCGCCGCATGCTCTACGACATCGCGGACCGCGCCCTGGAGGCGGCCGGCATCGACGAGCCGCGGCGGCGGCGTGCGGACCGCGGCGACGCCGTGATGGAGCTCATCGACGCGAACGCCTCGGTCGCCAGGCTGCTCCGGGCCCTGCTGACCGAGGTGCCCGCGCAGTTGAGGGCGACCAACAGGATGGCCTCGAGCTCCGCGCAGATCCGGTTGCGGGCGGTCCTCGCGACCGGCTATGTGGCGATCGACGGACACGGCGGATGGGTCGGCTCCGACCTCAACCACGCGTGCCGGCTGCTCGACGCCGAACTGCTGCGGGAGGCCCTGCGCGAGCGGTCCGACGACTTCGTCCTCTGTGTCTCCGAGCCGGTGCACGCCGGGATCGTGCGCCATGAGTACGCCGGTATTCCGGCGAGCGACTTCCATCCCGTCACGGTCGGCAGCAAGAACGGGCCGCTGCCGGCCTGGCTGCACGGTCCGGTGCCGAAGGGGGCGGCCACCGGGTCGGGGACCGGCGCCGGGCGGTACAGGGGGCCGCCAGGCGCCGGCTTCCACCGAGGGCGGCGGGGCCGGTGAGGGCGGTGACGGCACGGCGGCGACCGACGCGAGGGCGGTCGCTCCGCCTGTGAGCCCCGCGCCCGCCGGTCCCGCGCCCATCAGCCCCGCGCCCGGCCCCCAGTTCTTCGGCGGCTCCCCGTCCTTCGGCGGCAGTCTGGTCATGGGCGACCAGACCGGTGTCTCGGGGGGCCGGGTCGGCGGCGATGTCGTCATGGGCGGAAGCACGGGCCCACGCACGGCCCCGTACACGGCCCCACCGGCGGACACGGCCCCCGGCGCCGGCACAGGCCCGGACTCCGACCCGTCCGCCGACCGAGGTGAGCGGTCATGATCCCGCAGGCCCCGCCCGCCGCGCCGGGTCCCGGCCCGGTCCCCGCTCCCGCCGCCCCGGCGGACCAGCAGTCGCCGCATCAGCCGCAGCCGGCCGGTGACGGCGAGCGCCCCGAGGAGGAGGAGCACGCACAGGAGGCGCGTGCCGCCCAGCGTGAACTCTTCGCCCACGCGCCGGAGTTCATGCTCCGATCCACCGCGTTCGGCGGTTCCTATGTCGCGGGCGCCCAGCACGGCGTCTCCGGCGGGCATGTCGGCCGTGACGTGATCATGGGCAGCAAGACCGAGATCCACCACCACGGCCCGTCGGGGCTCGGCCCCGAGAACCCCTCCGGAGAGATCTCCCGCGACGAACTCGACCGCCTCGCCGAGGTGTTCGTCGAGGGCGACCCGGAGTTCTTCGAGGCGGCCCTGCGCCGGCTCCGTACCGAGCGGGTTCTCGTCCTGTCGGGTGCGCACTCGACCGGCCGGCGTGCCGCCGCCTGGATGCTGCTCCACCGGCTGGGCGTCACGGCCGTACGCGACCTCGATCCCGAGACACACCCGAAGTCGCTCGCCGCCGGGCTCGCCGACGCCGGAGGCCATGTGCTCTGCGATCTCTCGCTGTCCCGCAACAGACCGCTGCGCGACATCCACATACGTGCCGTGCGCGAGCAGCTCGCCAAGCGCGACAGCTATCTGGTGATCACCGTACGGGACCGGTCGTACGTCCACGCCGTCACCACCTGTGCCTGGCGGGCCCCTGCCTCGGCCGACGTCCTGCGGGCCCATCTCACCCGGCACACGGCCGCGACCGCCGGCACCGCCGACGAGGTCGAGCGGCTGCTCGGCCTCGCACCGGTACGGGACTTCCTCGCCCAGGGCCACCAGCGGCTCGCCGAGGTGGCCGCCCTCGCGGCGGACCTCGCCGCGTACGACGGCAGTGAGCGGGCCCGCGAGGCCCTGGCCGGATTCAGCCGGGCCACCGTGGAGCAGCAGTGCCGGGAATGGCTCACCGACACCACGCTCTCCCTCCGGGACAAGGCGTTCCTGATCTCCCTGGCCGTGTTCGACCGGGCGCCCTATGTCCTCGCCGCCGAGCTGGGCGATCTGCTCTTCGTACGGTTCCAGCAGCTCAACCATCCCGACGAGCCCGCCGAGATCCCGGTCTTCGGCCCTTCCGTCGCCGACCGGCTGCATCTGGCACGGGCCCGGGGCGAGCAGCGCGACGAGCAGACGGAATGGGGCCAAGTGCCCCAGTACATGGCCGAGTTCCGGGAGAGCCGCACCGCGCGGACCCTGCTCGGCGATGTGTGGACCGCCCATCCGTCCGCCCGGCCCGCCCTGGTGGAGTGGCTCAAGGATCTCGCCCGCGACGGCCGGCCCCTGGTGCGGACCCGGGCCGCCGCCGCAACCGCGCTGCTCGCGGAGGCGGATCTGCCGTCCACCGTCGCGCTGCTGATCGACGGCTGGGCCACCTCACGAGGTCCGGGTGCCCGGCTGATGGCCGCGAACACCCTGACCCTGGCCCATCTCACCGGGGCGCCCGCCGTGCCCCGGCTGCTCGGCCAGTGGTGCGCGGACGCACACGGCGCCCGTCGCTGGACGGCCGTCCGCGCCTTCGCGCTGCTCGCTCCGGTCAGTCCCGAACTGGTGGGGCCCGCCCTCGACGCGCTGGCCGCGCGGGCCGCCGACGACGAGAGCGGCGAGGCGGAGAGGGAGCATCTCTTCCGGTCCACGACGCTGCTGCTGTCCGCGGGCCGCCGCGCCGACATGCTCTCCGAGCTGGTACGGCTCCTCCAGCGGGACTCCCCCGCCGTCCGGACCCTGGCGCTCACCGCGTTCACCCGCTCCTGCGCCACGGTCGACGAGGACAGCCTCCTGGAGTGGTACGCCGACAACGGCACCGCCGAACCCGACGGAAGGCGTGATCTCGCCACGCTCTGGCGCACGGCCCTGGGCGATCTCTCCCACACCCGGGACGCGCTGGAGTCGCTGCGGGCCTGGGTGCGCGCGGCCGACCGGCGCCCGGATGTGGAGGGCGCGCTCGCCGCGCTGCTGCCGGAGCTGGTCCGTACCGCGGCCGATCAGCAGCGGCTGAGCCATCTGCTGCGCACGCTGCGCGGTGCGGACGGCGGGCCGCCGCCGGGGGCCGCCGCACGGCTGCTGGCCGTCCTCACCTGACCGTACTCACCCCGCACCCCGCACCCCGCGTCCCGCATCCCGCTCACCCCGCCCGCTCCGCCCGCGGACCGGGAGCACCGAGGAGTTGAATCACCATGGCGGACTTCCGCCGGCAGCCGGAATGGCAGCAACAGGTCGACCGGCACAGCCAGTTGAGAGACCCGGTCCTCACCGTCCGGCCGATCTCGCGCTTCGAGTACACCGCCCGCAAGCCGGTCACGCCGATCGACCACGCGCTGGTCTTCGTCACCGCCAAGGGCGCCTACGACACCTATCTCCCGCCGCACCGGCCGAGTCGCTCGGACGCGGCGAGCCGCTGGTACACCTCGGTGTACGAGGTGGACATGGGAAACCATCCCGTACGGCTGGAACTGGAGCTGCCCAGCGACGACGACGCGTTCTCCTTCGGCGCCACCGCGGACCTGACCTGGCGGGTCGCCGATCCGGCGCACTATGTGGCCGGCGGCGAGCGGGACGTACCGACCCGGCTGGAACGGGAGTTCCACCAGCTCGCGCGGCCGGTGAGCCGGGGCTTCTCCATCGAGAAGAGCCGGGAAGCCGAGATCGCGGTGCGGCAGGCGCTGGAGGACGGCGGCTTCGCGGCGGGCATCGGCCTCCAGGTGACCTGCGCCGTACGGCTGCGGCTGGACGACGAGGCGATCGCGCACCGGCGGCGCAGGCGGAGCCTGGAGTACGAGCGGGAGATGCTGGCCCCGGAGCACGAGTTCCAGCTCCAGCAGGCACACCAGGCGCATGAACTGGAGCTGCTGCGGGCCGAGCAGCAACGGCAGTTGATGACGGAGAAGATCAACTTCTATCAGTACCACCTTCAGCACGGCGGAGTCGCCGCCTGGGCGCTGCATCTGGCCGCGCATCCGGAGGACACCCGGCTGGCCATGACCAGCATGCGGCAGGAGCAGCTCGCCCTGGTGCACAGCCAGCTGGAGCTGCTGAACAGCGAGCAGTTGGAGGACTACCAGAAGGCGGAACCCGCGAGGCAGGCGCTCAGGACGGTGTCCGAGCTGATGCGCCAGCAGATGCCGGACCTGGCGGGCGGGGCCGGCCGGCCGGCCCCGGCGGACCAGCCGGGCGCACTGCCCGCCGGGCCCGCCGGCGCCGACGCCCGACCGGCTCCGCAGCCGCCGCACCCGGGGACGCCGCCCGGGACACCGCCCACGACGCCCGGTGAGGGCGGCGGTCCCGTATGACCGACCCCTCGCCGCTCACCCCCGCGAAACCGCTCGCCGAGCGGCTGCTCACCGAGTTACGGG
>NZ_MAUD01000039.1:46257-46886 GCF_001700515.1 Streptomyces lushanensis
GGACACCCTCTCCGTGGCCGGTACGACCGCCTGGTGGGCCGGGACGCTGGCCCTGGTCCTCGCGCTGTTCGCCCTGCTGATGGCGGTGCTGCCGCGCTACCGCACCAGAGGCTGGGCGCCCGGACAGCCTCTCTCGTACTTCGGCGACATCCACCAGGCCGCGCGGAGCGGCCGGCTGGAGACGGCGCTCATCGAGACCGAACGCACCTCGGCCGCCGCACTGGTGAGGGCCCTGACGGACACCAGCCGGATCGCGGCACGCAAGCACCAGTGGATCCGGATCGGCCTGATCGCCTTCTGCTCGGGCGCGCTGCTGATCCCGGGCTCGCTGCTGATCGGCTGACCGACCGGCTCCTCGCCACCACCCGCTCCCCGTACACCGCTCACCGCTCACCACGAGGACCGACCGATGACACAACCACCGGAACCCGCCCACCCCCAGGTCCAGGACCCGGGTACTCCCCCCTCGCCACCGGCCTACCCGCAGGCGCCCGCATACCCGCAGGCGCCCAGCCACCCGTCGCCGCCCGCGTACCCGTCCCCGCCGGCGCCCGCGTACCCGCAGGCCGCCTGCCCGCAGGCACCGAGCGATCCCCGGACCGCCGTACACCCCCAGGCCCCCGCGTACC
>NZ_MAUD01000389.1 GCF_001700515.1 Streptomyces lushanensis
CGGCCGCCCCTCCTCCTTCTCGTGTTCTAGCTCGCGCCCCGGTCGTGCCGCTCCAGCCAGGCGTCCTCCGCCGCGTAGTCGAAGAGGCTGTCGGGCCCGTAGCTCCTGGCCATCGCCGGAAACGCGTCCGTCCACTCCCGGCCACGCAGTTGGCCGGTCAGCCAGTCGACCGTCGCCGGCAGCGACTCGACGTAACCGGTGACCGGCCGGTAGCCCAGCTCCCGCTCGGCGGCGGCCATGTCGTAGACCACGGGATGTTCGACGGCCCAGGGATGGTCCCCGACCGTGCCCTGCGGCGGACCGTCCAGCGGTACCGTCTCCGTCTTCCGGTCCAGGACCGTGTCGATCGCCGCGCCGATCTCCGCGACCGTCGGCGCCTGCGGGTCCCCGGCGTTGAGCACCCGGGAGCCGGGCCTCAGCGCGGCGAGTCCGATCAGCTCGGCCAGATTGGACACATGGACGGGATGGAAGCGGCTCCGGCCGCCGTACGCCAGCACCCGCCGCGCACGCCCGTCCAGCAGCCGCTTGACGAAGTACAGCTCGCGCGGTGAACGGCAGTACGGCCCGTGGATCGCGCCCGCCCGCAGCAGAGTCACCGGCAGCGCCTCGCCCGCGGCGAGGAGCTCCCGCTCCAGCAGCACCTTGCGCGTGCTGTACGTCGAGTCGCCCGGGTCCACGGTGCGCTGGGTCTCCGGGATCGGTACCGGATAGCGCGGAGCACCCTCCGGCTCGCCCTGGGTGTCGAAACCACGGCCCCGGTCGTCCTCGTACACCGCGCCGCTGGAGATGACGACGGCGGAGCCGATCCGGTCGGCCAGTGCGGTCACCTGGCGGGCGTGGTCCCGTCCGTAGGCCACCAGATCGACCAGTACGTCGACGCCGCCGCCCACCTCGTCCAGCAGCGCGGCCAGTGCCGCGCCGTCCTCGCGGTCCAGCCGTACCGCCCGCACCTCACCGGGCCAGTGCTCGTCCCGGCCGCCGCCGAGCGAGGCGGCGGTCACCTCCCAGCCGTCCTCGGCCAGGGTCCGTACGGCGGCCCGGCCGATCTGTCCGGCCGCACCGATCACCACTGCGTTTCCCTTGCTCATACGAGGACGCTAGAGGCGCCCGGTGTTGTGCGCCCAGGGACTTTCGCCGGTGGCGGATCCGCTGTCAGCGTGGCCGGCGCCGGAACTTTCCCTTCGGCTCGGCCTTCGCCTGCTCGGCCTTGACCTCGGCCGCGTAGCGGTCGACGTACTCCTGTCCGGACAGCCCGAGGATCGCGTACATGATCTCGTCGGTGACCGCGCGCACCGCGGCCCTGTGGTTCTCCAGACCGGCGTAGCGCGAGAACTCCAGCGGCTCACCGAAGCGGATCGCGACCTTTCTGATCCGGGGCACGACCTGGCCGGGCGGCTGGATCTCGAACGTACCGACCATGGCGCACGGCACCACCGGCACCTGCGCCCTGATCGCCATCACCGCGACGCCGACCTTGCCCTTGTAGAGCCGTCCGTCGTGCGAGCGGGTGCCCTCCGGATAGATCCCCAGCAGCTCGTCCCTGGCCAGCACTCCCAGCCCCTCCCGGATCGCCGCCTGTCCGGCCTCCTTGCCGGAGCGGTCCACCGGGATCTGCCCGGCGCTGCGGAAGAAGAACGCGGTCAGCCGTCCCTTGAGACCGGGGCCGGTGAAGTACTCGGCCTTGGCGAGGAAGGTGATACGCCGTTTGAGGATCGCCGGCATCAGGAAGTGGTCCGAGAACGAGAGATGGTTGCCCGCGACGATCGCCGCGCCCTCGGCCGGAATGTGTTCGAGCCCCTCGATCCGCGGCCGGAAGAGCACGCGCAGCAGTGGCCCCAGCAGTACATATTTGAGGACGTAGTAGAACACGGGATGCGCTCCTCACTGGCCCGGCCGGCCCCGGGGATGCCATTTTCCCAGGTCAGTGGGGGCTCCGGCGGGGCAAGTGTAGGGGCAGCGAGGTCAGCCGGATAGCAGCCCGGGGCCAGGAAGCCGAAAATCCCGCCGAGCGGCGCCGCACCGGCGGGAACCGCGACGCCGGAGGAGACGGCCCCGGGGCGCTGCCGGGGCCGCTCCCCGCCGGATCCGCGCCCGCCTCAGCAGTCGCGGAACTCCGGGGACTGGTTGAGGACCTGCGAGCGGAGCGAGGTGAACCGGGTGTGCGTACGACCGCCCACCGCCTCGGGGCGGAAGACGGCGACCCGGTGGCAGTTCATGAAGGCCAGGGCCACGCCGAAGTGCCGCTCCAGGCTGCCGCGGATGGCGTCGCTGGACAGCGCCCGCAGAAGCTGGCCACGGTCCCTCTCCGAGGGCGGCGGAGTGTGGTTGTCGGCGAACTCGGCCGTACCGGCGCGCAGTTCCTCGGTGAGCCCGGCGATGAGGTCGTACGCGTAGGGGAGTGACGCACGGACGGTCGTCACGAAGTCCTCTTCGCGGACCTCGTCCCGCTCGGCGTCGGCGAGCAGTTCCGGGGAGACGTCGAGTGACATGGAGGGGGTGTCCTCTCGTTCGGTGCTGATGGAGGTACGGCGTGGTCGGACGGCTCGGCCGGACGCCACGGCTGGACGACGCGGACGCCCGGATCGCAGAGACCGGAGCGAGGGCGTCGGACCGGTGGGTGGACAGGCGGGGGCGTCAGCCCGTGGACGGCAGGGCGGCCGGGCCGTGCTCGAAGCCGGGGTCGATCTGTGTGGCGAGGTCCATGCCCGTGGCCCGGTCGGCCCAGGCCGTGGCATTGCGCAGATGGAACTCGACGGCGTGCTTCTGGAACGCGGCCCAGTCCTTCGTACGGGCGTCGACCGCCGAACGCAGCAGGTCCAGGGCGTGGAGATTGTGCGCCTCCAGCTCCCCATGGCCCGCCCGGTCACGTCCCTGCTCCCGGGCCCGTACGAACGGCGAGTGCAGACAGTGGGCCAGCAGATCGTCGCCGGCATGCTCCTTGAGGAAGAGCAGATCGTCCTCTCCGGTGACCTTGTTGCCGACGACCGCGAGCGGAATCCCGAACTCCCGCGCGTGGTCGCGGTACTGGCGGTAGACCGAGACGCCCTTACGGGTGGGTTCGGCGACCAGGAACGTGATGTCGAACCGGGTGAACAGACCGGAGGCGAAGGCATCGGCGCCCGCCGTCATGTCGACCACGACATACTCGCCCGGCCCGTCGACGAGATGGTTGAGATACAGCTCCACCGCCCCGAGCTTGGAGTGGTACCAGGCCACGCCCAGATCGCTCTCGTCGAACCGACCGGTCACCATCAGCGGAACCCCGCCCACCTCCTGTACATGACGGGCGTGCACGGGATCGTCGCCGAGCAGCCGGAGCAAGGTGGAGCCGCGTCCCGGCGGAGTGGTCTTGATCATGGCTTCCCGCGAGGCGATGAGCGGGTTGCCTCCTCGCAGACAGTCCTTGATCTCGTCCAGATGAGCGCTGAGCGGTGGCGCGGTGAAGGAGCCGCCGTCACCCGTGCCCGTGCCCGTGCCCGCGTTCGGGCCCGCGTCCGTGCCGGGGCTGTGCCCGGGGCCTGAGTCGGCGCCGAGGGCCTCGGCGAGGTGCTGGTTGATGTCACCGTCGACGGCGAGGACGGGTGCGCCGGAGCGCGCGAGATGACGGGAGAAGAGAGCCGACAGGGTGGTCTTGCCGCTGCCGCCCTTTCCGACGAACGCGACACGCATCACGGGGCCGTTCTATTGGAAATGAATGTCATGTCGCTAGGTCTAGTGGCGTGCCTGACTGTCTGTCAAATCGCCACTCCGTGACCGTCCGGTCGCGGACTGTGGCCGCCGCCGGGTGGCTGCGGCGCTCAAGATGTGGCCGGTTGGCCCGCAAAATACAGTGGACGGCAATGGGCCCGTAAGGCGGCGGAGAATACGGAGAATGACCTGATTGCCACCGGCGGTCCATGTCGAGGAGGTGTGAAGAGGATGACTGTCCGTTCCGATCTCACTCTGTCGGAGTCGACCGTCCACGCCCCGATCCGCGCACCGATCGGGAAAGTCGACATCGCCACCTGGCTCTTCGGCCTTCCGGACGCCGAATACCAGCGTTGTGCGCCTCCCGATCACATCGCCGCCGGGGCCACCACGACCGACGACGGGCGTCCCATGTCGATCAATGTGGAAATGATCGGATCCGGGCTGGTGATCCAGCACTATGTCGGTGAGATCACCCGGTCCGACCACTGCCGCATGGTCTCCACCTCCGATGTCTTCTCGCCCTACGGGCGGACCAAGGTGCAGGTCATCTGGGATCTGAGCGCGCGACCGGTCGACGAAGGACGCTGCGAATACACCAACTCGGTGGTCTCGCATCCCACGGAGGAATTCCTCGTCTTCCTCAAGGAGCACGATGTCTCCTTCGAACAGGCGGCGCATGAGCGGCAGTTGGCCTCAAGCGACCACAACAACCGGGAAACCCCGCTGTTCGCCGCCAGTATCGAACGCGCGGCGCTCGCGAAATAACCGGGAGAGGAAAAGCCGGAGAACGACCGCGGGGACCAAGGGGATCGAACGGGAGACGAACGCGGAAGACACGGAGAGTGGGCGTCGCCATGAGCGGGAATCGCGAGGAACCGGTACGCAGCGCGCAGCGGGTGGTGGAGACGGTCCGGGCGCAGGGAGTTCCGTACATCTTCGGGATTCCGGGAGCGAAGATCGACGCGGTCTATGACGTACTGGCCGACACGGGCCCGCGGCTGGTGGTCTGCCGGCACGAACAGAACGCCGCCTTCATGGCGGCGGCGCTCGGCCGGCTGACCGGCATCCCGGGGGTCGTCCTGGTGACCTCCGGCCCCGGTACGGCCAATCTCGCCACCGGCCTGCTGACCGCCAATACCGAGCAGGATCCCGTCGTGGCCCTGTGCGGCGCCGTCGGCCGGGAGGACAGGCTCAAGCGGACACACCAGTCGATGGACGCCGCCGCGCTGCTCAGGACGGTGACCAAGTTCACCGGTGAGGTCAGCGATCCGGACAATGTGCCGGAGACGGTCGTCAACGCGTTCCGGGCGGCCACCACGGAGCCGCGCGGCTCGGCCGCCGTGATCCTGCCCTCCGACGTCCAGGCGGCTTCGACCACCGCCCGGATCGCCCGGCCCCTGCCCGTACCGCCACTCGGTGCCGCTCCGGTGGAGTCGGTCTGGCGGGCGGCGGATCTCATCCGCGGGGCCGCGCGGCCGGTCCTGCTGGCCGGGGCCCGCGCGGCTGACCCGGACAGCTGCGCCGCGCTGCGGGCGCTGGTCGTGGAGACCGGGCTCCCGGTGGTCGAGACCTTCCAGGCGGCGGGAGTCATGTCCCGGGACCTGGAACGGTATTACGTCGGCCGGGTCGGCCTCTTCCGCAACCAGCCGGGCGACGCCGTGGTGGCCGAGGCGGATGTCCTGGTTACCGTCGGATACGACCCCGTCGAGTACGACCCGGTCCTGTGGAACACCGATGTGAACCGTACGGTCGTCCATGTCGACTCGGTCCCGGCGGCTGTCGACAACCACTACCAGCCGGTGCTGGAACTGCGCGGCACGGTGGCCGCGACGCTCACCGAACTGGTGAAGCCACTGGCCGGACTGGTCCGGAGCGAGGCGTTCACGGCCGATGTCGCCCGTCGGCGGCGGGAACTCGCCCAGGTCGACGAGCGCGCCCGCGACGCCCTGCCCACGGCCGCGGGACTCAATCCGGCGGCGGTGGTCCTGGACCTGCGCGACGCGCTGGACGACGAGGCCACCATCACCTGCGACATCGGATCGGTGTACATCTACCTGGCGCGCCACTTCCGGGTCTTCGAGCCGCGCCATCTGCTGTTCTCCAACGGGCAGCAGACACTCGGTGTGGCCCTGCCCTGGGCCATGGCAGCGGCCATGGTGCGCCCGGGCACGCAAGTGGTCTCCGTCTCGGGCGACGGCGGATTCCTCTTCTCCGCGCAGGAGCTGGAGACCGCCACCCGGCTCGGGCTGACCTTCACGCATGTGCTGATGCGGGACAACGCCTACGACATGGTCGCCTTCCAGGAAATGCTCAAGTACGGCAGGACGTCGGGCGTCCGGCTCGGCGACTACGACACCGTGAAGTACGCCGAGACCTTCGGCGCGCACGGCTACCGCGTCACGACCCAGGACGAGTTCACCTCGGCACTGCGCCGGGCGCTCGCCGAGGACGGCCCTTCCCTCATCGATGTGCCGGTGGACTACAGCCACAACACCGATCTGGCCGCCCACCTCCATGACGACCTCTTCGAGTGACCGGGCGAGGCGAACAGACATGACCACGTCCGACCAGCACACCCCGACCGACCGGTTCCGGCGCTGGGCGCGCACGATGATCGCGCACCGCCTCGGCGACCCCGCGGAACGCCACCGGGCCGGGCCCGCGCATGAGATCTACCAGTCCTCCACGATGGGTGCCCTGCTCGACGGTG
>NZ_MAUD01000390.1 GCF_001700515.1 Streptomyces lushanensis
TCCAGTACGGACGAGCGCGGCAGCCCGGTGAGTTGCCCGGTGTCATGCTCGGCCACGCCGGTGCGGTCCACCGTCTTCCGGGCGCGGGCCGCTTCGTACGCCAGGTTCTCCGTACGGGCCTTCCTCTTGCCTTCGGCCTCAGCGGCTTATCGGGCCCTCTCCCGTACACGGCGGAGCAGGATAGGGGCAGGCGCGTTCACCGGCCATCGGGCACGAGTCGCCGTCGAGCACGACTCGCTGCTCCTGCGCACAGCGTTCCGGAAGAACGTGCGGGGTTGTTGACGGTCACTGTCAGTCGCAGCGGTTGCTGTGCTTCGCCGCCGTACCGGGTGTGTCCCGAAAGTCTTCGGTCTCTCAAGTCCTCGGTCCTTATGGGTGCGTCATACACGGATCCAGCCCTGGCGGGAGTCNNGACTCCCGCCCTGGCCCTGGAGTTTCGCCTCACCGGTCACCACCGGAGCCACCACCACAATGCGATCGATCGCGGGAGCACGGAACATGGGTGGGAGCGATCGAATGGACGACCACTCGTTCGGGCGCCGGCAAGGGCCCGACCCGCACCGTGAGGGATCTGGAATGAGAGACTTTGCTGGGGCCAAGTGGGGCTATGTGACCCGCAGAATCCACGACCGGGNNGGTGGGTCGGTTCGCGAACCGCAGCTCGGGGATCTCGTGGTCGCCACCGTGGCCCACCTGGGCGAGCTCGACCATCTGGAGGATGTCCACGGGCGGCGCGTCCGTCTCTACGCGGGCGACATTGTCGTGGGCGCGTACGGCAACCGATATGCCACGGACTTCTACGAGGGTTACCTGCCGACCGGGCCCAACGTCCATCTGCTGACGGCGGGCGGCCTGGTGGGAACGGTCGCCTCGGCGCATACGCGACGGCTGCCACCGACCGAGCTGAAGGTGATCGGCACGCTGAACGACCGGTCCGGGATGCCGCTGTCGCTGGAACACTACGCGCGGACGCCGTCACCGCACACGGCGCCGGAGTGGGGCACTGTCGTCGTGCTCGGCTCGTCGATGAACGCGGGCAAGACCACGACGGCGTCGGCCCTGGTGTGCGGCTGGACGCGAGCCGGACTGGCTGCCGGCGCGGGCAAGGTCACCGGTTCCGGCAGTGGCAAGGACCGCTGGATGTACATCGACGCGGGCGCCCGCGCCGTAGCCGAATTCCTCGACTTCGGCATGTCGTCCACGTTCGGCTACCCGGTGGAGCGGCTTCAGGCCACGATGATCGCCATCCGCGATGCCCTGGTCGACGACGGTGCGGACGCGGTCGTCCTGGAGATAGCCGACGGGCTGCTGCAGTCCGAGACGCGGGCGCTCGCCGAGTGCCTGCCCGGATTCGCCCACGGTGTGGTGCTCGCGGCGGCCAACGCGCTGGACGCGGTGGCGGGGGTGACGATCCTGCGGGGACTGGGGGTCCCGGTACGTATGGTGAGCGGCCTGGTCACCGCCAGCCCCCTTGCCTCCCAGGAAGCGCACGCGGCCACGGGACTGCCGGTCTTGTCCCCGCCACAGCTGGCCAACGGCGCGGCCGTGGACCTGGTGCGTGCACCGGCCCGGCAGACCGCCGCCACGACGGGACCCTTCGCCGACGCCGCTGCCTGGGGCTGATGCCCCGTGATCCCGGCGATCGTCTACATACCTGACGGGCGTCCCCGGCCCGGGGAGTTGCGCGAAGTCGCCCTGGACGTTCTCGAACTGCGGCCGGCCGAAGTGGTGCTGCCCGAGGCCACGGTCCGTGACGAACGCGGCGGGCGGCTGTTCGACGGCTCCACGTTGATGTTCGACCCCGCGGCCGGTGGCGGCCCCCTGGCCGACGCCGCCGCCGACCGGCAGGCCCGGGCATTCGGCGTGACCAACACGGCCTTCCACGTCCAGCGTGCCCTGCGGTTCGCTTCTGCCCTGCTCGGCCACCCGCTCCCTCACCTGCTGGTCAGAATCGGGATGCACGACCAGCCCCGCCGCTGGCACGGAGGGCACTACCGGCTTCCCAGGCCGTCACTCACGGACGAGCCCGCCACTCTCAGCTTCGCGGGTGAGATCCATCTGGGGGGCGGCGACGGATTCGTCCCGGCACCGGACGGCAGCCCGTATTTCCATGCCCCCGCGCACAACGTCGCGATCGTCTGCCACGAGGTCGGCCATCATCTGTGCCGGCACACCGCCGACTTCCGGCTCAACCGGCTGCGTCCTCCGGCGCAGCAGACGAACCGGAAAGTCGCCCTGGACGAGGGCACGGCAGATGTTTTCACGGCCATCCTGCTGGGCACCCCGGACATCTACGGCTGGCACCGCGGGGCCATCGCCGAGTGGGACCAGCGGCGCCGCAAACTCCAGCCCCGGTGGACGATGGCGCACTTCTGGGGCGGGCGGGACCGGGACCCGCACGCCGACGGCACCGTGTGGGCATCGGCCTGCTGGTCCGCCCGTGAGCGGGTCATCGCCACGGGTGCCGACGCGGCGCGCTTCGATACGGCGCTGCTGCGCGGTATGGAGTCGGCGGGTGCCGATACAGGAGCCGGTGCCGTAGCTGAAACCGGAGCCGGGGCCGGAGCTGGAACCGGAGCCGGTGCCGTGGCTGGAACCGGAGCCGGGGCCGGAGCCGATGCCGTGGCTGGAACCGAAGCCGAAGCCGAAGGCGGAGCCGGGGCCGGAGCCGACGCCGGAGCCGCCCGGCTGACCAAGGACGCCTTGAACCAGCGTCGCCAATTCTCACGGCTGCTGTCCGCGATCACGCGTGCCGACCCGGAACTCGCGCCGGTGGTGCTGACCGCCATGGCCGAGCACGGCATACGCCCCGGCGCGAGCAACACAGCTCTCAAGGACGCCGCCCGCGCGGACCTGACCGGGGAGGTGGGCAGATGAAAGACCGCCGTGCCGATGTGGGAATGATGCGACACCTGTGGCGATTCCGTTCCTACGGCCGCCCGCACCTGGGCACACTCGTGCTCGGCGTGGGACTGCGCATCGGAGAACTGATCGCCGACCTGGCGGCACCCTGGCCGCTGGCACTGGTCATCGACAACGTACTCAAGGGCCGGACCAGCGGCCCACTGGTCTGGCTCACGGGCATCGTGGGCGATTCCCCGCTGGCCATGCTCACTGTGGCCGCCGTCGCCCTGCTGCTGATCACCCTCGCCTCGGGGGCCTTCGACTACCTCGGTGACCGCGTGATGAACAGCGCCGGGGAGCGCATCACCGCGGAGATCCGTACGGACGTCTTCGCCCATATGCAACGGCTCCCCATGAGCTACCACGACAGACAGGCGGCCGGGGAGCTGACGAGCCGCGTCGCGATCGACACCAGCCGGATCCAGGACGCTCTGGTCGACCTGTTCTCCACACTTCTGCCCGGACTGCTGGCCCTCGCGGGCTACGCCACCGTCATCCTCTCCGTCGACTGGCGCCTGGGACTGATCGCGATCGGGGGCGCCCCGCTGATACTTTTCACGGCCGCCCGCTACACCCGGTTGACCCGCAAGACGGAACGGCGGCAGCGCGCCGCCGAAGGACACCTCGCCGCCTTCGTCACCGAATCCCTTCAGGGCATCCGTACCATCCACGCCTTCGGCCGCCAGGATCTGCACGACGCGCATTTCGCCGCCGGCAACAGCACCACCCTCGACGCCGGCCTGCGCAGCGTCGAACTGCGGGCCCGGTTCACCCCCCTGCTCGAAGCCGCCGCCGCGGTGGCCACCGCGGCACTGCTGTGGGCGGGCGGCTTCGGTGTCGTGAACCACTGGTGGACCGTCGGTCTGCTGGTCGTGGTGACCAGCTACCTCAAGGACATGATCAAGCCCATGCGATCGATGTCCCGCCTTTCGATCACCTTCCCCCAGGGCGCGGCCTCCGCGGAGCGCGTCGCCGCCATCCTCGACCAGCCCTCGCCGCCCCCGCCGTCACGCCGGCGCCTGCCCAAGCGCGCCACCGGCCGAATCGACCTGCGCGACATCACCCTCGACTACGGCCGCGGCCCCGTCCTGAACCACTTCGACCTCACCGTCCACCCCGGCGAACACCTCGCGCTGCTCGGACCCAACGGCTCCGGCAAATCCACCGTGCTCTCCCTCATCGCCGGGCTCTACCCGCCCACCCGCGGGCACCTGCTCCTCGACGGACTTCCCCTCACCGACATCCCCGCCATCTGGCTGCACCGCCAGATCGCGGTCGTGCTGCAGGACACGTTCCTGTTCTCCGGCACCATCGCCGACAACATCAGTTACGCCCGACCCGACGCCGGCCCGCACGAGATCGCCCGGGCGGCGGAGGCGGCCCTGGTCACCGAGTTCACCGAACGCCTGCCCGATGGCCTGGGCACCCGGCTCGCGGACCGAGGCGCCGGACTGTCCGGCGGCCAGCGCCAACGCGTCGGCATCGCCCGCGCCATGCTCGCCGACGCCCCCGTCGTGCTGCTCGACGAACCCACCACGGGGCTGGACAACGCCGCCGAGGAACTCGTCGTCCACGCGCTCGGCCGCCTGGTCGAGAGCCGTACAGCGGTCATGACCACCCACCGGCCGGCCCTCACCCGCCTCGCCACCCGCACCATCCATCTCCACGACGGCGCCCTGCGCATGCGGCACAGCCTGGCCTCGGCATCGGCCCGACGGGAGGCCGCCCGAGCAACCCGTCGAACCGCCTGAACGGCCCAGTCCCCGCCACGATCGAAGCCGCCGATCCGCACCAACAGGACACCCGCACGGGCCCCCCAACCGACCTCAGGACACCCCCAGAAACCACCCAGGGGCCCGATCCGCTAAGCGGATCAGGCCCCTGACCTGGTACTTCACTGTCGGGGTGGCGGGATTTGAACCCACGACCTCTTCGTCCCGAATGAGGCTCGTACGCGATCGCGACCAGGGGTAGTTGATATTCGCGCTGGTCAGAGGCTTGGTGAGGGGTGGTCCTGTGTGGTCTTCGAGGGTCTCTGGGGGAAGATCATCTCCCAGATTTCTCCCAGCGAGGGGAGGCCCGGGTGCCCTGCTCGGCTTCCGGAGTGGGTTGCGGGAGCGAGTTTGCGCAGGGTGGAGCCTCCGTAAGGTGAGGGACTTGCGGTCGGCGCGCAGTCGCACGGCGGCGCTCTGTCAGCTGCCAGCGTCGGCGTCGGTGTTCGAGGACTGCCTTCCACAGTTCCAGGCGATGGCGAGAGTCCTTCGGGAACGTGAAGCGGAGGACTCCGAGGACGATGGTTGCCACCAGCACGGATATGGACTCTGGATGGTCGGTGAAAAGCGACACGGATCAGTCCTCCCCCTCGCGCAGATCCAGCGAGGCGGTGCCCAACAACACCCGGAATGCATCACCGCGGCGGGTGACTCTCGCGCTCTTGATTCCGGCCTCCCGGTGAGTCAAGGCCCGGGCCAGGTCGTGAGGTTCGGGGTAGCCGGTCCAGCGGAACTCCCACGAATCACCAGCGCCCCACAGTCGGCACACGGCGCCGTCCCGGAGCACAGCTGGCTCTCTCCTGTGTTCTACTTCGGGGCGCTCCAGAGGATCCCAGGACAAGCTGGTCGCCCAGCGCCTCCGTCGGTCCACCAGGTTGTAGCGGGACACGAGACCGGCCAGCAGGGTGGCGGCATCGCCCGAGATCGGGGGAACCCCCGCCAGTGCACGACGCTCGTGCGCCATGAGGTCCTGGCCGACGGTGAGGTAGCGATCCCGGGGTATGAGGCTGCGCTTGCCGCCACGCTGGCATCCAGCCGGGTCCCCGGTGATGCTCAGCTGTGCACCAGTCGGCAGATGGCGCAGGCGGACAGAAGCATGTCCATGGCAGTTGTACGTGCCCTCGTACCGCAGGCCAGGAACACCGTGCGAGCCGTCCCAGGCGGCGGGCATCAGCCGGGTGGCCACGTTCTCCGGGGCGCGCTCCGCCACCATCACGAACCGGTCCCGACGGGGCGACATTACCGGGTCGTACGAGGCGACAACCGCATGGTTCCACCTCGCTGTTGGGCCCGTGTATAGGTTGCCGTTGAAGAGAGCGAGCGCCAACAAGGCTCGAAAGGAACGCTGTTCGTCCGAGCAGTGATCTAGGCCCAGCCCGTGAATGCCGCCTCGGATCGCGAACCCGGCGGCGTCCATGCTCTCGCCGGTGTACTGGGCACGGAGCTCAATCCGGTCCTCGGCCGACAGGCTGTGGACGGGCAGTCCGCCCAATTCCTTGGCGGCGGCCAACCTTGCCGTCTGGTAGGGGACGGTGCCTCCCGACTCGTCCTGCATTCGGCGTGCGAGTTCGGTGATGTCCTTGTCGAGCGTCATGTACGGCTCCTGGTGGGCGCGCCTCAGTGCTCCCGCCCACTGCGCCCCATAGGAGGAACAACAGCTCTACCTCACGCGCGCCCGACGGCACTTTGCGTCCTCAACCCTGGACGGCTGCGGGAGGAGCCCAGGTCCGACGTAACGGCGAGCGTGGTCGCCTCACCGGATCATAGCGCCTTCGCGGCGTGCAGCCTTGCAACCCTCTGGGCCTCGACAGATCAAAGTGGAGGCCCAGACACATAGCCGAGGGAAACCGTCAAGGATCCGTCGCTGACGGGTTGGCAACTTCGGAAAGGAGGAGCGAGGTCTTCGTCCATGGGGCGGTCACGGCGGACCGAGGACCTGTGCCATCTGGGTTCCCAAGTCGGCGATGATCTCAAAGGCCACCTTTTCCGGAGCCCGTATGGCGTAGTAAGCCAACACTGCAACGCCGAGGGACACATACCACCAGGAGTAGAGGTTCGTCCGGTGAGGGAGTTCGAGACGTAGGGCCTTGAACACTATCGCTGCCAGTGCGCCGGTCTCGAGCGTGTAGAGGGTGGACCAGAAAAGGGCTGGGCCAGGATCCGCGGCCCAGGTGTCTCCGTGATCGTGGTCTGTCAGGGACTCGCGGCCCGCCCACGCCACATCCACGGCACGGTGCGGCCGGCTAGAAAATCCGTGTTTGTACTACGTAGGACGGCCAGGGCCACCATCATGTACGGATCTCGGAGAGAGGCCGACTCATGACTACTGCCCTTGCCAAAGGCGGCAATACTGCCCTGTCTGCTGCGGCTTGCAGCGTCACCCTCAGCGCCCCTACGACGGGCATTGATGTGTCTGCTGTCCTGCTCGGGCCGGACGGCAGGGTGCGGAGTGACGACGACTTGATCTTCTACAACCATGCTGCGCAGGACGGGGTCAGGCTGAGCGGGCAGACCATCGTCGCGGATCTTGCCGCGATCCCGGAGACAGTGGACCGCGTTGCCATCGTCGCCAGCATCGATCCGGAGCTGCGGGTTAGGTATTTCGACGCGAGTAGCACCCCGCATGCGGTCATCGAGTGTGGCGGTGTTCGAAGTACCTTTGAGCCGCCGTCGCTCATGCATCGGGAGACAGTGGCTGTGCTCGTCGAGCTGTACCGGCGTGCGGGCGGCTGGAAGGCTAGGGCAGTGGGCCAGGGGTGGGACACGGGTCTGGCGGGGTTAGCGTCGGACTTCGGCATTGTTGTTGATGACCCTGGCCCTGTCACGGCGGCTCCTTCAACCGTCACACCCGCGCGAAGCCGACAGATGTCAGCTGTGGCGTCACCGCCGGGGCCGGTGACGGCACCGGTCCGGCCGCCTGTGCCGTTGGGCAAAGTGCTCCTGGCCAAGGCCGGCCAGGCGACCATCGACATGCGTAAGGACGACCCGAGCCTTGTAGTGACAGCCACTCTCGAGTGGAACGGCGGAAGTGCAGCACGAAGAAGGGCCGGGGCAGACCTGGACCTCTACGCCCTCTACGTCCCTCGGAGTCTGGTCACCTCACCCGGGCAGCGCCCGGTCAAGACGGACCATGCCGTCTACTACCGGCAACTCGGATCGTCAGTAGCGCCCCCCTACATCGCACTGGACGGCGACTCCAAAGTGCCAGGTCGAGAGACGATCACCATCCGTCGCCCAGACCTCCAGGGCTACGTCCTGCTATGCGCTTACAGCGCGGTGGAGAACGGAACAGGTTCTTTCAAGTCGTACGGCGCTCAGGTGGCGGTCACGGATGGGCGCGGGTCCACGGTGACGGTGCCCTTGTTCAACAATCGCAACCTGTCCTACTGGGTCGCCATTGCCCTGATCGACTTCAATGTTCCAGGCGGTGTGGAGATCCGGCATGTGGAGAAGTACAGCGGCAACCACGTTGAGGCCCGACCCACGCTGTACTCGAGTGGGAACTTCCGCATGAGTACCGGAAAGATCGAGTTCAAGACGAGGTAGATCTGACGGCGGGCATGGACTCTCAGAGGAGTGCGAGCCTGAACGCAGCGGCCCGCTTGGCCATCCTCTGCTTCCAGGGCGTTGGGTCCTCCTCGGCGATCTCCTGCCACAGCGCGGCAGATGCGGAACCGAATGCCGTCAGCGCCTCCGGGTCGGTGTTCCGCCACGACGGGAAGCGGCCTGCGAACACGATCGCGTCCTCCGCCGGGTGGCCGGCGTCCACCAGCCTCAGTGCCAAGGCGCCTGGATCGATCCACGCCGCACCGCGCGTTGGCCATGCCCAGTCGATGAGGCGGGCACGCCCGTCGGCGATGAGGACGTTGTGCGGTGCGAAGTCGGTGTGCAGCAGGGTGTTGCCGCTGAAGTGCTGGAGCGTTCCGGGCGGAGCGTAGTCCGCCCAGCGGTCCACCGCGTCCTTGATCTCTATGTCGGCCGGAGCGGTGATTCGTTGCAGTTCGGTGAGCGCGGCTTCTACGAGCACCAAATCGGCGGAGCCGGGGCTGTAGTCGGCGTGGCGACCGCTGAGGACCTCGTATCCGAGAAGGCTCCATCCACCGACTTCCAGGTGCCAGTACAGGCGGGGACAGGACGTTGGCAGGTGGGGGGCGATCTCCGCCTCGCGGCGCTGTGCTGCGACCTGCGGATGATCACTCGCGATGCCCTTCACGAAAACGCTGCCGCTCTCGGTCTCCAGGACGGAGGCGACGCCGGAGTTCATGCCGCCGGTCATGGTCACCGCCTGATGCACGGGGCCGGTCTTGTCAGTGACAGCTTGGCGGACGTCGGCGGGGAGCTGATCGAAGGGAATGCGAGACATGGACATGCGCGGTTCCTCATGGGGCTCGGAGACAAGGGAGTGCCGCCCCGGCCAGGGTATGACCGGGGCGGCACTCATGGGGCGCGTACGCGAGCGGTGCGGCGCCCGCCTGCGGTGTATCTAGTACGGCTGGTCGTCGCCGGCCGAGCAGCTGCACTCGGCGCCCTCGGCGGCCTCGTCCAGGTCGGTGATGATCTGGACCTCGTCGTCGCGGATGGCCCCAGCCGGCAGTGGCACGGGCAGGGTGCCGGTTGCACCATCGGTGGGGCGCCGTCCGATGGTGAGCAGCACCGGTTCGCGCGGCGGGGTGACGGTTGTGGTGGGTGGGGTCATGATCCGTAGCCTCCGTGTTGGCAGTAGAGCTCTCGTCGGTCCCCCGCTTCCTGGTAGAGCTTGGCCAGCGGCCGACAGGTGCGGCAGGTGCCGACCTTCGTGCAGCCGGAGCATCCACCGGTGCGGAGCTGTAGGGACTCGGCGATGGCGCCGAGCCGGGTGAGGGCGGCGACGCCCTCGGTCACGAGGTTCACGCTCGGATCGCGGCCGACCTTGCAAACGGACGCGATGCCGTGTGGGTTGACGTGGAAGAACGTCCGGCCGGCATTGCAGCCGGTGAAGACGCTCCGGGCCTTGATGTGGCCCTCGGCCTGCGTCGCCAGCGGGTTCGCCTCGCCGTCGATCGTCGGCGACATGTTCGTGAAGACCTGGTACGGGAAGCCGTAGCGCGCGCACAGAGCCACCATCGCGTCGACCTCATGGGCGTTGTCGTCCGACACGATCACGTTCAGCCGGACCGGCAGCCGGTCCTGGTGGGCCGCGTCCAGCCCCTGGATGAACCGGCCGAACGCGCCGCGGTTGCGAGTGACCTTGTCGTACGTGTCCGCGGTCGCGCCGTAGACGCTGAGCGTGAGCCGGTAAGGGCGATGGCGTGCGAACAGCCCGCGGATCGGCGGCTTGCGCAGGGACGAGCCGTTCGAGGAGACCTGCACCATCATCCCGAGCTGGTGGGCGTACTCGTATGCCGCGCCGAACTCGCGGTCGATCAGTGCCTCGCCGCCCGTGATCTGCAGCCAGAGCACGCCCGCGTCGCGCATCGTCCGCAGGAGCTGCTGCTTGCCCGCCCAGTCCAGGCCCTCGAAACGCTTCTCGCCGAGGTAGCAGAACTCGCAGTCGTAGTCGCAGCCGAGGTTGATCTCCCAGGATGCCTTCGCGTATCCGTACGGCGATCGCTCGCGCACGAGGACGAAATCGCCGACCGGCCCGTCAGGCAGCTCGATGCCCCACGCCTGCCGCGCGGCATCAACAAGCCAAGCCGGCAGAGGGCCTCCGACGTGGCTCGCGGCGCGCAGCTCCTCGTAGCGAATCCCAGGAATGCGCACACCGACCGCTCGGCCTGGCTGAAGAAGGAGGTGCTGGGCGAGGAACGGGCTGGCCACGAGACGCGTGCTTGACGCGGCAGGCACCGCCCGATCCGGTGTGCCGGTTACGGTCATCGGACCTCCAGAGGGCGGTCGTCGTGGTTTGGGACGGGAGGGCTGATCGACTGTGCGGCGTCGTCCGCGGTCTTGAAGCAGGACCAGATGATCTTCCCGAGCGGCGTACGGTCCCTCACTCCCCACTCGTCGGACAGCGCGGCCACCAACGTCAGGCCCCTCCCGGAGATGTCTGTGGCGGTCGGCTCGCGTACGACGGGCTGCTGGCGACGGCTGTCGTGCACTTCCAGGCGTACGCAGTTGTCGTCGATGTCGAGCCGGACGAGGAAGCCGTGCCCGCGGGCGGTGCCGTGGAGGACGGCGTTCGTGGCGAGTTCGGAGACGCACAGGCGGATGTCCTCGGTGCGGCTCGTCAGGCCCCAGCCGTCCAGCGCTCTGGTGGCGAACTCCCGTGCTTTGCGAACGGACTGGCGGCGGGCCTCGAAGAACTGCTGAAGCGACTCGGGCATGGGGTACCTCATGACTCCGTGCTCAGGAGGAGGAGTGGCGCGGGGAAGCGGCGGTGGGCGGTCTGCTGACGAGGTACGTGGCCAGGCCCGATGCGGGGGCGGCGGGCCAGCAGCAGGCGGGCGCCGGCGGCCTCGATAAGGCGGGTGCGTTCGGCGGCGAGGTGCTTCGGCCCCAGGTGAGACAGGGCGGGGGCGATGACGCCGTAGACGTCAGGAAGGGCCAGCGCGTCCAGCAGGCCGGTGAACGCGGTGGAGCTCGGTTCGGTCGTCGCGCGCCTGTCCTTGAAGACGCCGGAGAGCTGCAGCTCATGGATCCGGCAGTACTCCGTCAGTGACGCCCGTAACGCCGTTTGACGGGCTGCGGAGACTCCGGCCAGCCGCAGGAAGCCGTAGATGACGGGCCCGTTGACCGGGCGGTGCTCGGTAAGGAGTTCCATGCTGGTGACCGTCCAAGGGACTCGACGAAAGAGACCCCTTGAGCGTCGCCGTACCTCAATGTGCAGGGAATCAACGGCTGTTCCACTTGCGCTCTACTTCCGCCCCACCGGCCGCACGATTCTGCTTCCATGGCTGGTGGAAGGGAGCGACGCGTGGCGACCGTGCACCACTGGACCGGCCTGGAGGCCAGAGCTCTACGGCTCGCCCTCCGCCTGAGTGTGCGGGCGTTCGCCGAGCGCCTCGGCCTCGCCGTCGCGACCATCTCGAAGTGGGAGAAGCTCCGGTCCGCGACCGAGCCCCGCCCCGACACGCAGGCCATTCTCGACACCGCGCTCGGTCGCGCCGATGCCTCGGTGCACCTGCGCTTCGAAACGCTCCTGTCGGAGATGGCCGGCCCCGGGCAGGTGGCAGGCGGACGCCGGGTGACGGCTGCCGGGCCCAGAGCCTGGGAGTACGAGTCGTGGAACGACGACCTGGACCGTGCCGTCGTCGCCTTGTCCCGGCAGAACTTCACCTTCGCCGACAGCCTGCTGGGCCGATGGCTCAACCGCTTCACGGCCGCCGAACTCGACGACAAGGGCCTGTACCTCTACGCCCGCTCCACCGCGTTACTCGGAGACCTCAAGCGCGATCAGGGCGCCGTGCTCGGCCCACTGTCCGCACGCCACTCCTACGCGGGCGCGCGCTCGATCTTCACCGAGCTCGACATTCCCCGCCGTGTCGCCCAGCTCGATCTGTCCCTCGCGGTCGTCGCGGAGATGTCCGGTGACCTGGAGACGTCGGCCCGTACGTACGGGACGCTTGCCGTCGATGACAGGCTCTCTCGCCGTGACCGGGCCAGAGCCCGCCTGTGGGTGGGCACCGCACTCAGCAAGGACGGCAACCATGACTATGCGACCCGCGTGATGCAGGCCGCGACCCGTGAATTCGAAGACCTCACCGAACCTGACGACTGGTCGGTGGCCCATCAGAAGCTCGCCCTGGCCCGCCGGGGCGTCGGAGACCTCACCCAGGCCCTGCACTTCATCGACATCGCCCGAAGCAGCGGGAGCACCGACTCACCGATGCAACGCGTACGACTGGACACGGCTCATGGCCACATCCTGCTGTCCGACGCGGCGACCCGCGATGATGGGCTACGCGTTCTCGGCCAGGCAGCTCGGGTGGCCGCGCAGTACGGCCTCGTGCACCAACTGCGCAGTATCGAGAGCGTCAAGGCCAGCAGTGAGGGGCCGCCCGGGGCCTCGCCGACGGTGATCAGGGAGATGAACGCGTGAGTGACAACCAGCAGGCCATCACCGAAGACCAGTGGCACCAGGCCAAGGCGATCTGGGACTACCACCAGATGCACCACCAGGCCCACCCCGTGGACGTGGCGATTGGCCTGGGCAGCCACGACCTGGGGGTGGCCACGCGCGCCGCCGAGCTGTACCACGCGGGTCTGTTCCCCACGCTGGTCTTCACCGGCGGCAACAGCCCGACCACCGCCAAGGTCTTCCCACGCGGCGAAGCGGTCCACTTCCGCGAGCACGCCATCGACCTCGGCGTCCCCGCCTCCGTGATTCTGCTGGAGCCCCACGCCGCGAACACCGGGCAGAACATCACCCTCGCCCGTGAGGTCCTGGCCGATGCCGGCATCACCCCGGAGAAGGTGCTGCTGGTCTCCAAGCCCTACATGGAACGGCGGTCGTACGCCACCGCCCGCAAGCTGTGGCCCGAGGCCGAGATGGTGTGCGCCTCGGAAACGCTGGAGTTCGACGACTACCTCAAGTCCATCGGCGACGAGAAGCTCGTGGTGGACATGCTCGTCGGCGACCTCCAGCGGGTGATCGAGTATCCGAAGCTCGGGTTCGCCATCGAGCAGGAGGTCCCGGAGGACGTGCATGCTGCGTACGAATCCCTCATCCACGCCGGCTTCACCAGGCGCCTCATCGCTTCCTGAACTCTCTTCCCCGGGCGGCCTGCGCGCCATCCAGCAGCCCAACTTCATGCCCCGGCTGACCACGCTGGCCAAGCTGTTCGCGGCGGACCACTGGATCGTCCTGGAAGACGTGCAGTTCGTCCGCCGCGACTACCAGCATCGCGCTCGCATCGCCACACTCGACGGCCTTGGCCCGAACCGGTGGCTGACCATCCCCACTCACCGCCCCTCCGGGCGCGCCACCCTCATCAGAGACACCCTGATCGCCGACCCTGCCGCGGCCCGACGCAGAGCCTTATCGATCCTGCGCCAGCAGTACGGGATCAGCCCACACTGGCCCGCGCTTGACCGCGCCCTCCAGCCGGTCTGGGACGCCTTCGACACAGGAAGAGTCGCACCGGTCGCCACTGCCTCGACCCGCGCCCTGCTCGAACTGCTCGGCTGGCGGGGACAGATCTTCACCAGCAGCGCCCTGCCTGCACGCACGGGTCGGTCCGAGCGGCTGGCCGACCTGGCCGACGCCACTGGCGCACGGGCGTATCTGTGCGGCACCGGCGGCATGACCTACCTGGACCATGCCCCCTTCACCGAGCTGGGCGTAGCCGTCGTCCCGTTTCTCTCGCCGGCCACTGGTCTGTGGGCCTCGGGGCGACAGGTCAGTGCTCTGCGGGCGTTGGCCTTCCGCGGCCCCGACGCTGTGGGATCCCGGTTCCGGGCTCTCGCGTTCGCCCATGATGCGCTGGGGTGCGCGGCCTGACACCCGCTTCGGGTACGGAAGCGGGTGTGATCAGCGTCGACGTGCCTGTGGCGGCTGTGGCTGCGAGGCCGCGACCGCTGCCGGGCTGACCGCTGTGCCTTGCCGCCGTGCCGCGCTCCGCATCCGTGCCACTCGTGCACGGTCGCTCGGAACCGGCCTGGTGCTGAGCCGCTCGATGCGCCAGGTCAGTACCCGTGCAGGGCTGCGGGCGTCGTTGAGCGCCCGTTCGTCGGTGGCCTGCTGCAGTAGCTGCTTCGGATCATGCCCGGCCTTCTCGGCGGTTGCGAGGGCGGCGGTGAGGGCGTCGAAGGCCGGGTCCTCGACCACCTGCTCGGCGTGGGCAGGCATGGCCTGTCGGATGAGGAGGATGTGCCGTTTCACGATCTGCTGGGGTGGCCGGCGCTGGGCGAGGGCGGTCAGGGGTGCGGTGGCTGTCTGCTCGTAGGCGGCTTGCAGGTGGATCAGGGTCTGGTGGGCTGCGGCCACCTGTTGGTCGTGGTGGCGGAGCTGGTGCCAGCGGGCGGCGGCGATGACGGCGAGGATCGCGGCGTCGAGGAACATCGCCAGCAGCGCGCCGTCCTTGGGGGCGGGCTCGCGGACCATGGCTCGTACGGCGCTACGCAGGGCGCGGGCGTGCTGGTGCTCGGCCTGGACGCGGGAGCGGGTGGCGCGCTCGAACGCCTCGGCTGCCTACCATAGCTGGGGACGAATCTCCTGGGGTGCGCGCATCGGCAGGGCGTCGAGGGCTTCGCCGAAGGCGGCCAGGTGGGCCTGAGCGGCTGCATCGTCATCGCCGTCGAGGTGGTGGGGGATGCGTTCCGCGGCGGCGGTTGCCTGGTGCCACGGGTTCACCCGACGGGGGCTGTGCTGGGGTTCGGTGGCTTCTAGACGCTTGCGGATCTTGGGGAGGGACAGGTCGGGGGAGAGTTCGGAGCCGGAGTACCAGATCAGCTCCTGCTGGGCGTTGACGTCGCCGTCGAGGGCGACGGTGTAGCCGCGTACATCACCGGACGGGAAGTGCTTGATGTGCACGAGGATGCCGTCGGTGTGCTCCAGCAGGTGGACGAACTCCTCGGTGCTGGTGGCGGCGGCCACGGCGGTGCGCACGGTGGTGCGCAGGTGTTCGCGGGCGGTGCGGGCTTGGCCGGCGCGCTTGGCCTTCTCCTGCTCGGCACGGGTGGGCCGTTTCGCGGCTGTGCGATCCCCGCGTATGACCTGGAAGAGACCGTACTCCTTTTCGACGGCTGCGAGTTCGCGGTCGGCAGTGAGGTAGTCGTTCCAGTGCCGGGCGGTGCGCAGGTCGGCGCGAACTGTGCTGGCGGCGATGTGGATGTGGTCGGGGGCGTGGCGGACGGCGACCCAGCGGCAGCCGTCCGGATCGCCGTCGGGTGCGATGCCGGTTGCGGCGACGATCCGGCGGGCGATGTCGCCCCATTCCTCGTCGCTGAGGTGGCGGTCGGTCTTGGTGGCGCGGATCGAGCAGTGCCACACGTGCTTCTCGGGTGCCCGGCCGAGCCGCGCGGCCTGTTTGACGTGCAGGTCGAGGTCGGCGACGAGAGCTCGCTTCGTGGCGTCGAAATCGGGGGTGCGGCCGGGGTCGGGGGCGAAGCCGTCCCAGGAGGCGACCAGGTGCGGGTTGGTGTGGTCCTTCTTCTTCGTGTCGTAGAGGTAGCGGATCAGGTTGGCGGTGTCCTTGCCTCCGGTGATCTTCGCGATCATCGGGCCGCCTTGTGGCTGACGGCCTGGTTCGCGGCGGTGGCGATGCGGCGCACGGCCTCACCCACGGCGTTCAGGCTCCGGTCGGTCTGGGCGAGGAGGGCGCTGTCCCCAGGGTGTGGATGGCCGCCGGAGTTGAGCTTCTTGGCGATCTGGTTGACGTTGCGGCCGATGGCGGTGACCTGCTCGCGCAGGGCATTGATTTCGTCGATGTAGTCGTCGAGCTGGGTGCGCTGGCCGGCCAGGGTGAGGTCGCCGTGGACGTGGGCCAGAGTGGCTGCGGCAACGTAGTGGGCGCCGCTGAGGTTCAGCGACGCTGCCTTGGCGCGTATGTCGGCCTCTTCCTCTTCGCTGTAGCGGACGTCGACTCGTCCCTCGCGACGGCCGTTGGGGTCGGGCTTGCGACGTTGGGCGACGCGGTGCAAGGCGGCTTCTTCTGCGGCACGCGGCAACAACGGCATCTCGACGGCAGCAGTGCTGTCGGCGACGGCGGTGGGCTGTTCCTGCTCGGGCACCCCCTGGTGCCCGAGTGCCTCCGCCACCCCCGGGGCGGAGGCTTCCCCGTGAGGCCGGCCCTTGGACGGTCCAGCGGGATACCTTGCTGCGCTGTTCAGGCCGGTGGTCATCTCCTGCTGCGGGATGGCGAGTTCGTGGTGCGGGTCGTGCATGGGCTGGTTCTCCGTGGAGTGCTGGGGGCGAGTGTTCGCTGTATGTGGGTGCCCCCCCTCGTGCTTGTCGGCATGGAGGGGGGCGGCCAGGGCGTGCGCTGGATCAGGCGGTGGCGGAGGGAACTGCGGCGGCTTCCCTCTGCTGCTGGAACTTGGCGTCGTCGTACGTGCCAAGACGCTGGCCCCCGAAGCCATCGTCCGCGACAGGCTCGGGGCGACTGGCGCGCTCGGCCCGCAGTTGGTCGCGCACGGTGCGGGCGCGCGTCTGGGCGATCCGCAGTTCGCTGCGCAGCCGCTTGGCGGTCAACTGGTCGTCGCTCCAGTCCGCGGTCAGGCGGCGGCCTTCAGCGAGCACTTCGGCGTCGGTGCGGTGGCGGTCGGTGGCCGACTCGGTGCTGGTGAGACGCGGACCGGTCGTCTCGTGTGGGGCGGCTTCGGTCGACTTCGCCACGGTGGTCGACCGGGGCGGGCGGGCAATGAGGGCCGACTCGCCGGCTCCGGTCGATCCCGTCGTGCGTGCCTCGTCGACCTTCACGGAGGTCGACTCGGACGGCTCCTCGGGAACCGGTTCGGCTCGGTCGACCAACGACGGTGCGGCGTGCTCACCAGCGCGCTGGTCAGCGGATTCCTCTCGTTGCCGGCTGACCGACTGGGTCGAGTCGGCCGCCTCGTGCTTGTGGTGCAGCACCTTTGCTACGAGGTCCGAGCCGAAGTAGATCGACCCGACTGGGAGTGACGTGGCCAGCAGTACGAGGGTCCAGTTCGCAGGCTCCCAACTGGTGAGTCGACCCAGCCGAGCCGACTCGGTGTGCAGGGTCGGTATGAGCCCGTGGACGTAGTTCAGCAGGAGGCTGGCGACCGTGTAGGTCGCCAGTACACGTAGCGCGAACTCTCGGTCGGGGCCGGTCAGCACAAGCGTGGCGATGAGCGCGAGGGCCATGAGCCCGTCGACCACGACCGGGTAGAGCAGTGCAGCGGTGGGATCGGCGCCGATGGCACGGGCTACGTCGGACAGTGCGTTCCACGAGACACGGAAGGCCATGAGGACGACGGCAATCAGGCCGAGGACGAGGGTGGCGCGTGCGCCCGCCCGGTGTCCACTTCCAGGATCGGCAGCGGGGCGACGCTGATGCGAATCAGTTCGGCTGAGCAGGGCGGTGATGCGTGCAAGCAAGCGAGGGTGCTCCAGGTGGGCTTGAGGCAGCGGCCTTGGTGCGGGGGAGGGCAGGGCGTGGCCGCCGTGAGGTGCGGGGACTCGTACCACTCGTCGCGTGCCTGGTCAGCACAGGTACGAGTGGCGTGGCGATGTCGAGACGACTCGTTGCGGGCACTTCACTCGTCCCCGCGCTGACCTGCGCGGGGACGAGTGATGCGAGTGGAGTCGAGTCAGGCTGCGGTGCTGGGCGCCGGTCCGTCGCCTGAAGAGGCGAGCGCGTCTGCCGCCTTCGGCTCAGGGCAGTAGCGTGCCCAGGTGTCGAGGAATTGGTTGCGCGCGAAGCCCTTGGCCTGGGTGCCCTCCGGGAAGCGGCGGTTGGCCGAGCCGATGCCGTACGGCTTGAGCAGCAGCTGCAGGCCGCGCGGGGTCAGGCCGTTTGCGCCGTACTCCGCCCACGGTGCTTCCCTGTCTGCATTCAGGGATTCCAACAGGTGCTTCGTGCTCAGCACGGCAGGGTCGCCGACGGCGGCGAAGGCGCGGCGGATGCCGACCAAGAGGCGGGTGCGAAGACCGCCTTCCTCGTCCTGGCCGGCCTTGTAGTCGGTCATGGTGCGGCAGGCGGAGCGGGCCAGCGCGGGCCAGTCACCTCCGGCGAGATCGGCGACGATGACCAGCGGTTCCCAGGTGTCCGCCGCGCGGTCCTCGACCGGCATCGGTGGCTCCATCTCCATGGCCAGTTCATAGAGCGGCTGGAGCCAGGCGCGGAGGCGATCGCGGATCGCGTTCAGGGCGGGCGTGTCCCGGCCGGTGCGGAAGGACGCCACCTTCTCGCCCGCTGCTCGGCGGCGCATTCGGATGACCGCCGCGCGGTCCATGATCGTGTCCGGCAGGTCGCCGATCCCAGCCAGTGCCGCCATAGCGAAGGTGGGGAACTCCCGCACCTGGTGCTCGGGGCCGGACACCCGCAGTGTCGGCCGGCCGCGCTGGTGTCCGGCGTTGATGAGACCGCGGACCTCCTCGTTCTTCTCCGCGGCCTTGGTGGTGCTGAACATGGTGTCGGCCTCGTCGACCAGGAGAGTCGGCGGGTCGTCCCCGTCGATCGACCGGAAGATCGCCGCCGCGCTGGCGTTGACCGTGATCAGCCGGTTGTACACGGTCTCGGTGACCACGTCCAGCAGGCGGGACTTACCGCACCGCTTCTCCGGCGCGACGATCGCCAGGCGCGGCGCGTGCTGCCATGCACGCTGAAGGTGCGTCGCCGCGACCCACAAGGCCACCGCTGTGACGGCCTCCTCGCTCGGCATCGCCACGTACCGCTTCAGCTGCGCCCGCAGGTCGTCCAGGATCTGCACCCCCTCGGATAGCGACGTAGGCGAGGCCATGTCGTCGGGGTCCTCTTCTGTTGGAGGCGCAGCAGCGCCGGACGGTTGGCCGGGGACGGCGACTGGGGGCCACGACGTGCCGGAGTCGTCCGGGAGGGATGGCGTATTCGGCTGGGCATCGGTCATACTGGGCATCAGCTCCTCTGCTTGCGGGCCATATGGGACGGCAATCCCGGACTCCGCAGGTTGATCGCTAGGGATGGCGGTTGAGAGGTTTGCGCTTGAGCCCCCGGCATCGCCGGGGGCTTCTTTCATGTGACGTGTGGGCGTGCGGACTCCCGAGGTCAATGGGGTGGGGTGCCACCACTATGCCACACGAATTGCAGATCGCAGAAGTGTTTTGCATCTCGCAGTATCGATGCTACTGTTTAAGCTGCGCTGCAAACCGCAGTGCATCGCTACGAACGGAAGGGTGTGTCAGTGGCGGAGGAGGAGCCGGCCGAGGGCGTTCTGCTCAGCGGTGAGGCGAACGTCGCGACCCGCATCAGGGTGGAGCGCGAGGCGCGCGGCTGGAGTACCAATGCCCTGTCCGACCGGCTCAACGAGGCCGGCTTCGACATGAACCCATCCGCGGTCTGGCGGATCGAAAATGGCAAGCGCCGCATCAACCTCGACGACGCCATCGGCTTCGCCGAGGTCTTCGGCATTGACCTGCGCAACCTCGTCGGGCCACCCCAGCTGGCGGCCAAGGCCCGAGCTATGGAGCTCATCGACGAGGTCTTGGACGCTTTCCGCGCGACGCAGAGAGCCAACATGGCCTTCACCGAGGCGCGCGACGCTCTCGACGCCTACCTCGCCGAGCACCCTGACATCCGCGACGAGGCCGACCTCATGGTCCAGTCCGCCATCGCGGAAGAGGCCAACAAGACCATGCTGAAGATGCACGGCCCTCCGCTCGGCGAGCGCGGCGACACCAGCCCCGCCGCCGACGCATAGCCGCCAGTTCCCACTCCCGTCCTGGGCCCGCAGACCCCCAGCACCGGCATATCTCACCCACATCCCTAGCGATCGACCGGCGAGTCGGCGTTGCCGCGCCCCAAACCCGCCAGAAGAGGACCCACCCCTTGCGTCAACCCGCGATAACCCCTGCCTCCGAACCGACGTCGCCCGCCGAGGCCGGCCTGCCGCGCCTCTACGTCCCCGAGGAAGTCGCCGCCGTACTCGGCTGCTCCGCTTGGTGGGTCAAGGACCGCGCTCGCCGTCGGCTCATCCCGTTCACCCGCGTCGGCCGTGCTTACCGCTTCTCGGACGAGCACCTCGCGGAGATCATCCGCATGCACGAAGAGCGCCCAGCCGTGAATGCGCAGCGCCCTGGCGTCGCTGCTGCGCCGATGCGCAAGCCTCCCACTCGGCACCGTCCTGATGCGGCTGTGCCCACCGTCCGGCTCCAGGCCCGGCCGCCGCGCCGGATGGCCAAATCCCAGTACGGAACCGCTGCTTAACGCAACCCACACGCAAGAAGGGAGGGAAATCTGTGGGGTACGCAGAGAAGCGCAGCGGCTACTGGCGTGGCCGTTACAAGATCGAGGACGGCAAGTACGGCACCGTCGCCGATTCCGCGGGCACCGTGGTCAAGTTCGCCACCAAGCGCGAGGCCAAGCAGGCCGCAGACGCCGAAGAGGTGACCGTTCGCCGTGGCCTGTGGCGCGATCCGGGCCTCGGCCAGGAGACCTTCGGCGAGTACGCGAGCCGCTGGTACGCCGCCCAGGACCTGGCCGCCTCGACGATGCAGAACTACAAGCGCCACATCGAGGAGCACCTGCTCCCCGACTTCGAGGACAAGGCGCTCGCCGGCATCCTGCGTACGGACGTCGAGCTGTGGGAGAAGAAGGAGCGGGCCGGGTACGCGGCCTCCAGCGTCAAGACGTGGCGCGCGACGCTCCACCTGATCTTCGAGGACGCGATCGACGAGGGACTGATCACGTCGAACCCGGCGGCCAGGCGGCGCGGACGGGGCAAGCGCGCCGGCCGCTCCCGTGACCGAGGCCCGGAGAAGGTCGTCACTGACGCGCTCGGCATCCTGCTCACCGCTGAGCGGGCGGCCCTGCTGTCCGGCCGTGACGACGAGTTCGTCGCCGTGGTCCTCAAGGGCTACACCGGAAAGCGCTGGGGCGAAATTGTCGGCCTGGAAACGGAGTTCGTCCGACCCGGCGTGTTCCGTGTCGAGTGGCAGCTGTACGAGCTGGACACCGGTGAGCTGGTGCGTTGCCCGCCGAAGGACGACAGCTACCGCAACATTGACTCGATGGGCTGGCTGTCGTCCCTGGTCTTCGACCACATCGCCCGTACGAAGCCGACGCCGTGTCCCTGTCACGGGAGGACGTACGTTTTCCGGGGCCAAGGGGCAGCGCGTACCGGCGGGCACCAGGGCGCGAAGCTGGTCGACGTCGCGCGGCTGGCGGGCGTCTCCACGGGGACGGTTTCCAACGTCCTCAACCGACCCGACCGGGTCGCCGAGGCCACCCGGGTGCGGGTCGAGAAGGCCATTGCCGACCTCGGATTCGTACGGGGCGGCACGGTGTCGGAGCACGCGCCCCACTGGCGCAGGAACGGCTTCGCGACATGGCTGTTCACCCCGGCGGCCTCGGGCTGGTACCCGAAGAAGGCGCCGCAGGAGGCTCGCCCCGTGCCCATACTCGGCGAGCGGTGGCCCGGCGTCCCCGCACGGGGGCGGGGCGCCACCGATCGCGCTGATGCCTGCTGGCTCCCGATCGCCAAGGGCCTCACACCCCACGGCCTTCGCCACACCCATCGGACGATGATGGAGGACCTGGGCACCGAGAAGGTGCTCATGGACGAGCGCATGGGCCACCTCGACGGTTCGGTCTCCGCGCGCTACGCCCACGTCACCCCCGGCATGCGAGAACGCCTCAAGCTCGGCCTGAGCCAGCAGTGGGAGGCAGCACTCGACGCCCGTCTGGCCCTGTGCCCGACGTCACCGGTGCGCGTCCTCAACGACCTTCTGCGCGCACGCGCGGCCGTCTTCCGGTAGCCCCACCCGGTGCCCCACAACACTGTTGTGGGGCACCGCTGTTTTTCTCGTACGAGGGCGGGCGGCGCCGACTGGTGCGCAAGCGCCGGCTGCCGCCCAGCCAGCACCGGAGCCTCCGCGGCGGACGGCCGGTTAGTTCTCAGTACTGCGCTGATCTGCCCCGAGCATTCGGATGTGGCGCCACACATGCTCGTAGCTGCGGTGCACCGCGCGCATCCAGGAGGGAACAGAGTGCCAGTCGGCGGCCACCTCGCGCTCGCCCCAGGCTACTTGCATGATCTGGCGATCACCGGCGAAGTCCTCGACGAGATCGCGGCGCAGGAAGAGTAGGTGGCCGCGCCAGGGCTTGTCCGCGCGGAAGACTGCCGAGGCTCGTCGGCCATCCAGGCCCACGAGGTCCACACTGCCAGGCAGTTGGCGCAGGCCGAACCTGGTAGCGAACTCGAACGACGGCACGTCGTAGCCCCCGCCGAGCCCGATCTCCGAAGTGCTGTCGGGGGAGAAGTCGACGGCGACCTGGCCGAACCCGATGCCGTCGTCCTGCCAGTCGCCACGCAGCGCTCGGTGCGGGAAGGCACCCGAGGCATCGTTATCGAACGTCAGATCGAACCGGGGGCTCCAAGGCATCTCAGCGGCCAGCACGTCGCGGACCATCGGCAGCGGAGGGAAGAAATGGTTTCCCGGATACTGGCGCTCGCTGGCGAGCTGCCGAGCTGGTTCCACGTCCTCCGGCTTCAGCAGGAGGGTGCGGAAGAACCCGAACACCGTCCGCCCGTCGTGGCGGTGGTCCAGATATCCCTCGACCAGAAGCCAGCCGTCGTCTACTCCGTGGATCTCCTCGGGTGACCACAGATGGTCCGGGACGGCCACTGTCCCCGAGGTGAGCCAGGTCTGGTCGTCGGTGGGCTCCACGGGTGCCCACATCGGAAGGGGCATGGGTGCTACCGGGGGCCTGTCGGGGAAGGTTGGGTCGATGTCGGGCATCAAGCGTTCTGCGTCCCCGAGGGGCGCTGGTGCGCGGCCATCGTCCACGAGGCGGCCGACCATTTCGTGGTAGGCGATCCAGCCGTACTTCTTGCCGTACCGCTCCACCCCCCTTTTGGTGCCGTAAGGCCGCTCGGCGTCCGCGGCAATGGACTGGTCGACCATGCCGAATTCCTTCTCGCGCCAGCCCAGTTTCCAGACCCGAGCCATTACCTCGGCGCGGGCCCTGCGGTAGTCGGGGTGGTCAAAGTCGTAGTTGTCCCTGCCGTTGATGGCGGCCCCGATGATGTAGTTCTCGAAGTCGAAGCCGAATGTGCGGTCGCTCTCGTCGGCGTTGGGGTCGTCGTCCTCCATCACCTCAGCGGACGCCACGGCGGCGAACCTCGGCGCGAAGGCATCGACCCCCTCCGGGACGGCGGTGGGGTGGAGAGCGCCCGCGAATTCATAGATGGCCCGTACGTAGCCGCGCAGTTGCTCGTGCGAGGTGGGTATGTTCCCGCCGTCCAGGAAGCGGTCGCGCAGCTGCATCAGCCAGTCCCGCAGCGCGCGTTCGAGCGGCCCGCCAGGATCGGGCATTTGATGGGTGCCAGCGGCCCCGAACGCTGCAGCGACGATGCGTTCGACGACGTAAGGGTCGTCGACGTCGAGCATCTGGGTGGCGAGGTCGAACAGCCGCTTGGGTTCTGGCCGGCCGTAGCGCTGGAGGGCCTTCGTCGCCATGTCCCGCATGCTCGTGTCCGTGGAAGTCAGTAGCCAGGCGATGGCCAGCGCGTCCAGGTCGTCGCTCTCGGCGCGATTGCTGCTTCCAGACCACCTGTCGATCGCTCGTTCCAGGTCTGCCGTCAGCCGGCCTGGAGCCTGGCCTCGAGCCCATTCGGTCCAGCGCAGGTCACGTTCGGGAAGGGGCAGCTGGCGCAGGACCCGGTCGAGGAATACGGCATTCAGGCGGTGCGGGGCGGACCTGCGGATCTCCCACAGACGGCCGAACGCTGGCCGGCCCTTCCTCTTGCTGGGATGCGCGGTAACGAGCGCGGTTGCGAGCGCGTCGACGGTCTCGTCGTCGAGGAATTCCGACTCGGTGGTGAGTTCCTGGGCGAGCACCAACGAACGGTGCTCATCCGGGGCGACGCGCCACAGGTGGTGCCGGGTGAAGCGGCGTGGCAGCAGTGAGATGAGACTGATGAGGATGTCCTCGCCGAGGGGGTGCGCTTGGTCGCCCAGGAGGGACTGCCAGAGAGCCGCCTCCGCGAGCTGCTCGTTGATGTCCGCGGGGGGAATACGCACCAGAACCGCGTCGGCGATCAAGTATCCAGCGAGGCGGTCAAAAACGAAGCCGCACTCAGTGTCGTCGGAACCCCTGATCTCCTCGCGGAAGATCACTCCCTCCTCTACGAGGCGCCGGAGCAGGCTTTCGTCCCAGTTCGGCTGGTCAACGTCGAGGATTCTTCGCGCTTCGTCGAACGGAAGCCGACGGACACTGTGCGTCCACACGTGTCTCGCCAGAGCCGTGAGGCGGCGCTGGATTTGGTCGGCCGGCACCGGGATGCGGGCCGGATCCTGGGCCAGCCGCTCGACCACGCCCTCGCGGTACAACTCGAAGACGCCGATGAGAGACTGAGGCAGCGCTTCCACGCCCACCGGCACTCGGCGGTCGTGGTTTGCGGCCTCGCAGTACATGCGGACGAAGAGCGGGTTGTGGAACTCTCCCATCGGTAGCCAGGCGTCGGCCGGGTTGATCAGGTAGTGACGGAAGTAGACGCGGAGGATGTCGTCGACTTCCGCGCGCTGCCACTCCAGTTCCAGGTGCACCGTGTCCTTCGGGAGGGCCCGGTCGGCGAGCGCCTCGCGGAGGGTGACGATCACCGCCACGTGAGGGTAGGCGCCCAGGGCAGGTGCCAATCCGGCGAGCAGTGTCCTCCACTCCGAGGGCCGTTCGGCCTCGTTCAGGCCGTCGATGATCAACGGAATCCGGCAGCCGGCGCGGTTCCCGGCTGAGTTGAGAGCTTCCAGGAGGTCCTCGAAGTAGTCGACCTTCAGTCCGGGGATCCTTCGCGCGAGGTCGTCGAGGGTCCCGCCGACACGCAGGCTTCCGCCCTGGATGAAGACTCCTGCCGTGGGCTGGTCGTTCGGTGAGGTCATCTGCGCGGCAAGGTGCGTTTTGCCCTGTCCCGCGGCGGCGATGACGGCGAGCAGGGGGGCTTCGGTGTCCGCCCGTGTGTCGTGTAGCGACTGGACGATGTCGCGGATCTCCGCGCCGAGACCGGTAACCAGCAGCGCCTCGGGCAGGCGACGCTGCCTCAGTTTGAGCACCAGGCGTCGCAGCGTTCGGGGAGAGGTCGCGGGCGGCCGCTGTTCGGCAAGGCGCTCACGGACCTCCCAGGGCCGGAGACCCCTTCCGGCGTCAAGGACCTCCCGCAGGTCGTTGACGAACCGGTCCAGGTCGTCGGCAATCTCTACGGCGTCTTGGTGGAAGGTGTTGTCGAGGCCGTCGATGGCTGCGCGCAGTGCCTGAATCCGGGCAGCGATGTCGTCGGTGCGCTGCTGCAGCCACTCGAACGACGCCGGGCGCAGCAAGGCCCGGTCGATGCGATGCTCCACGTGGTGGGAGGTGTGCAGCCGTGGCGTCCACCGTGCCTCGACGGGTGCAACAGATCGTTTGTGGGCTTGCGCCAGTACGTCTGCGGTGAGGGCGAGTTCACCGAAGAAGGTGGAGCGGAGCTCGTCGTGACCCGCGAGCTGGTCGTCGTAGTTCTCGGTGGACCAGAGTTTGACGCTGACCCCCTGCTGACCGAGTCCGTTGATCCATTCCTCGTCCCCCTTGGCGGGCCGCTCTGGAAGACACAGCACAAAGTCAGTCAGCCCTACGACGTGCTCGATCGCCTTGGCGAGTGACTCCTTGATCTGCTTGCGCTGGTTTGCGCTGAGCTCGTTCTTGCTGTTGAGGATGAACCACTTGCACGACCAACCCCAGACGCGGCCGGGGTTGCCGAGAGCACCGGCGTGGTCGACGTGCAGGTAGAACTCGACGCCGGGCTGGTTGCGGCGCTCCCGCATCGTGCCCAGCGCGCCGTAGCGGCGGGAGACGATGGCCCGTGTGAGCGCTTCGAAGTTCCGGTCGGCGGCGCCGGGCAGACGTTCCAGATCAGTCAGATCCACTGTCGCTCCGAGTGGTTGCATCCGACCGAGTGATCTTGTCCTCATCCCATTTGTGACGGGAGAAGATCTCGACTTTCGCGCCGTAGTGGAGAAGTGCCTTCAGGAATCCCTGTACATCGGACTCATCCGTCCAGATCCGGACTGTCTCTCCGTTGCGGGTGACGGTGTGGTCAAGGGCGAAGACGTCGACGTCGTACCGCCCCATGTCGTACGCCTTCATTTCGGTGAGTGCTTCGCCCAGTTCGCGAGGCATGCGCTCGCCAGGGCTCTGCCAGTCGTCGTCGGACCACGCGTCCTCGGCAAGAGCCTTCAGAGCCTCCATGCGCTCCTCCGCTGCCTTGGCACCGGTGACCGTCTGAAACCGGCCGATCAAGACCAGGTCCATCGAGTGCTCCGAGCCGTAGCCGTTCCAGATCCTCATCGTGCCTCCCTCAACGCCTGCACGGCTTCCATGATGGAGTCCCCGACTGACAATCCCGTGGGCGCATAGGCGTGAGGGCGCAGGACGCCGGTCGCGTCGACATGCATGTGCGCGTCGAGGGGTCGCTCGCCTGGGACGGCCTCCGCCGTGGGCAGCGTGGCTTCGAGGCCGGTTCGGGAGATCGCGAGCTGAACCCCGTTCCTGGCGGCCGCGGCCCACTCGACGAGGCGCTGAGCGTCGGCGTCGCTGATACCGAGAGTCGCCGCGGTCGGCTGCTCCGGAAGAAGCAGGAGTTCGGACGCGCCGACCTCGTCGGCGAACTCTGCGAGGTCATCCAGTTCGCCGACCGTGTCGGCATTGATGACGGCGTTGATGCCGAACGGGGCGAGAGAGCCGAGCGTCCCGGCCGCCTGGACCACGGACGCGAACGGCCGGCCGCGGAGCCGCTCGTAGGTGGCTCCGACCCCGTCGACTGACAGACGGACAAAGTGCACGGCCCCACGCAGGGATTCGGCGAGTTCGGGTGTGAGCCGGTGCCCATGGGTCGTGAAAGTCACCGCCATCGACGTGGACTGGGCTATGTCCCGACACAGTTGGGCGAACCTTCGGTACGCGGTCGGTTCCCCTCCTCCGAAGCCGACACCGAGGCACCCGGCGGCATCGAGTTCGACCGCCCATGCCAGCACACGCTCCCTGTCGAGCGCGGCGGCGTGCTTGGGCGCGTAGCAGTAGGCGCAGTGGAGCTCGCAGGCGTTGGTCAGCGCGACGGACAGGTACCGGGGAGCACGGGAAAATTGCTCAGCGGGAACAGGTACCTCGTCGAGCAGTACGTTCAACCCGGAGACACGGTCAAACAGGTGAACACCAGCTGCGGACAGGCGAATCTTGCACGTCACCGACAGCATGATGCCACTGCTGCCGGTGATGCCGGGGCGGGACCGTGCAAGGTCGTTGGTGCAGTGCCCTCAGTGGGGCGTCGGGTGTGGTTGTAACTGAGCGCGACACTACAAGGGCGTAGGGACGGCGGCTGGGGCCACCGATGAGGCTGGCCCACTGGACAGTGCCCTGAGTAATCACCCTCACAGGTCGAACAGGCTCTCTTGGAAGTTCTCGACGACATCCCGTCGCGGGTAGAACAGGCCCAGCAGCAGGAAAGTCTTGGGGCGGGCCGCGACGTTCCCGACGAAGCAGTGCACGGCCTTCTCCGGAGTGACCATCCGGTCGAACCAGCGCTCGCGAAGCTTCTCCTCCACGCCGTCCTTCCCGTAGTGGCGAACGAACTTGCGGTACGACTCGCCCGCCTCCCAGTCCCTCAGCCCCATGTCGTGACCACCGCACTCCCGATCCGCGCATCGGAAGCTGTACCGGAACTCAAGGGGCACCCACTCCAGCTGGCGAAGGTCCTGCGCGAGTAGATCCAACTGATCAGCCAGTGCCGCCTTTGAAGCTGGCCAGGGCTCAGCAGGAGCGAAGCGGAAGCCGGTGAACTCTTCTGGGCGGAAGACACCAAGCGACGTCCCTCGCCGTTCCTGGTCCCGCTTTATGGAGCACAAGGACGGTGCCACGAGGGACTGAACATGCGAGAAGCGTTCGCGCCAGCCGTCCGCTGTCCCGAGGCGCTCGATGACCTTGAGGGTCTGCAGGTTGGGGCGCAAGCTCTCAGGACGATGGTCCCCAGGGTGTCGCTGCACGTCGACCTCGACGATCGAGTATTTGGCGAACTGGCTTTCTTCGTTCAGTAACCGGAACGGAACCGGGAAAAGCCGCACATGCTGGGGCGTTCCCTGGTCGAGCCGTATGCCGGCCACGCAGCTCGTCTCGTGGTACTTCGCGGACAGTTCCGGATAGGTCTTGACCGTGATCATGATCCGTGCGCGCTCTCGACTCCCCGATCCCATGGTTGCCCCCTCCATAGATCTCCCGATCTGATGATTGGAGGAGAGGCATGCGATGCGGGCAAGAGCGCGTGCAGGAGCGAGGGGTGAAGTCAGGCCAGGGGAATTACCGGCACGGCGGCTCGCTTGCGAACCGTCTCGAGGATGACTTGCCGGTGGCAGCGGCTCTCGTCCTTCTCGAAGCACAACACTGCCACCCGCGACTGCTGGGCATGCCCCGCGAGGCGGTCAAGGTCGGCCTGTGCCTCCTCGGACCGCAACAGGCCACGGAAGCGCGCGCGTCCCACCTCGACCCGGCCGTCCCAAAAGGGCTCCCGGTTGTCCTTCGGATTGCCCAGGCCACGCAGGTGCGTGTACTTGATACCGGCCTCCGCCAGGGCATCTCCGAGGCGGGTCTTGCTGAAGCCCTTCTTGCGACTGATCGGTGTGAGCCGTACATCCGCCACGACACCGATGTGGCTGTCGACGAGCGCGGCGACGAACGAGTCGATGTCCCGCCCTTCGTATCCGGCGGACCAAAGGCCGGGTGTGACAGCCGGGACCTGGGTCGCCCGGAACAGATCGTCGAGAGAGACCGCAAGAGCCTCGGCCACCGAGCCAACGGTCAGGAAACCTGGCTGGATCGCTCCCCCGCTCTCCAGGCGGCCCAGCGTTCCGACGGCGATGCCTGCCTCCATTGCCAGCCGTTCCCGCGTCCACCCACGGTCTTCCCTTAACGCACGTACCCGCTGGGCGAGCGCACGGGCCCGGTCGTGAGAAGGAGCTGAGCGATGACCTGCCATATGCGGTGTTCCTAACGACCGTTGGGGCGGCCCGCACGGGTGTTCCTGGTCAGCTACGAGCCCGGATTCGCGAATGCGCAGGTCATCGGGCGCGCGAGCGCCGCTCTTCCTGCGGCACTGGAGACTGCTCCTGGGAGAAGCCGACCAAGATCTTCTCCCAGAATTCTCCCAAACGATCTCCAGGAACCCGTCAGGGGCCTGATCCACTTACTGGATCAGGCCCCTGACCTGGT
>NZ_MAUD01000391.1 GCF_001700515.1 Streptomyces lushanensis
CGGCCGAGGAGATCGCCGCCGGAGCCGCCGGACCCAGTACGGGCGAACTGCTGGGAGCCGGGCGGCCGGTCGCCGGGGGCGGGATGCCCGGCGGTGGGCGCGGGCGTACGCGGCGCGGTACGGCCACGCTCGCCCGTGCCGGGGCCGCCGCCGTCGCCCTGTTCGGCCCCCTTGCCGTGGCCCGCGCCGCCTCGGCGGCCACCGCTGTCACCGTTGCCGCCGCCCGCCCGGAGGGAGAGGCGATAGGCGTTGGACTCACCGACCCAGTCTCCGTCGCTGCCTCGCCGCTGGACGGTCGCGGCCGTGACGATGATCTTGTTCGGTTCCGTGCCCGCGGCGAAGGCGAGCCGCGCGCGGACACTGACCGTACGGCCGGCCGGTACGGCGAGGCCCGGCGAACCGTCGTCCAGTACGCCGATGATCTCGTCCCGCTCGGTCTTCTCCAGCGGCAGCGTCCGCCAGCGTCCCTCGCCGTCGGTGATCTCCAGGGTGAGCTGGGAGACATGGAGGGCCCGGTGGCGGTCGACCAGGACAAGGACCGGGTGGATGTCCCGGCACACCTCGCCGGTGGTGTTGGTCAGATCCAGCGACCAGGTGCCCGCGGCACCGCCGGGCCGGTAGTCGTCGGGTCCGCCGTGGATATGGGTGGTGATCGGGAACTCCGGGTCGGAGACCTTGCCGCACCTCGGCTCGCGCCTGTTCGCCGGGGAGGACGCATGTGTGGGCGCGGGTGCGGGCGGGAGCGCCGTGGCCCGTGCGGAGGTGAGCACGCCTCCGGGCGGGGCGCAGGCTGCCGCCGTCGGAGCGATGATCACGGCGGCGACGGCCAGAGCGGCTGCGGTGACTCCGGTGGCGGGGGCGTGACGCAGTCGCATGGGTGGCAGGGCCTTTGCTGGTCGCGCGGCGGGCGGTCGGAGCGGGCGGGGAGGCGGTCCGGCAGTCCGACGGGTCGGGCGGGTCGGCGCGTCGGCGCGTCGGCGCGTCGGCGCGTCGGCGCGTCGGGAGGCGCTTTCCTCGTCGGTCCGGCCGCCATCAGATCCTCCGACGCTGCCATACGCCCACCGCCCGTCCCGGCTGCCACGGCCCCGGGCGGCCCGAAAATCACACGAACAACTCCGTCAGCCCAGTTCCCGTGCCCGCCGATGTCCGAAGACCGGCGCGAGGACAAGCTGCGCCGCCCCCTCGGCGACCGGATACGGGCCGCCGTCGGCCGCCGTCACCGGGACGACCGCGCCCCGGACGCGTTCGGCCACGACGGCGCCGACGCCTTGGACGAAACACTCCTCGTGCGCGGCGATCGTCCGGCCGCCGAGCAGGACGCGGTCGATGTCGAGCAGCCCGACGAGGTTCGCCGCCCCCGCGCCGAGCACCCGCGCCGCCTCGGCCGGCTCGCCACGGGCGACGGCGGCGAGACAGAGCGCCTCCACACAGCCGCGGTTGCCGCAGTCGCACGGAGGGCCGTCGAGCTGGATGACCTGATGACCGAACTCCCCGGCGCCGGTACGGGCACCGCGGTGCAGCGCGCCGCCGAGGACCAGTCCGGCGCCCAGGCCCGTACCGAGATGGAGATACGCGAAGGAGTCACCCGAACCGCGCAGCGCGAGGCCGAGCGCGGCGGCGTTGGTGTCCTTGTCGAGTACGACCGGGAGCTGAAGCCGGGCGGCGAGCGCCTCGCGCAGCGGAAAGCCCTCCCACTGCGGAAAGCCGGTGACACGTCCCGGCACTCCGGCGCGGTGGTCGAGCGGCCCCGGCATGGCGACCCCGACCCCGAGCACGTCCCGCACGCCCGGCCGGCCGTCGGCCCACGTACCGGAGACGGCGACCGCCGGCGCGCCGGGCTCCCGTCCACCGGGAACCTCCTCCGGCCACACGCCCGCAACGGCACCGGCCCCGCCGCCGGTCCGCGCGGTTCGCCGCACGTCGTGGCGCGCGTCCGCCCGTACGGATTCGGCCCGTACGGACTCAGCGGGTGCGAATCCCGGTCGTACGGACCCGGCCCGTACCGACCCGGCCCGCGGCGTCTCCGCCCGTACGGACCCAACCCGCAGCGCCTCGGCCCGTACGGCGTCCACATGAACCGCCGCGGCCTCCACCACCCGTTCCGCTCCCGCGCCGAGGTCGAGCGGAGATGTCCGTACGGCGACCGGCGCGCCGGAGAGGTCCACCAGGACCGCCGTCACCTCGTCGCGGTCGAGGTGGAGCCCGACCGCGTACGCGGCGCTCGGCACCAGCCGCAGCACGGTCCTCGGTTTGCCGCCCGTGGAGGCGCGGCGGCCGGCCTCCGTCGCCATGCCCTCCGTACGCAGTCTGGCCGTGATCTTGCTGACCGCCTGCGGGGTGAGCCCGGTCCGCTCGGCCAGTTCCAGTCGGCTGATCCCGGCGTCGCCCGCCGCGCGCAGCAGGTCGAGCACCAGCGCGGCGTTGTAACTGCGCAGCGCCGGCAGATTGGCTCCCGCACCAGCTCCGGAACCGCCTCCGGCCGTTCCTGCGGCATCCCCGTTTCTTCTCTTCACGTCCGCCATTGTCCCTTGTGGTTGCACTTTGGCAACGCCGTTGCTTAAGTGGTGCCATGACCTTGACTGGCGCCCGCACCGGCCCTCCTCTGCGTGTCGGACTCGTGGGCTACGGCCTCGCGGGCTCCGTCTTCCATGCCCCGCTGATCGCCGCCACGGACGGGCTCGTCCTCGACACCGTCGTCACCGGAAACCCGGAGCGCCGGGAGCAGGCGCGCGCGGAATTCCCGGACATACGGTTCGCGGCGTCGCCGGACGAGCTGTTGGCGCGCGCCGACGCGCTCGATCTGATCGTCATCGCCTCGCCCAACAAGACGCATGTCCCCCTCGCGAGGGCCTCTCTCGAAGCCGGACTGCCGGTCGTCGTGGACAAGCCCGTCGCGGGCACCGCCGCCGAGGCACGCGAGCTGGCCGCCCTCGCCGAGGACCGCGGACTGCTGCTCTCCGTCTTCCAGAACCGCCGCTGGGACAACGACTTCCTCACCCTCGCCCGGCTCATCGACACCGGCCGGCTGGGCGAGGTGCAGCGCTTCGAATCCCGCTTCGAGCGGTGGCGTCCCCAGCTCAAGGGCGGCTGGCGCGAGTCGGGCGCGGCCGAGGAGATCGGCGGGCTGCTCTACGACCTCGGCAGCCATGTCGTGGACCAGGCGCTGGTCCTGTTCGGCCCGGCGGAACGGGTGTACGCGGAGGTGGACGTACGCCGTCCCGGCGCCGCGGCCGACGACGACACCTTCATCGCCATCACCCACACCACCGGTGTCCGCTCCCACCTGTACGCCAGCGCCACCACCGCCCAGCTCGGCCCGCGCTTCCGGGTGCTCGGCTCGTCGGCCGGCTATGTGAAGTACGGACTCGATCCGCAGGAGGCCGACCTGCGTGAGGGCCGGCGCCCGGGGACGGACACGACCTGGGGTATGGAGCCCGAGTCGCTGTGGGGACGGATCGGCGCGGGAGAGTCGCCGCTGACAGGCGGCGGCCACCCGGTGGAGACCGAACCCGGCGACTATCCGGCCTACTACGCGGGAATCGCCACCGCACTGCGCAAGGGCATCGCGCCTCCGGTGACGGCCTACGAGGCCGCGTCGACGCTCGACGTACTGGAGGCGGCACGCCGCTCGGCCCAGGAAGGCACCACGATCACCATGGAGACGGAATCATGAGCGCCCCCGTACCCGAGCCGGAGCCCCAGCCGACTCCCGTACCACCGGAGCCGGCCCCGGAGCCCGCGCCGACTCCCGCACCCGAGCCGGACCCCGCGCCGACGGTCGCCGAGCTCGAAGCGCAGGAAGCTCGCCTGACGCTGCGTCACTTCACCCACGACGACGCCTGGGCCCTGGGCACGCTGCTGGTCGAGCTGGCACGCGAGCGGAACGCGCCGGTGGCAATCGACATCCGCCGGGGTGCCCAGCAGCTCTTCCACTACGCGCTCCCCGGCTCGTCGGCGGACAATGACGCGTGGATCGACCGCAAGCGCCGGGTCGTGGAGCGGTACGGCGCCAGCTCGTTCCTCGTCGGCACCCACTTCCGGGCCAAGGGGAGCACGTTCGAGGAGTCCTCCCGCCTCGACCCGGACCTCTACGCGGCCCACGGCGGCTCGTTCCCCCTCGCGGTGGAAGGCGTCGGCGTCATCGGGACGGTCACGGTCTCGGGCCTGCCGCAGGCCGAGGACCACGCGATGGTGGTGGAGGCGTTGGAGCGACTGCGCGGCTGAGCCGGATCCGGTGCCCGGGGCGGTGGTGCGCACCGCCCCGCCCCGGGCCTCTCACCGGCTCGTCCGACACCCCCGGCCCCGGCCCGGGCCGACGGCGGCGCTCCCACGACTCGTCCGACGGCCTCGATCCGTCCGGCGCTCCCGGCTCGTGCGACGGCCCGACTCGCCCCTCCGACGCCTCCCTGCTCGCCCGCGCCTCAGTCCGAAGGCGCTACGCGTCCTTCAACTCCTGGCGCTGGGCGCCCAGTCCCTCGATCTCCAGCTCCACCACATCGCCCGCCCGCAGATACGGCTTCGGCTCCGGCTTGCCCAGCGCCACCCCCGCCGGCGTCCCCGTGTTGATGACATCGCCCGGGTACAGCGTCATGAACTGGCTGACGTACCGCACGAGTTCGCCCACGCCGAATATCTGGTCGGCGGTCGTCCCGTTCTGCTGGAGCTCACCGTTCACCCGGAGCCGCAGCGACAGCGCCTGCGGGTCCGGCACCTCGTCGGCCGTCACCAGCCAGGGCCCCAGCGGGTTGAACGTCTCGCAGTTCTTGCCCTTGTCCCATGTGCCGCCGCGCTCTATCTGGAACTCGCGCTCGGAGACATCGTGCGAGATCGCGTACCCGCCCACATGCGCGAAGCCCTCCTCCGCCGAGTCCAGATAGCGGGCGGTCCGTCCGACGACGACCGCGAGCTCGACCTCCCAGTCGGTCTTGGTGCTGCCCCGGGGCACCAGGACGGTGTCCTCAGGTCCGACCACTGTGTCGGGCGCCTTGAAGAAGATGATCGGCTCGCTCGGTATCTCCGCGCCCGTCTCGGCCGCGTGATCATGGTAGTTCAGCCCGATGCACACTATTTTGCCGATCCGGCCGAGCGGCGGCCCGATTCGTACGCCGTCGCCGTCGAGCACGGGCAGTTCGCCGGAGGCCGCGGCCGACCTGATCCGGTCGAGCGCGGTCTCGTCGGCGAGCAGAGCCCCGTCAATGTCCGTGACCAGCGCGGACAGATCTCTCAGGGTCGTCCCGTCCTCGTCGAGCAGCGCCGGGCGCTCCGCCCCCGCCGTACCGACACGCAGCAGCTTCATCGTCTGTCTCTCCCTCTGGTCGAGCAATTGCCAAGCCGATGGGCGTGGCCATCGGGGGATTGGTTGATCCTCCAAGACATCGGATCACTCCGCAAGACCCAGTTCACACCCTGGACCTCCCGCCGGACCTCCCGGGGTCCGGCGGGAGGTCCAGGG
>NZ_MAUD01000392.1 GCF_001700515.1 Streptomyces lushanensis
GGTCACGCTGGTGCGTAATCCGGACATCCTCGCCGTCCTTCTTCTTGATCTTTCCCTCGGCGTACACGGCCGGTCTGAAGTCGGCGACGGCAGCCGCCATGACCACCGCGTCGGCCTCCGCGGCGGCCTTCAGCACGGCCTCCCTGAGCTGTACGGCCGTCCCGACATGGACCACGTCGACGCCCGCCGGGTCCGCCATCCCCGTATTGGCCTCGATCAGGGTGACCCTGGCCCCCCGGGCCGCCGCCGTACGGGCCAGGGCGAATCCCTGCTTGCCCGAGGAACGGTTCCCCAGATAACGCACCGGGTCGAGCGGCTCGCGCGTACCGCCCGCGCTGACCACGACATGGCGGCCCGCCAGATCCGTTTCCGGGACACCGCGCGACAGGATCCGGCGGCAGAGCTCGAAGATCTCGCCCGGATCGGGCAGCCGGCCCTTGCCGGTGTCGACACCGGTGAGCCGGCCGACGGCGGGCTCGACGACCACGGCCCCGCGGCGGCGCAGCGTCGCGACATTCTCCCGCGTGGCCGGGTGCTCCCACATCTCGGTGTGCATCGCCGGTGCGAAGACGACCGGGCAGCGGGCGGTGAGGAGCGTATTGGTGAGCAGATCGTCGGCGAGACCGTGCGCCGCCCTGGCGAGCAGATCCGCGGTGGCCGGGGCGACGACGACCAGATCGGCGGACTGCCCGATCCGTACGTGCGGCACCTCATGGACATCGGCCCAGACCTCGGTGGAGACGGGATGGCCGGAGAGCGCCGACCAGGTCGCGGCGCCGACGAAGTGCAGCGCGGAGGCGGTCGGCACGACCCGTACGTCATGACCCGACTCGGTGAGTCTGCGCAGCAGCTCGCACGCCTTGTACGCGGCGATCCCGCCGGCGACCCCCAGAACGACCTTCGGCTTCTCCACCGTGTCTCCCCTCGACCTTTTCGCACCCGGCACGCGCTCGTATGCCCGGCCGTCGCTGACATTCCCACGTCCGTACGCCCGTACGTCCCAAGGACATGACACACCACAGGCCCGGCAGTCCGCTGCCGGGCCTGTGGATGGACGAGAAACAAGAACGAGAGAAAGAACGAACGAGAGAAAGTACGAACGTCCTGCTCAATCGCTGGAACGTGACCGCCGGACCTACTGAGCGGGGCCCTCGATGGCCTCGGAGGTCAGCAGACCCGCGTTGATCTCGCGCAGGGCGATGGAGAGCGGCTTCTCGTGGACATGGGTGTCCACCAGCGGACCGACGTACTCGAGCAGGCCCTCGCCGAGCTGCGAGTAGTACGCGTTGATCTGGCGCGCGCGCTTCGCCGCGTAGATCACGAGGCTGTACTTCGAGTCCGTGGCCTCGAGCAGCTCATCGATCGGCGGGTTGATGATGCCCTCGGGCGTGGTGATGGAAGAGGACACTCTCTAGCCTTCCGAAGAAAATGCAGGGAAATTCAGGAGATACCGGCGGCTCCTGGCGGTGCCACCGACGGCGGGATTCCCGATCGGGAAAAGCCCACAAAAGATCATGCAACTGCCATCAAGGCTAGCAGCTCACGTGCGACGTCCTCGACAGAGGTGTTGACCAGGGTCGTATCGAACTCCGACTCGGCGGCCAGTTCCACCTTGGCGGCCGCCAGGCGGCGTTCGATCACCTCGGGCGATTCGGTGCCCCGGCCGGTGAGCCGGCGCACCAGCTCGTCCCAGCTCGGCGGCGCCAGAAAGACCAGCCGGGAATCGGGCAGCGATTCCTTGACCTGCCGGGCGCCCTGGAGATCGATCTCCAGAAGGACGGGGTCACCCGATCCCAGCCGGTCGAGAACCGCCTGCCGCGGAGTGCCGTAGCGATGGCCCGCGAACTCCGCCCATTCCAGCAGTTCACCATTGGCGACCAGTTTGTCGAACTCCTCGTCGGAGACAAAGAAGTACTGGACGCCGTGGCGTTCGCCGGGGCGCGGTTTTCTGGTGGTGGCCGACACCGAGAGCCATACCTCGGGGTGGACCTTGCGCATATGGGCGACGACCGTGCTCTTACCGACCCCGGAAGGGCCGGAGAGCACGGTCAGCCGCGGTCGTGCCTCTGCTGCCATGCAGCGATTATCCAGGTTCCCGGGAGTCTCCGGGAACGTCAGGCGCCGCTGCCGCCGAACTCGCGCTCAAGGGAGGCGATCTGGTTGGAGCCGAGACCTCGGACACGCCGGCTCTCGGAGATGCCGAGCCGCTCCATGATCTGCTTGGCGCGGACCTTGCCCACGCCGGGCAGGGACTCGAGCAATGCGGAGACCTTCATCTTCCCGATGACGTCATTCTCCTGGCCCTGCTTGATGACGTCATGGAGAGAGGCGCCGGAGTGCTTGAGTCGATTCTTGACCTCGGCCCGCTCCCGGCGAGCCGCGGCGGCCTTTTCGAGCGCGGCTGCGCGCTGTTCAGGGGTAAGGGGCGGAAGAGCCACGCCTACGTCACCTCGGATGTCGAACTGTCGGATACGGACCGGTGAGGAACCTGTTCGCCCCACACCAGGCGAGCAACGGGCAACGTACTGCACGTTGGCTCTCGACGGAGACTAGCGGCCAAGGCCGCTGGAGTCAGCGAGAACAGACGAAAAGTCCTGGTCAGCATCGATCAGGGGTGACATTTTGGTCATTTTGCCCAACTTTTTGGACAGCCGGCCCGGCGAGAACCCCGTGATCGGCGTCCATCTGTACCGGGCAAGCACCCGCCGGGCGCTTCGGCGGACCTCGCCACAGGCCGCGCCGCCGGCCTCCCCGCGCGCCCGGACACGCCCGTCACACCTCTGCGACCGCCGCCCGCACCTCGTCCGCGAACCGCCGCGCGGCCTCCCGAAGGGCACTGATGTCCGGACCGTGGCGCAGCACACCTCGGCTGACGCTCGGCACCACGTTGCCCACCGCGCCACCGAACAAACCGGGCAGATCGGCCGGGGTCGCGCCTTGCGCGCCGATGCCGGGTGCCAGCAGCGGACCGTTGATCGCGAGATCCACGCCCGCCCGCGCGAGCGTCGCGCCGACGACCGCGCCGACCGACCCGAGCGGCTCCGCTCCCGCGTTCTCGGCGGCCATGTGGTCGAGCATGAGCTGTGCCACCGAGCGGCCGTCGGCGGTGGTGGCCCGCTGCACCTCGGCGCCCTCCGGATTGGAGGTGAGCGCGAGCACGAAGACGCCGGAGCCCGAGACGGCCGCCGCGTCCAGCGCCGGGCGCAGTGATCCGAAGCCGAGGTACGGCGAGACCGTGACCGCGTCCGAGAAGAGCGGCGAGTCCTTGTCGAGATAGGTCGCCGCGTACGCGCCCATCGTCGAGCCGATGTCACCGCGCTTGGCGTCCATCAGGACGAGCGCTCCGGCGGCCCGCGCCTCCTCGACGGCCTTCTCCAGTACGGCGACACCGCGCGATCCGAAGCGCTCGAAGAACGCCGACTGCGGTTTCAGCACGGCCACGCGGTCGGCGAGCGCCTCCACCGTCGTGCGGGTGAAGCGCTCGAGGCCCGCGACGTCGTCGCCGAGACCCCAGGCCGCGAGCAGCGATCCGTGCGGGTCGACACCGACACAGAGCCGGCCCCGCGTGTCCATGGCGTGCCGCAGCCGGGCACCGAAGGACTCCGGGACGTCGCGATGCCCCCCGGAGCCAGGTCCGGTGCCGGTGCCACCGCTGATGTCCGTCCCCGTGCCGGACCGTTCTGCGGCGCCGGACAGTTCCTCGGTCATACGGTCACCTTCCGGGTGTCCGCGCCGACGGCCTCGGCGAGCGTGGCGTACGGGCTGGCCCTGAGCCGGGCCGCGAGTCCCTTGTGCACCGCGCGGCTCCAGAACGGGCCCTCGTAGACGAACGCGCTGTAGCCCTGGACCAGCGTGGCTCCGGCGAGGACGCGCTGCCAGGCGTCCTCGGCGTTCTCGACACCGCCCACCCCGACCAGTGTGATCCGGTCGCCCACCCGTGCGTACAGCCGGCGCAGCACCTCCAGCGAACGTGCCTTCAGGGGCGCGCCCGACAGTCCGCCGGTCTCCGCGGTCAGCGCGGCGCCCGATCTCAGCCCGAGCCCCTCGCGCGCCACGGTGGTGTTGGTGGCGATGATCCCGTCCAGACCGAGGCCGACGGCGAGGTCGGCCACGGCGTCGATGTCCTCGTCCGCGAGATCGGGCGCGATCTTGACGAGCAGCGGGACCCGGCGCCCGGTGACGGTACGGTCGGCCGCCTCCCGTACGGCGGCCAGCAGCGGCCCGAGCAGGTCGACGGCCTGGAGGTCGCGCAGTCCCGGGGTGTTGGGCGAGCTGACGTTGACCACGAGATAGTCCGCGTGGCCCGCCAGTCGCTCGGTGGAGAGAACGTAGTCGGCGATCGCCTCACCCTCGGGGACGACCTTGGTCTTGCCGATGTTGACGCCGACGGTCGTCCTGAAGACCGCGCGGCGGGCCGCCAGCCGTGCCGCCACGGCGGCCGAGCCCTCGTTGTTGAAGCCCATCCGGTTGACCAGGGCGCGGTCGGCCATCAGCCGGAAGAGCCGCTGCCGGGGGTTGCCGGGCTGCGGCTCGCCCGTGACCGTGCCGATCTCGACATGGTCGAAGCCGAGCATGGCCATGCCGTCGACGGCCAGGGCGTTCTTGTCGAAGCCCGCGGCGAGCCCGAAGGGACCGTGCATCCGCAGGCCGAAGGCCTCGGTACGCAGTTCCCCGAAGCGCGGCGCGAGGGCCGCGGCGACGAACGTACGCAGCACGGGCACCCGGGCCACCAGCCGGATCCAGCCGACGGCCAGATGGTGGGCGCGCTCCGGGTCCATCCGCCGGAAGACCAGCCTGAAGAAGAATCTGTACATGGGGTGGGTCTTCCTCCGGCCTAGTCCTCGCGCGCCGCGATCAGTCGCTCCGCGTGCTCCTGGAGCGAGCGGACACCGACCTCGCCGTGGTTGAGGGCGTCGATGCCCTGGACGGCGGCGGCCAGCGCCTGGACCGTCGTCAGACACGGGACACCGCGCGCCACGGCCGCGGTGCGGATGTCGTAGCCGTCGAGCCGGCCACCGGTTCCGTACGGGGTGTTGACGATCAGGTCGACCTCCCCGTCGTGGATGAGCTGGACGACGGTCTTCTCGCCGTCCGGGCCCTCGCCCTCGCTGTGCTTGCGCACCACGAGCGCGTTGATCCCGTTGCGCCTGAGCACCTCGGCGGTGCCCGAGGTGGCGAGCAGTTCGAAGCCGTGGGCGACCAGCTCGCGCGCCGGGAAGATCATCGAGCGCTTGTCGCGGTTGGCGACGGAGATGAAGGCGCGGCCCTTGGTGGGCAGCGGGCCGTACGCGCCCGCCTGCGACTTGGCGTACGCCGTGCCGAAGGCCGAGTCGATGCCCATGACCTCGCCGGTGGAGCGCATCTCCGGGCCGAGGACGGTGTCCACCCCGCGCCCGTGGATGTCGCGGAAGCGCGACCAGGGCATCACGGCCTCCTTGACGGAGATCGGCGCGTCGAGCGGCAGTGTGCCGCCGTCGCCGTGGGCCGGGAGCAGTCCTTCGGCGCGCAGCTCGGCGATGGTGGCGCCCAGCGAGATCCGGGCGGCGGCCTTGGCGAGCGGTACGGCGGTCGCCTTGGAGGTGAAGGGGACCGTACGGGAGGCGCGCGGGTTGGCCTCCAGGACGTACAGGATGTCGCCGGCCATCGCGAACTGGATGTTGATCAGCCCGCGCACTCCGACACCCTTGGCGATGGCCTCGGTGGAGGTGCGCAGCCGCTTGATGTCGAAGCCGCCCAGGGTGATGGGCGGCAGGGCGCACGCCGAGTCGCCGGAGTGGATACCGGCCTCCTCGATGTGCTCCATCACTCCGCCGAGATACAGCTCGGCGCCGTCGTAGAGCGCGTCCACGTCGATCTCGATGGCGTCGTCGAGGAACCGGTCCACCAGGACCGGCCGGGTCGGACTGATCTCGGTGGACTCTGCGATGTACGAGGAGAGCCTGGTCTCGTCGTACACGATCTCCATGCCGCGCCCGCCCAGGACGTACGAGGGCCGCACCAGGACCGGATAGCCGATCTCGTCGGCGATGGCCTTGGCCTCGGCGAAGGTGGTGGCGGTGCCGTGCTTGGGCGCGGGCAGTCCGGCCTCGGCCAGGACCCGGCCGAAGGCGCCGCGGTCCTCGGCGGCGTGGATCGCCTCGGGAGGCGTGCCGACGATCGTTACGCCGTTGTCCTTGAGCGCCTGGGCGAGACCGAGCGGTGTCTGGCCGCCGAGCTGCACGATGACGCCCGCGACCGGGCCGGCCTGCGATTCGGCGTGCACGATCTCCAGGACGTCCTCCAGGGTGAGCGGCTCGAAGTAGAGCCGGTCGGAGGTGTCGTAGTCGGTGGAGACGGTCTCCGGGTTGCAGTTGACCATCACGGTCTCGTAGCCCGCGTCGCTGAGCGCGAACGAGGCGTGGACACAGGAGTAGTCGAACTCGATGCCCTGGCCGATCCGGTTGGGCCCCGAGCCGAGGATGATCACGGCGGGCTTCTCGCGCGGCGCGACCTCGCTCTCCTCGTCGTACGAGGAGTAGAAGTACGGGGTCTTCGCGGCGAACTCGGCCGCGCAGGTGTCCACCGTCTTGTAGACCGGGCGCACTCCGAGGGCGTGCCTGACCTCGCGGACCACGTCCTCGCGCAGACCGCGGATCCCGGCGATCTGGGCGTCGGAGAAGCCGTGCCGCTTGGCCTCGGCGAGCAGTCCGGGCGAGAGCCTCTCGGCGCCGGCCAGCTCGTCGGCGTACTCCTTGATCAGGAAGAGCTGGTCGACGAACCAGGGGTCGATCTTCGTCGCTTCGAAGACCTCCTCCTGGGTGGCGCCGGCGCGGATCGCCCGCATGACGGTGTTGATCCGGCCGTCGGTGGGCACCTTCGCGGTCTCCAGCAGCGCGTCCTTGGCACCCGGCGCCGCGAGGGCGGCGTCCTCGGCGAAGGAGAACTGGCTGCCGGCCTTCTCCAGCGAGCGCAGCGCCTTCTGGAGCGCCTCGGTGAAGTTGCGGCCGATGGCCATGGCCTCACCGACGGACTTCATGGTGGTGGTGAGGCTGGCGTCGGCCGCCGGGAACTTCTCGAACGCGAAGCGCGGCACCTTGACGACCACATAGTCGAGCGTCGGCTCGAAGGACGCCGGTGTCTTCTCGGTGATGTCGTTGGGGATCTCGTCCAGCGTGTAGCCGACGGCCAGCCGGGCGGCGATCTTCGCGATCGGGAAGCCGGTGGCCTTGGAGGCGAGCGCGGAGGAGCGGGAGACCCGCGGATTCATCTCGATGACGATGACCCGGCCGTCCTCCGGGTTGACCGCGAACTGGATGTTGCAGCCGCCGGTGTCCACACCGACCTCGCGGATCACGGCGATGCCGATGTCCCGCAGGATCTGGTACTCGCGGTCGGTGAGCGTCATCGCCGGCGCGACGGTGATGGAGTCGCCCGTGTGCACGCCCATCGGGTCGAAGTTCTCGATGGAGCAGACGACCACGACGTTGTCGTTCTTGTCGCGCATCAGCTCCAGCTCGTACTCCTTCCAGCCGAGGATGGACTCCTCCAGGAGCACCTCGGTGGTCGGCGAGAGCATCAGGCCCTGTCCCGCGATCCGGCGCAGCTCGCCTTCGTCGTGGGCGAAGCCGGAGCCCGCGCCGCCCATGGTGAAGGAGGGGCGGACGACGACGGGATAGCCGCCGAGCGTGCCGACTCCGGCCAGCACCTCGTCCATGGAGTGGCAGATCACCGAGCGCGCGGACTCGCCGTGGCCGATCCTGGCGTTGACGGCCGCGACGACCTCCTTGAAGAGATCGCGGTCCTCGCCCTTGTTGATCGCCTCGACATCGGCGCCGATCAGCTCGACCCCGTACTTGTCGAGGGTGCCCGCGTCATGGAGGGAGATCGCGGTGTTGAGCGCGGTCTGACCGCCCAGGGTGGGCAGCAGCGCGTCCGGGCGCTCCTTGGCGATGATCTTCTCGACGAAGTCGGGGGTGATCGGCTCGACATAGGTGGCGTCGGCGATCTCCGGGTCCGTCATGATCGTGGCGGGATTGGAGTTGACCAGGATGACGCGCAGGCCCTCGGCCTTGAGGACGCGGCAGGCCTGGGTACCGGAGTAGTCGAACTCGGCGGCCTGGCCGATGACGATCGGTCCTGAACCGATGACCAGGACGGACTGGATATCGGTGCGCTTAGGCACGCTGGTCCTCCATCAGGGATACGAAGCGGTCGAAGAGATAGGCGGCGTCGTGCGGCCCCGCGGCTGCTTCGGGGTGGTACTGGACGCTGAAGACCGGCCGGTCGAGCAGGCGCAGGCCCTCGACCACGTTGTCGTTGAGACAGATGTGGGAGACCTCGGCGCGGCCGTAGGGGGTGTCGGAGATCCGGTCGAGCGGAGCGTCCACGGCGAATCCGTGGTTGTGCGCGGTGATCTCGACCTTCCCCCACCCGCCGTCGGCGTCCCGCTCCTGCACCGGCTGGTTGATGCCCCGGTGGCCGTACTTGAGCTTGTACGTACCGAAGCCGAGCGCGCGGCCGAGGAGCTGGTTGCCGAAGCAGATCCCGAACAACGGCGTACCGCGCTCCAGGACGCCCTTGACGACGGTGAGATCGGCGGTGGCCGGGTCGCCGGGACCGTTGGACAGGAAGACGCCGTCGGGAGCGGTCGCGTACACCTCGTCCAGGGTGGCGGTGGCCGGCAGGACATGCACCTCGATACCGCGCTCGGCCATCCGCCGGGGTGTCATGCCCTTGATGCCGAGGTCCAGCGCGGCGACGGTGAACCGCTTCGGTCCTGTGGCGGGCACGACGTAGGACCGCTCGGTGGCGACCTCGGCGGAGAGATCGGCGCCCGACATCGCGGGCACCTCCCGGACGCGCGCGAGCAGGGCCGTCTCGTCCGCGAGCGCCTCGCCGGAGAAGATCCCGACGCGCATCGCGCCGCGCTCGCGCAGGTGGCGGGTGAGCGCGCGGGTGTCGACACCGCGGATGCCGACGACACCCTGGGCGAGGAGTTCCTCGTCGAGCGAGCGCCGTGAGCGCCAGTTGGACGGCATGCGCGCGGGATCGCGTACGACATAGCCGGCGACCCAGATCCGCTTCGACTCCGGGTCCTCGTCGTTGACACCGGTGTTGCCGACGTGCGGCGCGGTCATCACGACGACCTGGCGGTGGTAGGACGGGTCGGTGAGGGTCTCCTGGTAGCCGGTCATACCGGTGGAGAACACCGCCTCGCCGAACGTCTCCCCGACGGCCCCGTAGGCACGGCCGCGGAAGCTGCGGCCGTCCTCCAGGACGAGTACGGCGTCGGGCGCCTGGGCGCGGGCGGTTCCCCGGGTGGAGGTGGTCATCGTGCGGGGCCTTCCGTCGTGACGTGCGTGGTGTCCGTGACTGCGTGCGCGGCGGCGATCGCGTTCCCCGCGGCACGGGGCAGGGCGTTGACGGCCTCGACCCAGGCGGTGTGCTCGGCGGAGCGGTCGGAGCGGAAGCCCGAGTCGATCAGCGTGCCGCCGTGCTCCCAGGTGACGATCAGCAGTCCGCCCTCGGCGAGGACCTTGCCCGCGATGCCCTTGTCGAGCCGTGCCTCGCGCAGCTGTGCGGCGGGGACGAAGAAGTCGTTCGCGCCGGGGCGTACGACCTCCAGCCCGGAGTCGGTGAGTGTCAGCTCCACCCGGCTGCGGGCGCCGAGGCCGTGGGCCACGATGCGGTCGAGCCACTGCCCCGCGGTGGTGGAACCGTGGTAGCGGCCGGTCATGGTGAGGGTGGCCGGACCGGGTGCGGCGGGCGCGACGGGCAGCTCGGGCAGCCCGGACTGAAGGCTGCCGCGCCACTTCCAGCCCTGGCGCATCAGCCAGTAGACGAGCGCGACGAAGAGCAGCAGACCGACGACCCAGCCCAGGCGGGCGGCCCAGTCGGTCACCTCCGCCGACTTCTGCTCGGCGGTCGCGGGGACCGGAAGGGCCAGAGGGAGGTGAAGCATCGCACTTGTCACGCCAGATTCCCGTCGACGACCGTGGCGCGGCCCCGGAGGAAGGTGTGGGTGACGCGTCCTGGCAGCTCACGGCCCTGATAGGGGGTGTTGCGGCTGCGGGAGGCGAAGCCCGTCGGGTCCACAGGACCACGGTATGCCGGATCGACCAGGGTGAGGTTGGCGGGCTCGCCCACCGAGACGGGACGGCCGTGGCCGGTGAGACGGCCGATACGGGCCGGGCGGAACGACATCCGGTCGGCCACCCCGGCCCAGTCCAGCAGCCCGGTCTCCACCATGGTCTCCTGGACCACCGACAGCGCCGTCTCCAGGCCGACCATGCCCATGGCGGCGGCGGCCCACTCGCAGTCCTTGTCCTCGTGCGGATGCGGCGCGTGGTCGGTGGCGACGCAGTCGATCGTGCCGTCCGCGAGCGCCGCGCGCAGCGCCTGTACGTCCGCCTCGGTCCGCAGCGGCGGGTTCACCTTGTAGACCGGGTCGTACGAGCGGACCAGCTCGTCGGTGAGCAGCAGATGGTGCGGGGTGACCTCGGCCGTCACGTTCCAGCCCTTGGACTTCGCCCAGCGCACCAGCTCCACGGACCCCGCCGTCGAGAGATGGCAGATGTGGACGCGCGAGCCGACATGGGCGGCGAGCAGCACATCGCGGGCGATGATCGACTCCTCGGCGACGGCCGGCCAGCCGCCGAGCCCCAGCTCGGCGGAGACGACGCCCTCGTTCATCTGCGCGCCCTCGGTCAGCCGCGGCTCCTGGGCGTGCTGCGCGATCACTCCGTCGAACGCCTTCACGTACTCCAGCGCCCGCCGCATGATCACGGCGTCGTCCACGCACTTGCCGTCGTCCGAGAAGACCCGCACCTGGGCGGCGGAGTCATGCATGGCGCCCAGTTCGGCGAGGTGCTTGCCCTCCAGCCCGACGGTCACGGCGCCGACGGGCTGGACATCGCAGTAGCCGTGCTCCCGGCCCAGCCGCCAGACCTGCTCGACCACACCGGCGGTGTCGGCCACGGGGAAGGTGTTGGCCATGGCGTGGACGGCGGTGAAGCCGCCGAGGGCGGCGGCCCGGGTGCCGGTCAGCACGGTCTCGGAGTCCTCGCGGCCCGGCTCCCGCAGATGCGTGTGCAGATCGACCAGACCGGGCAGCAGCACCTGTCCCTCGGCCGCCACGACCGCGGCGTCGCCCGCGTCCAGCCCCGCGCCCGTCGCCGCAACGGTCCCACCGTCGATCAGCACGTCCTGCGGCTCACCGCCGAGCACCCGCGCGCCCCGGATAAGGATCTTGCTCATGGTTACTCGTTCTCCTCGTTGCGGGTTACGGGCGGGAATGGGTGACGGCGGGCTCGTTGCCGCCGAGCAGCAGATAGAGCACGGCCATCCGGATCGAGACACCGTTGGCGACCTGCTCGACGGCCGTGCAGCGGTCGGAGTCGGCGACCTCCGCGGTGATCTCCATACCGCGGTTCATCGGACCGGGATGCATCACGACGGAGTCGCCGGGCATCCGGCTCATCCGGTCGCCGTCCAGTCCGTAGCGGCGGGAGTACTCGCGCTCGGTCGGGAAGAACGCGGCGTTCATCCGCTCGCGCTGCACGCGCAGCATCATCACGGCGTCGGACGTGGGCAGCACCCGGTCCAGGTCGTAGGAGACCTCGCACGGCCAGCGCTCGACACCGATCGGTACGAGCGTGGGCGGAGCGACGACGGTGACCCGGGCGCCGAGCGTGTGCAGCAGCAGGATGTTCGAGCGGGCGACGCGGCTGTGCAGCACATCGCCGACGATGGTGACCCGCCGCCCGTCGAGGCCGCGCCCTGTGCCCTGGTCGGCGCCGACCAGCCGGCGGCGCAGGGTGAAGGCGTCGAGCAGCGCCTGGGTGGGGTGCTCATGGGTGCCGTCGCCGGCGTTGACCACCGCGCCGTCGATCCAGCCGGAGGTGGCGAGCCGGTACGGAGCGCCGGACGCGGGGTGCCGGATGACGACGGCGTCGGCGCCCATCGCCTCCAGTGTCAGCGCGGTGTCCTTGAGCGACTCGCCCTTGGAGACGGACGAGCCCTTGGCGGAGAAGTTGATGACGTCGGCCGACAGACGCTTGGCGGCGGCCTCGAAGGAGATCCGGGTGCGGGTGGAGTCCTCGAAGAAGAGATTGACGACGGTACGGCCGCGCAGCGTCGGCAGTTTCTTGATGGGCCGGTCGGCGACGCGGGCCATCTCCTCCGCGGTGTCGAGGATCAGCACGGCGTCGTCACGGCTGAGATCGGCCGCCGAGATGAGATGGCCGGGGGTGCGGGGACTTGCCCCGGGGAGGCGCAGCATCGGGAGAGTGCTCCGGTGTCTGGGTGTGCGGGCGTGCGGGCGCACGGAGGCGTCCGTACGGGATCAGGACGTACGGAGGCAGGGGCTACTGCTCGCCGGACGTGACAGGCCGCTGGAGGCCGAGCAGCACGGTGTCCCGGCCGTCCTCCTCGGCGAGCTGCACCTTGACCGTCTCCCGCAGCGAGGTGGGGATGTTCTTGCCGACGTAGTCGGCGCGGATCGGCAGCTCGCGGTGGCCGCGGTCGACCAGGACGGCGAGCTGGACGGCGCGGGGCCGTCCGATGTCGCCGAGGGCGTCGAGGGCGGCGCGGATGGTACGGCCGGAGAAGAGCACGTCGTCCACGAGGACCACGAGACGTCCGTCGACACCGTCGGCGGGGATGTCGGTGCGGGCCAGCGCGCGGGCGGGACGCAGCCGCAGGTCGTCGCGGTACATCGTGATGTCGAGGGAGCCGACCGGGATCGAGCGTCCGGTGATCTCCGCGAGCTTGTCGGCCAGCCGGCGGGCCAGATACACACCGCGGGTCGGAATGCCGAGCAGCACCACGTCGTCGGCGCCCTTGGCGCGTTCGACGATCTCGTGGGCAATACGGGTCAGGACCCGCGCGATGTCGGGGGCCTCCAGCACGGGGCGCGCGGCACCGGAGCTGTCGGCCGACGAGTCTGTCGTGTCTGTGTCCACAGGAACCATGGGAGAACAGACCTCCTTCTCCGCCTCACGGGACGGACTTTAAAGGACGTCGGATTTACGCCACTCAGGCTAGCAGGGCGTCCGTCGGACACCTGGCGGTACCCCCTCGGAAGGCAGTCAGGAGGCGGCGGAAAGCCGTGCGGGGACCCGGTCGGTGAGCCCTCGGCTTGACGCATCCAAGTAACGCTGCGTAACCTCACAGTGAGTTACCAGACTTCGTCCGGGGAGCTATATGTCCAGCGAATACGCAAAGCAGCTCGGGGCCAAACTCCGCGCCATCCGCACCCAGCAGGGCCTCTCGCTCCATGGCGTGGAGGAGAAGTCCCAGGGCCGCTGGAAGGCCGTGGTGGTCGGTTCGTACGAGCGTGGCGACCGTGCCGTGACGGTGCAGCGCCTCGCCGAGCTGGCGGATTTCTACGGGGTCCCCGTGCAGGAACTGCTTCCTGGCACGACGCCCGGCGGAGCCGCCGAGCCGCCGCCGAAGCTCGTCCTCGACCTGGAGCGGCTGGCCCATGTGCCGCAGGAGAAGGCGGGCCCGCTCCAGCGGTACGCGGCGACGATCCAGAGCCAGCGCGGTGACTACAACGGCAAGGTGCTGTCGATCCGCCAGGACGATCTGCGCACGCTGGCCGTGATCTACGACCAGTCGCCGTCGGTCCTGACCGAGCAGCTCATCAGCTGGGGCGTCCTCGACGCGGACGCCCGCCGCGCGGTGGCCCACGAAGAGGGCTGACCGAATCCGGCATAACAGCAGAAACGTCACCTCCGGGGGGCGGTCCCGCACTGCCCGCGGGACCGCCCCCCGGCGCGTCCGGCGCCCGTACCCTCAAGCGCCGGACGGGCCGCTGAGCCCGTCCGGCGCTTGAGGACACCGCACAGCGCCCGTCCGGCGCTTCGAGGAAGACACGGTCCGTCCCGGGCCTCAGGCGCGGCGCAGACTCGGCTTGAGGTCCTTGAAGCGGCCGAGCAGGCCGTTCACGAAGGACGGCGAGTCGTCGGTGGAGAACTCCCTGGCGAGCTGGACCGCCTCGTCGATCACGACCGCGTCCGGGGTGCCGTCCACCCACACCAGCTCATAGGCGCCGAGCCGCACGATGTTCCGGTCCACGACCGGCATCCGGTCCAGCGTCCAGCCCACCGAGTAGGTGGAGATGAGATCGTCGATACGGTCCGCGTGCTCCGCGTACCCCTCGACCAGCTCCATCGTGTACTCACCGACCGGCGGCTGCCGGTCGTCGGTCCGGGCATGCCGTATCCAGTCGGCGAGAACCGTCTGCACGGACGCCCCGCGCTGGTCGGCCTCGAAGAGAATCTGGAAAGCACGCTTACGGGCATTGCTCCGGGCAGCCACGGTTAGCTGTTCACCCGGCCGAGGTACTCGCCGGAGCGGGTGTCGACCTTGATCTTCTCACCCGTGGTGATGAAGAGCGGAACACCGATCTCGTAACCGGTCTCCAGCGTCGCCGGCTTGGTGCCGCCGGTGGAGCGGTCGCCCTGGACGCCCGGGTCGGTGTGCTGGATGGTCAGCTCGACGGCGGCGGGCAGCTCGACATAGAGCACCTCGCCCTCGTGCGTGGCGACGCTGGCGGTGAAGCCCTCCAGCAGGAAGTTGGCGGCGTCGCCGACGGCCTTGCGGTCGACCATGAGCTGGTCGTAGGTCTCCATGTCCATGAAAACGAAGTACTCGCCGTCCATGTACGAGAACTGCATGTCGCGGCGGTCAACGGTGGCCGTCTCGACCTTCACGCCGGCGTTGAAGGTCTTGTCGACGACCTTGCCGGAGAGCACGTTCTTCAGCTTGGTGCGCACGAAGGCCGGGCCCTTGCCGGGCTTGACGTGCTGGAACTCGACGACGGACCAGAGCTGGCCCCCGTCGAGCTTGAGCACCAGGCCGTTCTTGAGGTCGTTCGTGGAAGCCACGGTTGCGGAATCTCCTGGACTGAAGCTGGTGGACGACCGAGGGTGTGCGCGGTGCCTGGGCACTAGAGCGCGAGCAGTTCCTTGGTCGTGATGGTGAGTAGCTCGGGTCCGCCGTCCGCCTCGGGGCGGACGACGAGCGTGTCATCGATCCGGACACCGCCCCGGCCCGGGAGGTGGACCCCCGGTCCGACGGTGACCGGCACACAAGCGTCCAGTTTACCCATGGCGGCGGGAGCGAGCTGCGGGTCCTCGTCGATTTCGAGTCCGACGCCATGTCCCGTACGGGGTGCGAGCCGCTCGCCGTGCCCGGCGGCCTCCAGCGGCTGCCGGGTCGCGCGGTCCACGTCGCGGTAGCCGGCGCTCGGTACGAGGGCCTCCCGACCTGCCCGTTGTGCCGAGAAGACCAGCTCGTACAGCTCGATCTGCCAGTCGGCGGGAGAGGTTCCGATGACAAAGGTACGGCCGATCAGACACCGGTATCCGCGGTAGTCGGCGCCGAGGCCGACGGACAGGAAATCGCCCTCCTCGACCCGTCGGTCCGAGGGATGGTGGCCGCTGCGGCCCGAGTTGGGCCCGGTGGCCACCATCCCTC
>NZ_MAUD01000393.1 GCF_001700515.1 Streptomyces lushanensis
CCGTTCCCCGCGGCCTCGGCCACCAGCTCCCGCAGCCGTCCCAGCTTGGCCGAGGTCTCCGGCCGCGCGTACGCCGCCCGGCGCATCCGCATGAAGTGCGCGTCGGCCACCGCCGCGCGATAGGCCGCCAGATCCCCGGCGCTCAGCTCCTCCCACTCGTCCACCCGCACCAGCGCGGGCAGCTCGGCCAGGACATCCTGCTGGTTACGGCGCAGATAGGCCGGCGCGACCGCGCGGCGGTGGCCGACGCGCACTTCATGCGGATGCGCCGGGCGGCGTACGCGCGGCCGGAGACCTCGGCCAAGCTGGGACGGCTGCGGGAGCTGGTGGCCGAGGCCGCGGGGAACGGGCTGAAGGTGGTGGTCTTCTCGTACTTCCGCGAGGTGCTGACCGCGGTTCACCAGGTGCTGGGCGAGGAGGTGTTCGGGCCGCTGAGCGGCGACGTCCCGGCGGACCGCCGTCAGCGGATCGTGGACCGCTTCGGCGCGGTCCCGGGCCACGCGGTGCTGCTGAGCCAGATCCAGGCGGGCGGTGTCGGGCTGAACATGCAGGCCGCGTCGGTCGTCATCCTCTGCGAGCCGCAGGTCAAACCGACACTGGAGCACCAGGCGGTGGCCCGCGCGCACCGGATGGGCCAGGTCCGTCCCGTCCAGGTGCACCGGCTGCTCGCGGTCGACAGTGTGGATCAGCGGCTGCTGGACATCCTCGCCGACAAGAACCGTCTCTTCGACGCCTATGCCCGGCGCAGCGAGATGGCCGACGCCACGCCCGACGCGGTCGATGTCGCGGACCGGGACATCGCCCGCCGGATCGTGGAGGAGGAGCAGCTCCGGCTGGCCGGCGGCTAGGCCCTCTCCAGGACCTCACGCAGCGCGTGGCGCGTGAGGCCGCCGGGCGTCGCGCTACAGGAGCTCGCCCGGGTCTTCCAGATACGTCTCGCGCAGAAGGTCCACGGCGGGATGGCGGTCCGGGAACGCGGTCCCGTCGATCGCCGTGACGGCGCGCACTCCGATGGCGGCGTTGGTCGCGAAGGCCGCGTCCAACGATCCGACGTCCGCGAGCGGGACCGGAGCCACGCGGTGCTCGTGTGCCTCCTGGAGGAGCCGCATCGTCACTCCGGCGAGCTGGACGGCCTCCGGCCAGACGACCGAGTCGCCGTCGAAGAAGCCGACGTTCCAGGTGACGCCCTCGGAGATAAGCGCGTCCCCGTCCACGAAGAGCGCGTCGTCGTATCCGTCGAGCCGGGCCGTACGGCGATGGCGCAGCGACGCGAAGAGTCCGACGCTCTTCACCTCGGGCGCGTCCCGGGTGTACGCGACGGAGCGCACCCGCAGTGGCGGCAGGGGCGCGGACGAGACCTGACGGCGGGTGACCAGGATGTGCGGGTCGCCGGCACGGTCGGGATGCCCGATGTCGAGGGCCGGGTCGAACACCGTGACCCGCACCGTGGCCGCGCCATGGGCCGGCGCGGCCCGGCGCAGCAGCGTCCGCACCCGGTCGAGGTCCAGCTCGGCCCCGAACAGCGCCGGACAGTCCCGGCCGAGCCGGTCGAGATGCAGGGTCAGCCCGCGTACCCGCCCGTCCTCCACCCGGAGCGTGGTGAAGTGCCCGTAGTTGGTGAGCGCGAGCGCCGTGATCTCGTCGAGGCCGACGGGCCGGCCGTTGAGTTCCGCCATGCGCCCAGGATGGCATCGGGCCCGGCCGCCGGACGGCCCCGCGGGGCAGGCCGCCGCCCGTCCCGAGGCGACGACCTGCCGGCACAAGCCCGCCGGACAGGGCCCAGGTCCTGTCCGGGCCTAGTGACCCGCGTGGCCGGCCGTGCCCTTGGTGTCCCGCGTGCCCTTGGCGCTCTCCGCGCCCTTGGCACCGTCCGCGCCCATCGGGTGGTCCGGGTGGTGCGGCTCGTAGCCCGGGATCGTGCCGTCCGGCTTCTTGACCAGCAGCAGGCCCGCCATGCCCATGTCCGAGTGGCTCTGGACATGGCAGTGGTACATCCAGGCTCCCGCGCCCACGTGCTCGCCCGCGAGGATCTGGAAGCCGAAGGAGTCCGCCGGTCCGGTGATCTTGTTGTCGACCACCCGGCTGGGATCGTCGGGACCGGTCAGCAGGCCCGTCCTGTTGTCCGCCCAGCGGTGACCGTGGATGTGGAACGTGTGGTAGAACTCGCCGTGCGTGATCATGATGATCTCGACGCGGTCCCCGACGGTCGCCTCGAAGTTGGGCGCCTCCGTGCCGGTCTTGTTGTTGATCGTCATGTCGTTGAAGACGATCGTGAACTGCTTGTCCGGCAGGATGTCGCCCTTCCTGCGGACGACCACGGGACCGTAGAGCCCCTTGCGGATGCCGCCCGTGCCGTGGTCCGTGCCGACCACGTGGTCGTGGTAGTGCCAGTAGCCGGCGCTGCCCGGCCGCCAGGTGCCGTCCGCACGCCTGCCGGGCGTGTGGGTACGCCAGGTGTACGTACGGGTGCCGCCCGGCTCGACATGGCTCCGGTTCATCCGGGTGCCGTCGCTGGCTATGTCGTAGTCCACGCCGTGGACATGGAGGCTGGCCGCCACGTCCGTGGTGTTCTCGAACTCGATGTGGAGGGTGTCCCCCTCGATCAGTTCGATCAGCGGGCCCGGAACGGACGCCTTGCCCTTCTCGAAGCCGTATCCCATCTGACCGTTCGGCAGGGTCTCGGCGAACAGCTTGAGATGGCGCACCTGACCCCCCGCCGGAGCCGTCCTGGGTGGCGGTTCCGCCGAGGTCGCCGCGGGCGCCGAGGCGACCGACAACGATGTCACCCCTGTGGCGGCCACCGCACCTCCCGCAATCAGCCGCCGGTTGAAGCTCCGTCTGTCCATGGCCATACCGACTCCCCAGTGCCGTACGAGATTTACGGGGCACACGAGACCCCGGGGACGGGCACACCGTAGACCAGCGGTCCATGTTTATCCACAGTCAGGACAAAGTTCGGTCGATTGCGGTTATACCTATTGGCGAGTCACGGAAAGGGGTCTAGCTTCGTTCGCTGTTGCTATGACCACAGAGGGGTGGGTGAACACATGCAGCGCGCACCACATCACCGGTCTAGATCCAGGCGCGGAATGGCCGCGGCACTGGTGGCCGGCACGATGGCGGCGTCACTGCTCGGCGGCACCGCCGCATCGGCCAAGCCGTACCCGGAGCCGCCTTCGACAACGTTGTCCCTTCCGTCACCTCCGGGCGGAAACACCGTCAAGGTCCTTGTCTTCCACGCCTCGGCCACCGAGGAGTCGCCGGTCGTCAACGCCGGGATCGAGGCCATCGAGGCCATCGGCCTGTCGGGTCCCGCGGCCGGCCGGTTCAAGACAGAGGCGACGGACGACGGTTCCGTCTTCACCAATGCGACCAAGCTGGGCAAATTCAACGCGGTCGTCTTCCTCACCGGCGGCGGGGATGTGCTCGACCCGGAGCAGGAAGCCGGGCTCGAAGCCTATGTGGAGGCCGGTGGCGGCTTCCTCGGCATCCATGACGCGGCCCGTACGGAGCCGTACTCGGACTGGTTCACCGGGCTGATCGGCGCCCGGCCCACCGGGGCTCCCACCACGGTGCAGCGCGCGACCGTCGAGGTCGGTGACCGTATCAATCCGGCCACGAAGAACCTTCCGCTGGAGTGGAAGCGGCCGGACAAGTGGTTCAACTGGGCGGTCAACCCGAGCGGCAAGGTGCACACCGTCGCCCGCGTCAGGGAGGCGAGCTACCAGCCGGGCACCGGTGCCAACGGCGCGGACCACCCCGTCTCCTGGTGCCGCGACTACGACGGCGGCCGGTCCTTCTACACCGGCATGGGCGGTACGCCCGAGTCGTACGCGGAGACCGACTTCCGCGACCATCTGCGCGGCGCCCTCCAGTGGACGACCCGGCTCTCCCGCGCCGACTGCAAGGCGACGATCGACAGCAACTACCAGGCCCAGCGTGTCACCCAGCCGAACCAGCCGGGTCAGCAGGACCAGATCGGCGAGCCGCACGGACTGGTCGTGGCGCCCGACGGACGGGTGCTGTACATCGGCCGCGGCGGTGGCGACAACGCCGCTCCCGTGGTGACCGACTGGAACAATCCGGAGATCGGCAAGGGTCTGGGCCAGATCCATGTCTACGATCCCGCGACGAAGAAGGTGACGCTCGCGGGCGCGCTGACGGTCTTCGGCAACAAGGGCGGCGGCGACGAGCTGGTCAAGGTCGAGGAGGGCCTGCTCGGCATCGAGCTGGATCCCGCGTTCGAGACCAACGGCTGGGTGTATCTGCACTACACCCCGCACTCGCAGCTCAACCGTGACACCCGGATGGCCGAGCGCCGGGTCTCCCGCTTCACGCTGAACCTGACGACCAACAAGCTGGACCTCGCCTCCGAGAAGGTCCTGCTGAAGTGGCCGGTACAGGTCCACAGCTGCTGCCACGCGGGCGGCGGCATGGCCTGGGACTCGAAGGGCAATCTCTACATCGCGACCGGCGACAACAACTCGTCCGGCTTCAGCGACGGTTACTCGGGCAACAACCCGCAGCCCAACTACAAGGGCGTCTCCTTCGCGGACGCGCGCCGCACGGCGGGCAACACCAACAACCTGAACGGGAAGATCCTCCGCATCCACCCGGAGCCCGACGGGACCTACACCCTGCCCGCGGGAAATCTGTTCACGGGCGAGGAGATGGACGAGGGCGGCGGCAAGACCCGCGGTGAGATCTATGTGATGGGTGTGCGCAACACGGCGCGTATCTCCATCGACAAGAAGACCGACATCCTCTACGCGGGCTGGGTCGGTCCCGACGCGGGCTCGCCGAGCACCGTCTGGGGTCCGGCGAAGTACGACACGTTCTCCGCGATCACCAAGGCGGGCAACCACGGCTGGCCGTTCTGCATGGGCAACAACCAGCCCTACCGGGACCGCAATCTGCCCGACCCGTCCAAGCCGCTGGGCTGGTACAACTGCAACGCGCCCAAGAACGAGTCGCCCAACAACGACGGCCTGGTGAATCTGCCGCCCGTCACCCCGAACACCATCTGGTACTCGCCGCAGGGTGGCGCCCCGGACTATCCGCGGGACGCCAACGGCATCCCGAGCTACAAGCCCGCCGAGGCGAAGTATCTGCTGCCGTGGCTCAAGGGCGGCGGCCAGGCGACGATGGACGGCCCGGTCTACCGCTACGACGCGCAGAGCGCCAGCGCGGTCAAGTGGCCCGAGTACTGGGACGGCAAGTGGTTCGTCGGTGACTTCTACGACGCGACGGACAGCCCGCGCCACGCGGTGCTGACCGATCCCAAGACCGTCGGCAAGGGCGGTCTGCCGGTGCACGCCGAGACCCTGAAGAAGATCATCCCGGTCGGTCAGGGCGGTATCCGCAACCTCATGGACTGGAAGTTCGCCCCGGACGGCTCGCTCTACGTCCTGGACTACGGGCGCGGCTTCTTCACCTCCGACTCCCAGTCCGCGCTGTGGCATGTGACGTACAAGGGCGGCGAGCCGACTCCGGCCGCCTCCGACCTGGCCAGGAAGGCGACGCAGTGAGACATCGATCCCATCGTTCCCTCCTCGGGCATCGCCCTCTGCGGGTGTGGACGGCCCTGGTGGGCGCGTTCCTGATGGTGCTGGGCCTGACGTCGACGGCGGCGTACGGCCGGGCATCTGAGCGCACGGACGGCGGGCGGGCCGCCGCTGCCGCCCAGGTGCTGACGTGGACGGCCGGCGACCGGACCGACCGCTATCTCAGCTTCCCGACCACCGCGCTGGCCGGGCCGACCACCATCGTCTTCGAGAACAGCGCGGCCACCGGCAACACCACGGGAATGCCGCACACGCTGACCTTCGACGTGTCGGATCCCGAGTACAACAACGACGTCTCCCTGAACATCCTGGCCAATCCCGACGACGCCAACGGCGGGAAGTACACCGCCGAGGTCAATCTGACACCGGGCAAGTACCGCTTCCGCTGCTCCATCCCGGGGCACGCCCAGATGACCGGTGTGCTCACCGTGACCGAGGTCGGCCCGGGAGACACCACCGCCCCGACGACCTCCGCCACGGTGGAGGGCCAGCAGAACGCCGGCGGTGACTACGTCGGCTCGGCCACGGTGTCGGTGACGGCGACCGACGAGGGCTCCGGTGTGGCGACGACCGAGTACGCGGTCGGGACCGACGGACCGTGGCAGCCGTACACCGCTCCGGTGGTGGTCGACCAGGTCGGCAGCCACACGATCCGCTACCGCGCGACCGACCAGTCGGGGAACGTGGCGGCCGAGAAGTCCGTCGCCTTCACCGTCGTGGCCCCGCCGTCCGGTGACACGGCCCCGCCGGAGACCTCGGCGACCGTGAGCGGCGAGCGGGACGCGGCGGGCAACTATCTGTCGATGGCCACGGTCACCGTCACCGCGTCGGACACCGGCTCCGGCGTCAACACCATCGAGTACGCGCTCGGCGCCGGCGGCGCCTGGCAGCCGTACACCGCTCCGGTGATGGTGCATCAGGTCGGCACGCACACGGTCCGCTACCGCGCGACCGACAAGGCGGGGAACGCGGCGGCCGAGAAGTCCGTCGCCTTCACCGTCGTGACGCCGCCGGCCCGGGATACCACCGCGCCGGAGACCTCGGCGGCCGTGACCGGTGAGAAGAACGCCAACGGCGCGTTCATCACCAGCGCCAAGGTGACGGTCACCGCGACCGACGCCGAGTCCGGTGTCGACAGGACCGAGTACTCCCTCGACGGCGGTCCGTACCTCGCGTACACGACTCCCGTCATCGTCGACCGGGTCGGCCGTCACACGTTCGCGCACCGCGCGACCGACAAGGCGGGCAACACCTCGCAGGCCAGGCAGGTGTCGTTCACCATCGCGCAGGGCGGCGGCGTTCCCGCGCCCAACTGCCCCGAGTACGACGAACGGCTGACGGTCATCGTCGGCACGGTCGACTCGGGTGTGCCGAACCGGCTGACCCGTAGCCGCTGCACCGTCAACGAGCTGATCGAGGACGAGCGGGAGTGGACCTCGCACGCCCTCTTCCTCAAGCACGTCGACTCCGTGCTCGACAAGCTGCTCGCCGACAATGTCATCGACCAGCGCGAGTTCAACAAGATAACCAGGGCCGCGAAGCAGTCCAAGATCGGCCAGCCCGGCCAGACCGAGGGCTACCGCGATCTCTTCGACGGCACGGCGGAGTCGCTCGCCAAGTGGGAGCAGGTGGGCGGCGGCCGGTTCGCGCTCTCCGGCGACGGTGCGATCACCAGCAGCACCACCGTCGAGGGCATGGGCATGCTGTGGTTCCCGGAGCGCAAGTACGGCGACTTCTCGCTGAAGCTCCAGTTCCGTGACGACGCCCCGGGCAACGGCAACGCCAACGCCGGTGTCTTCGTCCGCTTCCCGAACGTCCACGACCACCCGGAGGAGTCCCGGCCCGAGTGGGTCGCCATCAACTACGGGCACGAGGTGCAGATCCTCGACCGCCCGGACGGCGACATGTACAAGACCGGCTCGATCTACGGCTTCGACCGGGTGGGTCTGGGCAACGCGGGCGTCACCCCGAAGGGCACCTGGAACGACTACGAGATCCGGGTGGTCGACCAGCACTACACGGTCCTGCGCAACGGTGTGGTGATCAACGAGTTCGACAATCTGGGCGGGCAGACGTTCACCCCGCCGCGCGCCGGTGACCCGGGCACGGACGGCCGGCGGTACGCCACCGGCTATGTCGGGCTCCAGGTCCACGGCACGACGGATGTGGTCTCGTACCGCAACATCCGGATCATGGAGCTGTAGCCCCGGGCCGACAACTCACGCGTGCGCGCCGTGCCCCCTTCTCCGGCGGAGAGGGGGGCACGGCGCCGTCCGGGCCACCGGTCCTCAACGTGCCGTCCGGGCTATTCCTCGTCCTGCCGCTTGGCCCGGCTCGGCTGGACGCGCCTGGGCTCCCCCGGCATCTTCGGATAGTCCGGCGGATACGGCATGTCGCCGAGCCCATGGTCCTGTTCCTGCCGTTCGGCCAGCTCCAGCAGGCCCTCCAGACCGAACGCCCGCTCCGCCATGTCCGCGTGCACATCGCCCACCTCGCCGAAGCGCACCGGCATGGTCGCCACATCGAAGTCGTCCGGCGCGACCTCGTCCAGCTCCGCCCAGCGCAGCGGCGCGGAGACCGGGGCGTGCGGCCGGGGACGTACGGAGTAGGCGGAGGCGATGGTGCGGTCGCGGGCGGTCTGGTTGTAGTCGACGAAGATGCGCTCGCCGCGCTCCTCCTTCCACCACGCGGTGGTCACCCGGCCCGGCATCCGCCGCTCCAGCTCCCGGCCGATGGTGATGGCGCAGCGGCGGACCTCGGTGAAGGTCCAGCGCGGTTCGATGGGGATGAACACATGCAGACCCCGGCCGCCGGAGGTCTTGGGCCAGCCGTGCAGTCCCTGTTCCTCCAGAAGGCCGTGCAGCTCGTGGGCGGCCCTGACCGCGTCCTTGAAATCGGTGCCCGGCTGCGGATCCAGGTCGATCCGCAGTTCGTCGGGATGGTCGGTGCGGCCTCGGCGTACCGGCCACGGGTGGAAGGTGAGACAGCCGAGATTCGCCGCCCAGAGCACGGCGGCGACCTCCGTGGGACAGATCTCGTCGGCCGAACGGCCGCTGGGGAACTCGATCCGGGCCGTGGGAATCCAGTCGGGCAGGTTCTTCGGCGCCCGTTTCTGGAAGAAGGACTCGCCCCCGACTCCCTCCGGGTAGCGCTCCAGGGTGGTCGGCCGGTCCCGCAGCGCGCGCAGGATCCCCGGTCCCACGGCCAGGTAGTAGCGCGCGACATCGAGCTTGGTGAAGCCGCGCTCGGGAAAGTACACCTTGTCCGGGCTGGACAGCCGTACGGTTCTGCCGTTCGCCTCCAGCTCCACCGCTGCGCCCATGGGGGCTACGGTAGGCCGGGCGCGGTCGGAACGCACATCGGGGCGGGCCGTGCGCCGGGGCGGGCCCGGCCCGGGGCGGGCCGTGCGCCGGGCAGCGGCAGTGCCGCATCCGGCGGACCGTACATCGGGCGGAGCGTCCTGTTCCCGAGCAGAATCGGGGCATGGATCTGCCGGTGATGCCTCCTGTGAAGCCCATGCTCGCCAAGTCCGTGGCGCGCATCCCGCCGGGGATGCAGTACGAGGCCAAGTGGGACGGTTTCCGGGCGATCGTCCACCGTGACGGCGACGAGGTGGTGATCGGCAGCCGAACGGGCAAGCCGCTCACCCGCTACTTTCCCGAACTGGTCACGGTCCTGCGCGCGGAGCTGCCCGAGCGCTGTGTGGTGGACGGCGAGATCGTCGTCGTCCAGGGGAACCGGCTCGACTTCGACCGGCTCACCGAGCGCATCCATCCGGCGAAGTCCCGGGTGGACATGCTCGCCGAGCGTACGCCGGCCAGCTTCGTCGCCTTCGACCTGCTGGCCCTCGGCGACGCCTCGCTGCTCGACACGCCGCTGGCGCGGCGCAGAGAGGCGCTGGAGACCGCCCTGACCGGAGTCCGTCCGCCGGTCCATCTCGCGCCCGCCACCACCGACGCCGAACTGGCCGGGCGGTGGTTCGACCAGTACGAGGGCGCCGGGCTCGACGGGGTGATCGCCAAGCCTCTGGATCTGCTCTACCGGCCGGACGCCCGGCTGATGTACAAGATCAAGCACGAGCGGACGGCGGACACCGTCGTCGCCGGATACCGCCTCCACAAGAGCGGTCCCGTGGTCGGCTCGCTGCTCCTCGGGCTGTACGACGCCGAGGGCGTCCTCCAGCATGTCGGCGTCAGTGCCGCGTTCCCGATGAAGCGCCGCGCGGAGCTGGTCGAGGAACTGGCGCCGCTGCGGATGGAGTCGGCGCAGGGCCATCCCTGGGCCGCCTGGACCGATGAGTCCGCCCATGAGAGCGCGCGGCTGCCGGGCGCGCCGAGCCGCTGGTCCGGTACGAAGGACCTGTCCTGGCTGCCGCTGCGGCCCGAGTGGGTGTGCGAGGTCGCGTACGACCACATGGAGGGCACCCGGTTCCGGCACACGGCACGGTTCCGCAGATGGCGACCGGACCGTACACCGGAGAGCTGCACGTACGCGCAGTTGGAGGAACCGGTGCGGTACGACCTGGCGGAGGTGCTGGCACCGCGCTGATCCCGCCGGGCCGCACACCGGGGGCGAGCGCGGTCACTCCGCGAAGGTGCCGTCCACATACACCCAGGCGCCGTCGTGCCGGGCGAAGCGGCTCCGTTCGTGCAGCACTCCCGCCGTGCCCCGGTGGACGAAGCGGGCGCGGAAGGTGACCGTGCCGGTGGTGTGGAACGGACTGCCGTCGGCGGTGTCCAGGATCTCCAGGCCGGTCCAGCGCGTCGCGGGGTCGAGACCGGCACCGGCGGGCCGGGTGGCGGGATCCCAGCTCCTCAGCAGATACGGCTCGTCGCGCACGACGAAGGCGCTGTAGCGCGAGCGCATCAGCAGGTGCGCCGTGGGCGCGGTGGCGGATCCGGAGTGGAAACGTCCGCAGCACGCGCCGTACGCGGCGGGCAGCCCGCAGGGACACGGCGAGGCGACGGTGACGGCGGTACCGGTGCCTTCGGACGGTCCGGACCTGGCCGGGCTGCCGGATCGGACGGGACGGGCGGATCGAGCGGGACGTCGGGCCATGCCTCCATTGTCACGGGCCGGACGCGCGCGACGGACTCCGGCGTCCGGAACGGCAGGCTCCAGCGCGGGGCGGGTGCCTGACAGCGCCGGGAGCGAGCGGCGGGGCGGCGGGCCCGTTCGTGCCGTGGACGAATACGCGCGGCGCCGCAGCGCACCTGAAAAGTGCTGCGGCGCCGCGCCCCCGTATTCCACTTACAGCTTGCGTGCCACGCCCGCGTATCCGGGAATGGGCTCGTCACCGGGGACCGGTACGACCTCTCCCAGCTCCGGACGCCAGTCGGCGGCCAGTGAGACCCCCGGTTCGACCAGTTCCAGGCCCTTGAAGAACGCGGCGAACTCCTCCCGCGACCGCAGGGCCAGGGTGAGCGCCCGCTTCTGGTACAGCTCACGTGCCTGGTCCGCGCTCTCCCGGTCGAAATCGCCCGTGGCGTGGGAGAGGACAAGATAGCTGCCGGACGGCAGCGGGTCGACCAGTCTGCGCACCAGGTCGTACGCGCCGTCCTCGTCCGAGACGAAGTGCAGCAGCGCGACGAGGGAGAGCGCGACCGGACGCTTCAGATCGAGGATCCTGCCCGCCGCCTCGATGATGCCCTCCGGATCGCGGACATCGGCCTGGACGTACTCGGTGACACCGCTCGGGGTGCTGCGCAGCAGCGCCTCGGCGTGCCGGAGGACGATCGGGTCGTTGTCCGTGTAGACGATCCGGGAGTCGGGCGCGACCTCCTGGGCTATCTGATGGAGATTGGGCTCGGTGGGAATGCCCGTGCCGATGTCCAGGAACTGGCGCACCCCGCCGGTGGTGCCGAGCCAGCGGGTGGCGCGGTGCATGAATGCCCGGTTGACGCGCGCCATGTCGGGCCCGCGGGAGTCCAGTGCCAGTAACTGCTTCGCCATCTCCTCGTCCACCGGATAGTTGTCCTTGCCGCCGAGGAACCAGTCGTACACCCGGGCCGGATGCGGCTTGCTGGTGTCGATGGGGTCGTTCCCGGTCATGTGCGCTCCATAAGTCTCAAGGTCGATGAGCAGGATCTGTGGAACACAGTGTCTGCGGAAGAACGGGGTACGGACGAATCCGTGGATGTGGACGACGGATGGGGCCGGACGGTCGGTGGGAAGGGGGGAAGAGTGAGCGGTGGGCGGTCGGTCGGATCAGGTCAGCAGGAAGTCTGCCTGACCGGCCTTCGCGCCCTGGATGAACGCGGCGATCTCGCTGGTGGTGTAGATCAGTGCGGGGCCGTCAGGGTCGGCGGACTGGCGCACCGCGACTCTGCCGTCGGCCAGCTTCATGGCCTCGATGCAGTTGCCGCCATTGCCACCACTCCACGGCTTGCGCCAGCCCTCGGCACCGAGGTCGGCGGCCGGCATGCCGTTGTATATGGGATCCATTCACAGCTCCTTGCGGAGATCCCTGAGGATCTCCTTCGTGCGTTGTGCAGTTGCGGCCTGAGCCGCCATCCGGTCCATGACCTCCAGGTGGGTGGCCACTTCGGGACGTGCGTCGAGATAGACGGCGCCGGTCAGGTACTCGCTGTAGACCATGTCCGGCAGTTCCGGTTCGGCGAACCGGAAGATCACGAACGGCCCGTAGGTACCGGGATGGTGTCCGCTCGAGAATTCCGCGATCTGAAGGGTGACATTCGGCAGGGCCGAGGCGTCGAGCAGCCTGTCGATCTGCTCCCGCATGACGTCCGGACTGTCGCCGACGGGCCGGCGCAGTACGGTCTCGTCCATGATCACCCAGAATCTGGGCGCATGGGTACGGGTGAGCAGTGACTGGCGTTCCATACGGAGCGCCACATGGCGTTCGATGTCCTCGGGCTGTGCCTGTCCCACCGCCCCCGCGTGCATGACCGACCGGGCGTACTCCTCTGTCTGGAGCAGCCCGGGAACGAAGTGCGGTTCATACGTACGCAGCAGGGAGGCGGAGCCCTCCAGGCTGACGTACATGCTGAACCAGTCCGGCAGGATGTCGTGGAACCTCTGCCACCAGCCGGGCTTGTTGGCTTCCTCGGTGAGCTCGACGAAGGCCTCGGTCTCGTCCTCGGGGATCCCGTACGCCCGCAGCAGGAGCTGCACATAGGGAATCTTGAGGGCGACCTCGGCGGTCTCCATCCGGCGGATCGTCGCGGGCGCCACCCGGAGAAGCTTGGCGGCTTCCTCGCGCTTCAGTCCTGAGCGCTCACGAAGATCTTGCAGACGTCTGCCGAGTACGACCTGACCCACGGTCGGGGCGGACCGCGGTTCACTCACTTTGGGTCCTCCCCACGCACGGTTACCAGCAGTCTGCCATGCCCGCGCCACGAAGAACACGGCACTCTGAAAAATTCAGAGTGCCCCTTGCCAAGTGTCGCCGACGGGTGGAGAGTGGATCGGTGAACCAGCTCACGCGGTTGTCGGGCTCTG
>NZ_MAUD01000394.1 GCF_001700515.1 Streptomyces lushanensis
CGGGCGGCGAGAACAGCGGGGTGGGGGCGGTGGAGCCGGGAGCGGGCGAAGCGTGGGCGGTGGAGCCGGGAGCGGCTGAGGAGTCGGGTGCGGTGAGGGGGTCGTGGACGGCGGTGGCGTCGTGGACGGCAGGGGAGTCATGGGTGGCAGGTGACTTCGGCACAAGGACTCCTCGGGATGGAACCGATGGGGATCGAGCGGTACGGGTGGGGCGGCGGACCGTTCACAGCAGGTCGCGAAGGGCGCGGTCGCGGACCATGAGAGCGGCTCGCTTGTCGGGCAGGTCGACCTCCGCCGAGAAGCGGAAGCCGGCGCTGAGGAAGGCGGAGACGGACGGGGTGTTACGGAGGTCGGGCTCGGCGACGACACGCGCGCAGCGGGGACGGTGATCAAGGATGAGGTCGGAGACGGCGCGGAGAAGGGCGGTGCCGACACCGCGACCGCGGTCGGCGACGCCTCCCAGCAGGAGATGGATTCCGGTGTCGTGCGGGCGCGCCGGGTAGTGGCGCGCGAGAGGGTCGAGGTCGGCGCGGTAGATCTCCCAGTAGCTCATCGGAACGCCGGCGAGGGCGCCGAGACAGGGGACACTGCGGCCGTCGCCGTCGAGCTGGGGTCGCAGATGGGCGGCGGTGACGGACTCCGGCCCCGCCAGCTCCCAGAAGGCCGCGACTGCGGGATCGTTCATCCAGCGGCTGACCAGCGGCACGTCGCGCTCGATACGGACCGGGACGAGCTGGAATACACCGGCCGGGGTCGCGGCGGGACCCCAGCCGGCGGGGCTGTCGAGCAGATCCCCGGCCGGGCCGGCGCCGGGCGACGGATCGACCGCCGTCGGCCCGTCCTCTCCGAACAGCGCGACGAGCTCGTCGGGAAGCCGCAGGTCGAGGGTGTCCTCGGTGCCCCCGCCCGTTCTCCGGGGGGCGTCGGCTCCGGTCTCGGCGCTCGCGTCGGTGGGAGGCACGGAGCGCTCTCCTCTCAGCAGTTCGGACGGGTTCTGTTCCTTCACCGGCGAAGCGGATTGGCGATGGTGACGTAGACGGACTGGGTGTCGACGGGCCCGACCAGCTCGTCGAGGCCGTGCAGCCGGGTGAGCAGATTGGCCTTGCAGCGCAGCGTGGCGGGTTCCAGGAGCCGGCCGGGCAGGGACGAGCCGAGTCCTTCGGCCCCCGCGAGGAACTGGCGGAAGGCGGCGACGAGGACGCGCTCGTCGGCGAGCCCCTGCGCGCCGAACGCGCCGATCAGACCGAGGACGTTGTTGATGCCGAGGTAGTAGACGAAGCGTTCGTCGGTGACCTCGTCGGAGACGAAGGTGTCGCTGACCGAGCCGATACCGGGAAGGCGGCGCTCCAGAGAGAGCCGGTGGGACTCACGGAAGTAGTAGCCCTGGTTGTCGCGGTAGCGGCCACCGATGGGCCAGCCGTCGGGGTCGAGGAGCACCAGGGTGTTCTGCTGGTGGGCCTCCAGGGCGATGCCCGCCGTGCCGTCGAGCCAGAGCACCGGGCGGACGACCTGGTCGAGATAGCGCAGAAACCACTCGGCGGACACGGCCGCGCGGGAACGGCCGGTGCGGGCGGCGAGGGCGAGGACGATCTCGGCCAGACGCGAATGGGTGCCGGTGCGGCCGGGGTAGGGACGAGGCGCGGTCAGTCCGGCGATGCAGACGGCGTCGTCGCCCGGGGCGAACGGGTTGTGGCGCACCATGACGTCGAGTCCGGCGACCGCTTCGCCGTCGGGGGTGTCGACGGCGAGCCAGGCCGGGTCCCGGACGATGTCGAAGCCGGGGTGCGCGGCCTGCCACTCCTTGGCGAGTCCGCCGCGGAGCAGCCGGTGCACCTCGACACCGCGGTGGAGCTCCTTGCGGAGGTTCTCCCGGCGGGAGTTGGTGATGCGCAGGCCCAGCGAGAGTTTGAGCATGACGGGGACGCCGGACCGGTGGACCGTACGGATCGAGGAGGTGGGATGCCAGGGAGCGCCCTGGGGCCCGAGATCGTGCAGCAGCCCCGCGTCGAGCAGTGCGGCGACGGCGGGACGGTGCCTCAACTCGCGTGCCTGCCAGGGGTGGAGAGGCAGCGGGACGGTGTGTCCGGGAAGCGGCACATCGCCGAGGAGACGGGTGGTGAGCAGTTCGGCGGGGACGACCCGGCCCTGCTCGGTCCAGGCCGAGTCGGTGGCCAGGACGGACCGGTCGACGGCCATCCAGTGGAGGGGGAAGGAGCCGCGCAACTCGGGTGAGTAGAGGCGGGACTCGGACTCGGAGAGTCCGTCCCGGCTCTTGGGTGTGGGGTGCAGGGGGTGGCCGAGGATCAGTGACTGCTCGGCGGTGAGGAAGAGGTCGGCGCCGGCGCCGGGACGGCGGCGCCGGTCGGCGAGGAATTCGGCGGTGTGGTTGAGGGAGTTGGCGACCCGGCCGACCAGGTCGGCTCCCTGGTAGCGGCCCGACTCGCGGCCGAGGAGCGCGGCGACGGTGACGGCGTCGGCGGCGGGGGCGCTGTGCGGGGCGTTCTCCAGGAAGGGCATGCCGAAGCGGTGCCAGCCGGTGGCCGACCAGTACCGGACGGGCACGAGAAGGGCCGTGCCACTGGCGTCGAGCGGGATCCGCAGTACGGAGCCGTCGGGGCGTGGCAGATCCGTCTCCCGGACCCAGCAGCGGAGCAGATTCTCGGTGGCCGCCGCGTCGGCGGCCTTCTGCGGGTCGGGATGGTCGAGCTGGTCGGCCGCCGCCGTGGGGCCGGTGAACGGTCCGGCCGCGGTGCGGAGTCGCTCGTCGAAGCCGCCCTCCGGCTGCCGCGGCACGGTCGGGGATTCCGCGGTACGGGCGGCCCGGGCCGGGTCGTGCCCTCGCTCGTGCCCTCGGTCATGGCCCACGGGGTGGGCGCTGGAACGGCCGTCGGCCTCGGGCACATCGGGTGAGGGGGTGGGGTTCACGCGGGCTTCCTTGTGGGTGTCCGGGGTCAGTGGGACAGACCGGCTTCGCTCCGGCGGAGCGCGGCTCGCTCCGCGGCGGCCAGGGCGTCGGCGAAGCGATCGACGACCGCACCGGCCTGTTCGTCGGTGAGTGTGAGAGGAGGGAGGAGCCGTACGACGGAGGACCGGTGCCCGCCGAGTCCGACGATGAGACCGCGGCTCAGACACTCCCGTTGGACGGCGGCGGCGAGTGCGGTGGCGGGTGGCGCGGGGTCACCGGCCGCCGGGGCGACGAGTTCCACACCGATCATGAGACCACGGCCGCGCACGTCTCCGACACAGTGGTGGGTCGCCGCGAGCCCCTGGAGCCGGCCCAGCATGCGCGCGCCGAGGAGGGCGGCGCGATCGGCGAGCCCGTTCCGCCGTACGTACGCGAGGGTGGCCGCGCCCGCCGCCATCGCGAGCTGATTGCCGCGGAAGGTGTCCGTACGGTCTCCGGGCGGGCGGCGGTCGAGGGCCGCGTCGTACACGATCACGGCCAGTGGAAGGGAGCCGCCGATCGCCTTGGAGAGCACCATCACATCGGGGACGATCCCGCTGTGCTCCACCGCCCAGAAGGTGCCGGTCCGCCCCACTCCGGTCTCCATCTCGTCGGCGATGAGCGGAATGGACCGGGCCGCGGTCAGCTCGCGCATCCTGCGCAGCCAGGTGTCGGGAGCGGGGATCACTCCGCCCTCGCCCCGCACCGGTTCGACGATCATTCCGGCGCAGGGCGGCACCGGGCCACCGGGGCCATCGGCGGCGTCGGCGTCGGCGTCGGCGTCGGCGAGGAGGCTCTCGGTCCAGCGGGCGGCGAGTTCGGCGCCGCGTTCGCCGCCGACACCGAAGGAACAGCGGTAGTCGTACGGATACGGCAGCCGGGTCACCCGTGCGTCCTGGACACCAGCGGAGGCGGCGAGGGCGCCGGCCGTCGTCCCGTGGTGTGCCCCGGTGAAGGCGAGCAGACCGTCGCGGCCCGTGGCACCACGGACGAGCTCGACGGCGGCCTCCACGGCGTCGGTGGCCGTGGGACCGCAGAAGCGCACCCGGGCGTTCTCGGCGAACCGCCGCGGCAGCGTGGCGAACAGCTCGGTGGTGAAGGCGTCCTGCACGGGCGTGGCGAGATCGGGCACATGCAGCGGGGCACCGGAGTCGAGGACCTTCCTGATCGCCTCCAGGACGACCGGATGGTTGTGCCCGAGTGCCAGGGCGCCCGCGCCGGAGAGGCAGTCGAGATAGCGCCGCCCGTCCGCCGCTTCGATCGTCAGCCCCCGTGCGCGCACCGGCACCACGGGCAGCGACCTCGCATAGGTGCGGGCCGCCGATTCGCGCAGGGACTGGCGCCGGAGAATGCCCTCGTGTGCGACGGTGGGCGCCGCCGGAGCGGGTTCGGTCACGGCCACGGCGTTCGGTCCTCCCGCTGTCACGGTTCGGTCGCATGTCAGTACGGCGCCCGCCCGCCGAATGTTCGACGGTGGACGCCTGCCGGGCCCCCCGTACCTACCAACGACGCGGAAAGCCGGGGATCACGGTCCGCCGAAAGATCGTTGCGACCCCGGGAACCGGAGCCCTGCCGTGCGCCGTCCCCTTCGGCACCGGCATAGTGGAGGGTCTTGCCCCGGCCTCAACACCACACCCGGGGTTCGTCGTTCGCTTTCCGTACGAACTGTTCCGAACCGTTCCGAAGTCCCAGGGGGATCACGCCATGCGACCCATTCGCCCGACGCTCGCCGCACGCCGTGGAAGGAGCACCCGGCGCGGATTCTCCCCCGCCCTGGCCGCGGCCTCGATCGCGGTGGCGCTCGCGCTGACGGCCACCGCCTGCGGCACGGGTGAGGAGAGCGCCGCCACGCAGCCGGGTGACTCCGGCGGTCTGCCGTCCGACGGCAGGATCACGATTCCCGACGATCTCAAGGACCGGCTCAAGGAGCACGGGATCGATCTGGACAAGTGGCGCGGCGGCGAGTGGAAGAACTGGGACAAGGACAAGTGGCTCCGTGAGGCCAGGGACTTCGTCAACCCGATCATCGAGGACCTCTGGGACCCGGACCGGATGCGGGACGCGGAGCAGCCGCCCGAGCGGCCCGTGGCGGAGCAGGACATCTCCGGCGACGAGGGAGTCACCGACCCGACTCCGCAGCCGGTCACCGCGCAGCCGGTGAACACGCCGTACCGGGACAACGCGGCCGAGGCGGGCAAGCTGTTCTTCGACGGGCCCAGCGGTTCGATGGTCTGCTCGGCGACCGTGGTCCAGGACCCGGCCAACCCCGGCCGGTCCAATATGGTCTGGACGGCGGGCCACTGTGTGCACGCAGGCAAGTCCGGCGGCTGGTACCGCAACCTCGCCTTCGTCCCTTCGTACAACAACGACGGCCTGGAGACGGGCGCGCTGGAGGCCGCCGCCAAGGAGGAGGTGGCACCGCACGGGGTGTGGTGGGCCGACTGGGCGCAGACCTCCGACCAGTGGATAGCCCAGGGCGCCTCGACCGGCGGTCAGGGCGCTCCGTACGACTTCGCGGTGATCCATGTCACCCCGGAGAAGGGCGGTGACGGCAAGTCGCTGGAGGAGACGGTCGGTTCGGCGCTGCCGGTGAACTTCAACGCCCCGGCCACGCCGAACATCGCGAGCATGACGGCGACCGGTTACCCGGCCGCGCCGCCGTTCGACGGCCAGAAGCTCTTCCAGTGCGAGGACAAGCCGGGCCGACTGTCGCTGAACGCGCAGGACCCGACGATGTACCGCGTCGGATGCACCATGACGGGCGGCTCGTCCGGCGGCGGCTGGGTCGCGGCCGGCCAGGACGGCAAGCCCGCGCTGGTCTCCAACACCTCCATAGGCCCGGTCACGGCGGGCTGGCTGGCCGGACCGCGCCTCGGCGATGTCGCCAAGGGCATCTACGACGGGGTCAGCGAGAAGTTCGCGGGCCAGTGACGGCCGCGGGCCGTCGGTCATCCGGCCGACGGCCATGACACAAAGGCCCGTCCCCCTCTTCGCGAGAGGGGGACGGGCCTTTGTCGTCTGTACGGCCGTCCCTACGCCATGTCTCCACGCCATGTCGGCGTGCGTGCCACGCCGCGCCGGCGTCCGTAGGTCAGCGGGCCACCGGCACATAGGGAGCGAGCGCCGCGGCCAGCTCCTCATGGACACGCGCCTTGAGCACCGTGCCCTCCGGGGAGTGCTCCTCGGAGAGCACCTCGCCCTCGGCGTGCACACGCGAGACCAGCCCGCCCTGGGTGTACGGCAGGAGCACCTCCACCTCGACCTCGGGCCTGGGCAGTTCGGCGTCGATCAGCGCGAGCAGCTCGCCGATTCCCGCGCCCGTGCGGGCCGAGACGGCGATCGCGTACCGCTCCGTGCGCAGCAGCCGCTGGAGGACCAGCGGATCGGCCGCATCGGCCTTGTTGATCACCACGACCTCGCGCACGTTCACCGCGCCCACATCGCGGATCACCTCGCGCACGGCGGCCAGCTGCTCCTCCGGCACGGGATGCGAGCCGTCCACCACATGCAGGATCAGATCGGAGTCACCGACCTCCTCCATCGTGGAGCGGAACGCCTCGACGAGGTGGTGCGGCAGATGCCGGACGAATCCGACCGTGTCGGCCAGGGTGTAGATCCGGCCGCCCGGTGTCTCGGCCCGGCGCACGGTCGGGTCCAGGGTGGCGAACAGCGCGTTCTCCACCAGCACGCCCGCGCCGGTGAGCCGGTTGAGCAGGGAGGACTTGCCCGCGTTGGTGTATCCGGCGATCGCGACGGACGGGACCCTGTTCCGCCGGCGCTCCTGGCGCTTGATCTCACGGCCGGTCTTCATCTCCGCGATCTCCCGGCGCATCTTCGCCATCTTCTCGCGGATCCGCCGCCGGTCCGTCTCGATCTTGGTCTCACCGGGGCCTCGGGTGGCCATACCGCCACCGCCGCCGCCACCCATCTGCCGGGACAGCGACTGACCCCAGCCGCGCAGCCTCGGCAGCATGTACTGCATCTGGGCGAGCGCGACCTGTGCCTTGCCCTCCCGGGACTTGGCGTGCTGGGCGAAGATGTCCAGGATCAGGGCCGTACGGTCGACGACCTTGACCTTCACGACGTCTTCGAGATGGATCAGCTGGCCGGGGCTCAGCTCACCGTCGCACACGACGGTGTCCGCGCCGCTCTCCAGCACCAGGTCACGCAGCTCCTGGGCCTTGCCGGAGCCGATGTAGGTGGCCGGATCGGGCTTGTCACGGCGCTGGATCACACCGTCGAGCACCAGCGCGCCCGCCGTCTCGGCGAGGGCCGCGAGCTCCGCGAGGGAGTTCTCCGCGTCCTGCACGGTCCCGGTGGTCCATACACCGACCAGTACGACACGCTCCAGACGGAGCTGCCGGTACTCGACCTCGGTGACGTCTTCCAGCTCGGTGGAGAGGCCCGCCACGCGCCGCAGCGCCGCACGGTCGGAACGGTCGAACTGGTCGCCGTCCCGCTCTCCGTCGATCTCGTGGCTCCAGGCGACGTCCTCTTCCATCAGGGCATCGGCTCGAAGGCTGTCCGTGCGGAGGTCCGCGGAATCCCGCGCGTCCTGGGAAGGGGATGAAGAGGAGGTCATTGGATCCTTACGTCGAATGAGAGTCCGTTACAGCAGTCACAACGCGTGACGAACCGGAATGATTCCCGGCCGCGTCGCCGACATGTCGATGGTGACACGGTTCCGCCCGGCCGTCACTCGGGTTTCACGCTCCGTTGCCGGACGGTCCCATGAGGAACGGCGCGGTGACGGCTCCCGGACGGTGCCGCGCGTCCGGGGCGGTGTCCCCGGGCACGGTCCGCCCGGGGACCGCGGACGCGGTGGGCGCCGTCACCCCGGGCGACGGCGCTCCCGTCGGCTGCGCCCCCGGCGACGGCGCTCCCGGGGACGCCCCGGATGACGGCTGCTGGGCCTTGGGCGGCTCGCTGCGCCAGTCCGGATGGCCGGGCATCGGCGGGGTCCTCCGTCCGTACAGCCACGCCGTGAAGAAGGCCGACAGATCACGTCCCGCGATCCGCGACGCCAGCGAGGTGAAGTCCGCGGTGGTCGCCGTCCCGTCCTGGTGGATCCGCACCCAGTCGCGCTCCAGACGCCCGAAGGCGTCCTCGCCGATCTCCTGCCGCAGCGCGTAGAGCACCAGGGCGCTGCCGTCGTACACCACCGGCCGGAACAGGCTGATCTGGTGCCCGGAGGTCGGGGGTTCGGGCGCGGCGGGAGGGCCGCCGGCCGCGCGCCAGGTGTCGGAGCGGAGATACGCGTTCCGCATCCGCGACTCCAGCGACTTCTTGGCGAACTCCTGCGCGTACCGCGCCTCGTACCAGGTGGCGTGCCCCTCGTTGAGCCAGAGATCCGACCAGGTGCGCGGCGAGACGCTGTTGCCGAACCACTGGTGGGCCAGCTCGTGGACCATCACCGCGTCGACGTACCACGCGGGGTACTCGGGACGGGTGAACAGCGAGCGTTCGAAGAGGGTGAGCGTCTGTGTCTCCAGCTCGAAGCCGGTGTCGGCGCCCGCGATCAGCATGCCGTACGTCTCGAACGGATACGGCCCCACCTGCTGCTCCATCCACCGAAGTTGGCCCGGTGTCTTCTTCAGCCAGGGCTCCAGCCTCTCGCGGTCGGCGGCCGGCACCACATCCCGTACGGGCAGTCCGTGCGGCCCTTCACGGTGGACGACGGCCGAGTCGCCGATCGAGACCTGGGCCAGTTCCGTGGCCATGGGATGACGGGTCCGGTAGGTCCAGGTCGTGGTCGCGCCCCGGCGGGACGTCGCCTCGGGCAGCCCGTTGGCGACCGCCGTCAGCCGCGCGGGAGCGGTGATACGGAAGGTGAAGTAGGCCTTGTCCGCGGGATGGTCGTTGCTGGGGAAGACACGGCGCGCGGCGTCGGCCTGGTTGGCCATCGCCAGCCCGTCGGTGGTACGGACCCAGCCGCCCTCCCTGCCGTCCGTGTCGCTGGTGTGATGAACGGTGATCCAGGTACGCGCGTCCTCGTCGACGGCCTCGTCCGGTGTGATCACCAGATCCTCACCGGCCGTCGTGAACTCGGCGGGCGCGCCATCGACCTCGACCGAGCGGACCGTGCCCTGGGTGAAGTCGAGATTGATCCGCCTCAGCCGCTGGGTGGTGAGCGCGCTGATCCTGGTGACGGCGTCCAGGGGCTTGGTGTTGTCACCGCGATAGGTGAAGTCGAGGTCGTAGGTCAGTACGTCGTAACCGGGATTGCCGAGGTACGGGAAGAGCGGGTCGCCGATACCGAGCGGCTCGGGCGGGGGCAGCGTCGCGGCGACAAGAGTGGCCGAGGCGGCGGCCAGCAGGGCGGCGCGCAGTCGGCGGGAGGTGAACGGCATGGACCACGGCTATCAGCGCCCGGCGGACCCGCACCGACGGCGCGCTCCGCACCCACCCGAAAGGGGCAGGTCAGAGCGGTGAAGCCCGCCGGGCGCGGCCGCCAACCCGGTGACAGACCGGCATCCGGCGGGCTTCACC
>NZ_MAUD01000395.1 GCF_001700515.1 Streptomyces lushanensis
TCTGACAACTCCCACCCCGCCCGACCCCGGCCTCCGCGGGCCGGACGGGGGCCTCCACGGCGACTCTCCCTGACCAACTGGGCAGTTGATCAGATATGCCACCTCCACGCGGTGTCGCTGAACAGCCGGGCGTTGGGGTCGCTCCATCTGCGCAGGCCCGGAACCTGCGGCACACGTTCAGTACCGGAGGGCGCAGGCTTCGGGCGGTGCCCCGCCCATCCCAATACCCCCGGGTGATGCCTGATCGGCAGCCGTCAACCCGTACGCATGGCCGTACAATTCAGGGACTCGCGTACGGTTTCCCGACCCCTGGAGCCCAGGATTCCTGGAACCCGCGTACCTTGAAGTGCGGTCCCGCGCTCACTGCCCAACCCTCGCTTACGCCGTCAGGCAGGCCCTGGTATCCGGTCCCTTACAGGTGATTCCGCCTGGCTGCCAGGCGTGTTGAACACGCTGTACCGCCAGAGCGGCAACGATGGTGACCCCTCCGAACACGGTTGGGCCTGCTTCACTATTCCCAGGAGCCGTTCATGCGTATTCGTACTGCTGTCGCCGCCGTGTCGCTCGCCGCTGCCGGGATGATCCTCTCGGTAGCCGGTGTCGTACAGGCCGATGACTGGCACATGGAGGTCATCACCCCGGCCCCTCAGGGCCCCGTGAACTGGTCGAACCAAACGTCCGTTGATATCTCCTCCGATGACGAGCGCGGCCTGTGCCTGAGCGATCTCTACTGCTAGGACTCACCCGGCCGGTCATGTCCGGAGCCGACGGGCCGGAGACGGATCGCGTCCAAAATCGCGGTCCAGGACGTGGTGCCAGTTTCCGGGTACGGCCACAAACAAGTACGGTCGGCCGGGATGAACTGTGAGGCCGCAAACGTGACAAAACAACGGTTGCGGCAAGCATGGCGCGTCCGGCCGTAACCACGGCGAGATGCCCACGGGCAGAACCAGGTGGCCGTCGGGAAACCGCGGGAGCGGCCGGTCGACCAGTGCCGTCCGCAGCTGGTCGGTGCCGATCCGCCTCTCGGGAGCCCCGTTCCCAGCGTATGGCGGGCGGACCGCGCGCGGGGCGACCCGTACACGCCCGCCCGCCCGGCGGGCCGGCCGCCGGGCGGGGTCATGGTCGGTCGGCTTGTTGTTTACGAGATCGGCTGGACGTGCATGCTCTGCTCGTCCTGGCCGGGGGTGTTGAGGCACTCGAACTTGCGGCTGCTGGTGGTCACGGCCTTGTGGAATTCCGTGAGGCACTTGCCGAGGGCCTTCTGGCCGTAGGAGTTGGGGTGGAAGGACTCCTCCTGCTGGCCCTGCGAGTACGGCGTCTGGACCGGTCCCTGGGACAGGAACCGCATCCACTCGGCGTTCTTGCCGGGTACGGGGTTGGCCAGGGTGTTGGCGCTGGTGGGCAGTTGCGTGGCCGTGTTGCAGACTTCGTGTCCGTCGAAGGCCCACTGCAGGTCCAGGTAGGCGATGCCGGTGTCGTCGGCCGCCTTCTCCAGGGTTTCGGCGATCGCCGGCACCACGGTCCTGCGCGCCCAGTCGGTGTCCTGGTCGTAGAAGGGGCAGCCGCCCTTCTGGTACCGGTCGGAAAAGATACCGGCGACCCCCTGGGGATACCGGTACGAGGCGGCCTGGGGAACCGGGGCGGGGTAGGACTGCAGGGCGAAGACGTAGGACCCGACCGGGTGGCCGTGCTCGGCAAGGACGCCCCGGATCGCCTTGACGGTGTCCTTCACCCTCGGCAGGACGTGGTCCCTGAGGCGCTCTTTGACCGTCGCGTCCCAGCTCTTCCAGCAGTAGGACGTGACCTTCAGGACATAGGTCTTGACACAGCCCTTGATGACCCCGCCGAAGCCGAGGTCGTTGCCGCCGATGGACAGCTGCACCAGCTTGATCTGGCTCTGATCGGCGAGATCAGCGAGCTGGTCGGTCTGGGGTTTCTCGCCCTTGTACGTCTGGCCTCCCGCGCTCCTGGGCAGGACGTCCTTGGTCACCGCGCCCGAACATGCCAGGTTCACCCTCTTGTCGACCGGCAGGTCGGCGCTTTGGATCTCCGCGACGTCCGAGCGATGACAGCCGTTCTCCTTACTGGTGACGGGGTCGACGTAGCTGGTCCCGTACACCCGGGTGGGGTCCTTCGGCCCGCAACTGCCCGCCGCGTTGCAGGCCCTGTCGGTCCCCCACATGTCGGTGTCGGAGGTGTACTGCATCGCGATGTTGCCCTGCCACCGGCCTCCCTCACCGGAGATGAAACTGTCCCCCAGCGAGACAGCCACCGTGGAACCGGCCCCCGTGTCCTGACCGGCCGCCTGCGCTCTCGCGGTGCCCGAACTCCCCGAAGCCGGGGCTGCTGCGGCTGATCCGCCCGCCGCCAGCACGACGGCGGCGAGCACGCACACCGCGACCCGGCCTCTTCCCCGCCATGCTGTCCTTCCCCTGCGGGACCGATGCCCCTGTGTCACGTCCATGGTCTCTCCCCTCCGATGGCGCCCGCGCGGCCTTCGCGTCCGGGAACCCGTGGCGCAGCGGTCGGCCCGGCAGTCACCCCCGCCTCCGCCAATGGAGAAAGCCAGGACAACAACCGGCAGCGACGCTACGCGTCCAATTGATCACCCAACGTGCTTCCCAGGCGAAATGGCGGCATGCGCCCAGGGCGTCAGCCCGAAGCCGGATTCACCGGAATGTGGCCTTCCGTGTCTGCGGCATCGAACAGGACCGCACAGGACGCCGACGCGGGCCACATTGCCCCGGCCGGCGCCGCCAGGCCGGCCGCAGCGGGGCCCGCCCCTTGCGGCCGATGGAGCAGGAGAATGTCCGGCCGCCGAAGGGGAGCCCGCGGGAGCGGGAACCCGTCCGGACTTGCGATCCGCACCCTGCCGCCGCGCGGGCGGCAACACCCCCATTGGCGACGTTGGGTATCCGTATTGCTACTCAACGTATTGTTGGGCTACCTTGCCGGTCGGTAAGCCAGTGCGTTCACTGCGCCAACAGCGCGCAATGCGGCGGATTGCCGGTTGAGGCGGCGGGGAGGCAGCAGGAAACATCCAGCCTCCACCGTCCACACCACACCTCCAGAACAGAGCGCATGACGGAAGGCCAGTTCATGTCAGACATCACCAGCGGCTGGGTCTACAACTCCGGGGCGGTCGGGCTGCGGCGGATCGACGCCATCCACATCACCGACAGGGGCCAAGGCAACACGACGAAGACCGAAGACTGGTGGGACTTCCTCACCGGGAGGTGGATCACCCCCGACTGCATCTTCGGCTGCTACCCGGACACCAACGGCATCGGCTTCATCCTCGACAACCAGGTCCGCTTCACCGACAAGCAGAACCCCAGGAGCCTCGCCGACCACTTCCCCACCCTCCCCAAGGACTGGACGAAGGGGGGCATCACCAGCGCCTGGGTTTACAACTCCGGGGCGGTCGGGCTGCGGCGGGGCGACTCCATCCACATCACCGACAGGGGCAAGGATAACGAGACCAAGATCGGCGAATGGTGGAAGTTCCTCACCGACGAGTGGGCCAACCCCGACTGCATCTTCGGCTGCTACCCGGACACTGACGGCATCGGCTTCATCCTCGACAACCAGGTCCGCTTCACCGACAAGCGGGACCCCAGGAGCCTCGCCAAACACTTCCCCACCCTCCCCAAGGACTGGACGTGAGACCGCCCGCGCCGTAACACCACGGGCCGGTCAGCACGACCGGCCCGTGCCGCCCTCCCTCAGCGGGCTGTACGACGTCGTCCACGACTAGCAGGGCCGCCTCGCCTCCGCCCCCGCAGCCGAAGGCGCCGGTCGAGGTGGCGAAGAAGGCGGTCATGCCCTGCAGGGCCTCTGCCTCCGCGCGGCCGACGCGCCGTCCGGCCATGACGCCGGCGCGGCGGGCCGTGGTCCGCGAGGCCGTCCGCGACGTCCGCACCGCGCCGCCCCCCGGCGCCCGCCGAACCGCCGGCGGACCTGTCCCTCGCGGCGCTCCGCGCCGTCGTCGACGCCCCGGCCGCGTACTCGCACCAGCTCGGGGAGCTGATGCGACTACGCCCGCGCCGGTGCCGGGGAAACCTGGGCGGCCGGGGAAACGTGAGTCTGTCCCCACGCCCCTCGTGGATCGGCCGCCCGGCAGCAGAATCCTGTTCTCCTACGGCAAGGAGAGCGAGATCGAAAGCCCCCGGCCGCTCAACCTTCCCAACGTCCTGATGCACCATCACGGACTGGACGAGCAGACCGCGCTCGAGGAGACCGCCCGACTGCACAACCTGGAGATCGAGGGGTACATCTCGACGGAGGCCCAGGTGGCCACCTGGGCCAGTCCGCAACTCACCCGATTCCTCGCAGCCATCCGGGCCATGCAGCGCGGCTACTACGACTGGGGACTGAAGACCCCCCGCTACAACGTCGATCACTACTTCGACACCGGCCCTCAGACGCACACCGGCCACAACACAGCCTTCGCTCGTGACCGCGGTACCAGCTGACCTTTGACGGGCCCACACGTGGCGAGTTCGGTGGCCGCTGGAGCAGGATCCGGAAGCGGGCGACCGGACCGCCACCGAGATCGGGGCGGCTCCGTCCTCCGCGGGCGCCGCTCACGCGCAGGCGATGGCCGACCACGGACTTGCCCCCCGCGTGCTCTCCAACGAGGAGATGTACTGCACGGTGGTCACCGGCGCCGGCCCGTAGGCGCCGACGCGGTCGTCGTCCACTACATCAGCGCCCCCGACGTCCTCACTGTCGCCGCTGTCAAACTCATCACCCCCTGACTCTGAGCGGGCCCCCACCAGTGCGGCCCCTGAAAAGGGCGGTGGTGGTGAAGGCGCGCACTGGGCCGGACGCGGCGGTGCGGAACGATTCTCCGGGTGAACACGCACGCCCGCCGCCGCCCCTCGCGCCGACGGCGACGGGCGCGCGGCTAGACATCGGTCATGGATGATCCATTCGCCCTGAGTCCCGTGAACCGGCCCAGAACATCCGGGGTGTCCCCCACACGCCCGGCGTCCGGTACCCGCGGGGTGTCAGCGCTCGCCCTTGAGGGTGACGGTGCCGAAGGCGGTGGGGCGGAGAGCGCCGAAGCCGTACGTGGTGATGACGATCCTCTGGGAGCAGCCCTTGGAGGTGGGACCGGCGAAGGCACTGATCAGGTCGGGGTCCGGGCGGCCGTCCGATCCCCGGCGGGCCATCCGATCAGGTGACAACGCAGCGGTCTGGCCTGTTCTTTCGCGTGCCGCCCCTTTCACGTCCTGCCACGGCGGGGCCGGACGGCGCTAGTGTGAACAGCCCGAAGGAGGTGCCGCATGGGCGACAGCAGCGAAGCGACGTGGACGACGCTGATCGGCGGGGAGAGCGTGGAGATCCCGGCGACGATCGACGGGGTCCGCGCGGCCCTCGCCGACGAGCCTGAGCGGCTGGCCGAGTTCGAGGCCGAGATCGGACGAACCCCCGCATCCGAGCTGCCACGGACACTGGCCGCGTGGGCACTGCCGCCCGAGGCATGGGCGGAGATCGACGCGCAGTTCGACCGGCTTGCCGCCGGGGACTTCTCCGGCTGCACCCCCATGGAAGAGCTGCCCGGCTACAACCCGGCCGGGGAAGAAGCTGCGTGAGCTACAACGTCCAGTACTCCTACCGGGCCCGCGCCCAGCGCGCCACGATGAAACCCGCCGTCCGCGATGCACTGGACGCCGGGATGCGGCGGTTGGCCGCCGACCCGTATGGGCTCCGCTCGGCGCAGGCCTCCGGCCAGCCGCAGACCAACGCGTCGTCTCCTTCCCGGACGCCATCGTCCTGTACTGGGTCCACGACAGCGTCCTGACGATCACCGCCGTCGACATCGTCCACTGAGCCCGCACCCCGGTCCTGAATGACGTACAGGCGGGGACCCGCAAAGGCGGAAATCATGACCGAGGACCACACAGATTGTCCTGACGCCGTACACCTGCGGTCGACTGGCGTCAGCGACACCACCGTCAGGGCGAGAGAAAGCACTCGACCTCCCGTTGGGGCAGGACGACGGACCCGTAGCCGGGTCGGGCGGGCGGCCTGTCTGACGAGGCGCGAGGCGGTGTACGTCTTCTTCGCGACGCCGACCAGTCCATCCCGCATCCGTGCTTCCGCGGGAGCCCCTGCCGTCTGCTGATCCGATCACCGCACCCTGCCATGGGGATCGAGGCGGTGTCAGCGGGATGATCAGCCAGCCCGGCGACGGGATTCGACGCATGTCCGGTCGCCGCTGACCCGGCCCACACACAGCAGCGGGAGCCCTCTCCCGGCCATCGGTTCCAAGGCCACAAGCCGGAAGGGCTCCCCCGCTCGACAGAAGGCCAGGCGATCCCGCGGCGAGGACGTCCAGGACGAGGACGCGCAATCGCCGAGATGCCCGCTCGTACTCGTACGCGGCATTCCGCATCCGACTGCGCACCAGGTACGGCGAGACGACGGCCGCAGTCACGATCAGGTCCCCGAGCGCGGTGGCCACGTCCCCGGCGCCCTGGTGCAATCCCCTGACGGGGCCCCGGCGAGGAAGGACGTGGCCACCGCGCTGGCGGCGGACCCGGCGGCCGCCCCGTACGCCGGCGAGATCGAGCGGGCGATGCACCTGACGGGGTCATCGATGGAGTCGTTCACAGTCTTCCTTCACTCTGGTCCGCACAGCCAGTGGCGGTGCGGGCAATTTTCCAGATGTCGGTCGCTGCTAGCGCCAGAATGCGGACACTTCGGACCGGAGATTGTCGACCAGGTCGATTACCGGCTGGTCGTAGTACTTCAGTGCCATGCTGTACAGAGACAGCAGGCGGGCCAGCGCGATCCGGATGGACTGCTCGTTTACGCCTGGAATGTCGTAGCGCAGTTCGGCCAGGGCATCGATCACGAGGTCCCGGTCCCCTGGCTCGCGCAACCGGAACACTGCCCGAACCGCCGTGCAATCGGAAGCGGTGCGTGTCCAGCGTGGAGACCAGCGTAGTGGCTGCCTTCCGGCACCCCGGGCCGCACGCGCGGACTACCCGGGCGGCAGCACGAAGCGTCCCCCCGACCTGACCGCCGCTGGCTGAAGCAGCTCGGCGTGCGTGCGGGCAGGGTGCGGGCCGAGCGTGAGAATCCGGAGGGCGGCCAGGTCCGGTGCCGTCCGCAGCGCCGGAATGAGTCCGGCGC
>NZ_MAUD01000396.1 GCF_001700515.1 Streptomyces lushanensis
CCGTTGAGACAGACGGCCGGCGTCACCGGGGCCACGGGACGCCTGCGGTGGCCGTGGCGGGCGCCCGGGCGCGCGGCGGCGGGCGTGGGCCGCTCGGTCTGCGCGCCGCGTACGGGCAGAGGGACGGGACCTGGGGGCGCGGAAGACGTGGGAGGCGCGGGCGGTGTGGCCGGTACGGCGGGTACGGACGGTACGGCGGGTACAGCGGCTTCGGCGGCGGGCCCGGGTGGTGCTTCGTACATCTGCGGCTGGGGCGGCGGCGACGGCGCGTGCTGTCGCGGTACGGGCACCACCGTGCTCGCGGGCGTGGGAGCCGTCATGGGCGTCGGCATCGGCCCAGGCACGGGCTCCGACGTGGGCGCGGGCGCGGATGCGGACGTCGGCGCGGGACCGTCCTGTTCCGTGTCCTCCGGGCCGAGGAGCGCCTGCGGCAGCACCAGCACCGCCTGGACGCCGCCGTAGATGTTGGACTGGAGCCGCACCGCGATTCCATGTCTGCGCGCCAGCGCCGAAACCACGAAGAGCCCGATCCGCCCGTCCTGGAGCAGATGCGCCACATTCACCTGGTCGGGACGGGCGAGCAGGGCGTTCATCTTCTGCTGCTCGCCGGGCGGCATGCCAAGGCCCCGGTCCTCCACCTCGATGGCCAGCCCGGCCGTCACCCGCTGGGCCCGCAGCAGTACGTGGGTGTGCGGGGAGGAGAACAGCGTGGCGTTCTCGACCAGTTCGGCGAGCAGATGGATCACATCGGCGACGGCGTGGCCGCGCAGGGCGCCGTCGATCGGCGGCACCAGCTTGACCCGCGGATACTGCTCCACCTCGGCGATGGCCGAGCGCAGCACCTCGGTCATGATGACCGGCCTGGTCCACTGACGCCGGGATACGGCTCCGCCGAGAACGGCGAGATTCTCGGCGTGACGGCGGATCCGGGTGGCGAGATGGTCGACGTGGAAGATGCCTTTCAGCAGCTCCGGATCCTCGACCTGGTTCTCCAGCTCATCGATGATCTGGATCTCGCGATGGACCAGCGACTGGAGCCGTCGGGCCAGATTGACGAAGACCTCGACCTTCTGTTCGTTGCCGACACTGCTGGAGAGCCTCGACGCCTGGACGACGGCGGTGACGGCCGCTTCGTGCGACCGGCCCAACTCCTCCGCCAGCATGTCGAGTTCGTCCCCGGTGGGTGGATCCGCCGAGGGCGGGGACGAGGACGGCGCACGGCGGGCGGGAAGGGGCTCGCCGCGTCTGAGCCGCTCGATGACCGCACGGAGATCGGCCTGACCGCGCACGCTGGACCGGCGCAGCGCCTCGCAGCGGTCGACGATCGACTTGGCCGTACGCTCCGCTCCCAGCGCCGCCGCGCCGATGGCGGCGAAGGCGAGCAGTGCCGTGCCGACCAGGGCCGTCCAGATCTCGGCGGTCGGTTCGGCCGCCGCCGAGCGGAGGACGACCACCACGGCGGCGGCGCCGCTCAGCGCCGCGACTATCGCCGGAAGGACGGCGGTGCGCAGAAGCTGAGGGCGCATACGGACATCGGGCGGCAGCGGCGGCGGGTTGCGTCTGGCCGACGCGGACAGCGAGCGGGCGCCCGGCCTGCCGTGGCGCCCGCCCTCACGGCGCTCCGGCCGCGCGACGGGTGCGCGAAGTTGAGACATCAGTGTCCTCGGTACGTGGGGCCCCGGGAATCGGCGTCGTGCTGGTGGTCGTAGGGGTGCTGTCGTACTGGCGTTGCGGACGGTGGAGCGGCGGCGGGACCGGCGCGTGCGGCGGGAGCCCTCCGTTGATCACCGAGCACACACGGTAGTCGCCGAACGTACATCCACGATGGACAGTTGACGAACTTGCCCACAGAGCGTCCCGCTCCGGTATGAGTTCTCGCACACCAGCACGAAATACACATTCGGCCCGGCGTGGAACGCCGGGCCGAACTCCCCATGAGGACAAATACAGATATGTGGATATGCCGAGATGACGGCCGGTCAGCGGTTCACGAGGCGGAGGGAAGGATCACCGAGCGAGTGAGATGGCGCGGGCTGTCCGGGTCGAGGCCGCGCCGGTCCGCCAGGGCGAGGGCGAGCCGCTGGATCCGTACCAGTTCGGCCAGCGGATCGAGCCGGCCCGCCACCCACAGTCCGCCGGTCGCCCGCACCTGGTCCGCCAGCCCTTCCGGAGCGGGACCGAGTGACCAGGTCGCCGTTCCGGTGGTGGTGACGCTGATCGGACCGTGGCGGTACTCCATCGCCGGATACGCCTCGGTCCAGGCGAGGGACGCCTCCCGCATCTTGAGCGCGCCCTCCTCCGCGAGCCCGACCGACCAGCCCCTGCCGAGGAAGGTGAACTGCTCGCACTCGGTGATGCCTTCGGGAAGCGGATCCCCGAGGGCCGTCTCCGCGTCCGCCACCACGGCGTCGGAGTGCAGACCGAGATGGGCCCGGAGGAGCGTGAGGGCCGTGGTGGCGAACCGCGTCTGGACGACGGACCGTTCATTGGCGAAGTCCAGTACGACCAGATCGTCGGCCGCCGAGCGCACCGGAGTGGCCGGATCCGCCGTGATCGCGGTCGTACGGGCCCTACCGCGCACCTCCGCGAGCAGCCGCAGCACCTCGGTCGTGGTACCGGAACGGGTCAGCGCGACGATCCGGTCGTAACGACGGCGGCCCGGGAACTCGGAGGCGGCGAAGGCGTCGGTCTCGCCCAGTCCCGCGTCCTCGCGGAGCGAGGCGTAGGCGCGGGCCATGAAGAGCGAGGTGCCGCAGCCGATCACGGCCGTACGCTCACCGGTCTCGGGCAGTCGCTCGCGTACGTCGTCCACCAGCGCGGCGGCCCGGCGCCAGCACTCCGGCTGTGCGGCCAGTTCCGTCTGCACATGCGTCATGCGCGTCTCCACTCCCCTGTGTCGGACTCTCTGATGTGTTCTGCATGCTAGGAGATGCTTACAAGCAGTAACAAGCAAGGACCACGCAAGATACGATCAGTAAGACCAGGGCAGTCGGGACGGGAATCGAAGGGAACGCGGTGAATCGCCACGAGCGGCACACGACCTTGCTGGAGCTGCTGACCGAACGGCATCAGCTGGAGGTCGACGCCGTCGCCGCCGAGCTCGGGGTGTCCGTGGCCACCGTCCGCCGCGATTTCGACCATCTCGCCGAACAGCGGCTGCTGACACGGACACGGGGCGGGGCGATCGCGCACTCCGTCTCGTACGACCTGCCCCTGCGGTACAAGGCGGTACGGCACGCCTCGGAGAAGGAGCGCATCGCGCGCGCGGCGGCGGCCATGGCCCGGCGCGGCATGGTGATCGGGCTGAACGGCGGCACCACGACCTCGGAGGTGGCCAGGGCCATCGCCACCCGCGCGGATCTTCAGGGCACTCCGGACGACCCCGCGATCACGATCGTCACCAACGCGCTGAACATCGCCCATGAGCTGGCGGTACGCCCTCACGTCAAGATCGTCACCACGGGCGGGGTCGCGATGCCTCAGTCGTATGAACTGGTCGGGCCGCTGGCCCGGCACGTTCTGGGCGAGATCAGTCTGGATATCGCCTTCATCGGAGTGGACGCCCTCGACGCGGAATCGGGCGCCCGCGCGCACAACGAGCACGAGGCGAGCATCAACGCGCAGTTCGCCGAGCGCGCGGAGCGGCTTGTCGTCGTCGCGGACAGCTCGAAGCTGGGTGTCCGCGCCTTCGCCCGGATCTGTCCGGTGGAGGACATCGGGACACTGATCACTGACGCGGGCGCACCGGAGCCCACCGCCCGCTTCGAGGAGCGCGGCGTGCTGGTGGTCCGCGTCTGACGGCCCGGACCACCGGCCCGGCCCGGCTGCCTGGCCCAGCTCCCTGGGCCGCCGACCCGGGCGCCGTGGCGTCGCGCACGTCGGCGGCCCGGCGGCCCGGAAGGTTACGCGCGGTGTTGCAGGCCCGGACGCCTCGCGCTGCGCCACAAGGCCCGGGCCGCCCGGACGGCGACGCGGGGCGTTACGCGGAGGGCGCCTTCTCGGCCGCCCCGCCCTTCTTTCCCGTACCCGCCACGCTGGTGGTGTCCTGTCCCGCCACCTCGGTGGGGACCACGGGCCAGCCGTCCTCGGGGACGATCGCCACGGGCCGCCACCACGGCACGGTGGGGATGTCCTCGCCGGTGGGCTCGAAGGGCTCGCCGGGGCGTGGCAGCGCGATGCCCGCGCCCGCCTCGGCAGCCGCCGCGATCGTGCCCTCACCGGGCTCCACCCAGGGGTGCGGGGCGAGATTGAACGTGCCCCAGTGGATCGGGAGCATGACGCCGCTGGGCAGGCCCCCCTGCAGATCGAGATGGGCGCGCATTCCCTCGGCCGGGGTCATGTGGATGTCCGGCCAGTAGTCGCTGTAGGCACCGATCTGGATCATGGTGGCGTCGAACGGGCCGTGCTCGGCGCCGATGTCCTGGAAACCGGAGAAGTAGCCGGTGTCCCCGCTGTGGTAGACGCGGTGCTCGGGCCCCGCCACGGCCCAGGAGGCCCAGAGCGTGTGCTGCTGATTGCGCAGGCCACGCCCGCAGAAGTGGCGCGCCGGAGTGGCGGTGAGCCGGATACCGGCGACCTCCGTGGACTCGTTCCAGTCGAGTTCGCGCAGCCGGGACGCGGGCACTCCCCAGCGCTCCAGATGGGCGCCGACACCGAGCGGAACGGCGAAGACCGTGTCCGTGCCCGCCAGGGCCTTGATCGTGGGCAGATCGAGATGGTCGTAGTGGTCGTGGGAGATCACGACGACATCGAGGGGACCGAGCGAGGAGAGCGGTACGGGGACCGGGTGCAGCCGCTTGGGGCCCACGAAACCGAACGGTGAACAACGCTCGCCCCACACGGGATCGAAGAGCACCCGCCGGCCGTCGATTTCGGCGAGCACGCTCGAATGGCCCATCCAGGTGAGCCGCAGCCCGGAGGCCGGTGGCACGGCGAGCTCCGCGAGGGTCGTGGAGTGCACCGGAATGGTGCCCGCCGGAGCCCGCCGCGCCCTCGCTTCCTTCTGGAAGTAGACCTTCGCGAACTCCAGACCCGAGCCCGAGGGTCTGGTCCTGGCACCCACCGGGTTCTGGAACACCCCGTCGGCGAAGTTGGGCGAGCGGTGGATCCGCTCGAGCCTCGCTCCTGCCGAGTCGGCCCCGAAGGCCGCGGGTCGCAGCGAGCGCAGCCGGGAGCGCAACGAAGGGGTGGAACCAGCGGCTGTCACAGCACCTCCTGGAGGTTCGGTGTCGTCCCATTATGTCTGGGCGCCTATTTCTGTGCGGGACGGACGGACCGGACCTCTCCCGCCCCACCGCACGGCCCTACAACGACGCCAGCACGCTCATGATTCCCGTACACGCTCTCGAAGTCGGCCCGTTCGGGGCGATCCCCAGCGGCCCCTGGGCGGCTCCAGGGCGATCCCGCAACGATCCCGGGGCGGTGTCCCACGGGCAGTACCACGGCCCTACCACAGGACGGGCGCTTTGACAGGGCGATCATCCGTCTCGGTACTGACTGATGATTCAGTTGCGTGTTCGATCTTCCACATTCCCCTGCCTGCCCGGGCGGAGCCGCGGACCGTCGCCATGGCCGATGTCAAGGGGACCATCGCCCGTCCGGACGGCCTGGACATCGGTCCCGCCGCGGACAAGGCATTCGGCCGTACCCGACGGGCCGTGCGCGCGCTCGGGTCGGCCGCCTTCGCCGAGCGGTACGGGGGGTACCGGTGGGCCGCATGACGGTTCCTCAGCTCGATAGGGTGACGGTGTGGCGAGAGTACGGCTGAGTGTGTCGGAACGGCGCGAGGAACTGCTCCGTGCCGCCGTCGGGCAGATCGAGGCCCGAGGCGTGGCGGCGTTGCGGATCTCCGATGTCGCCGCCGTGCTCGGTGTCAGCAGCGCGCTGGTGCTCTACCACTTCTCGACGAAGGAGAAGCTGGTCGCGGCGGCCTTCGCACATGCGGCGCGGGGCGATCTGGCCCGGCTGCGCGCGCTGCTCGGCCGCCGCGCCACCGCGCTGGAGCGGCTGCACGACGCGGTCCGCTGGTACGCGCCGACGGGTGAGGCCAAGGGCTGGCGGCTGTGGATCGAGGGATGGGCGGCGGCACTGCGCGAGCCCGCGCTGCGTGAGCCGGCCCGCGCTCTGGACCAGCAGTGGAAGGCGGCACTCGCCGAGGTCGTCGCCGAGGGAACGGCGGCGGGCGAATTCGTCTGCGCGGACCCGGTGTCGGCGGCCGGGCGGCTGACCGCCATGCTGGACGGACTGGCGGTCCAGATGACGTCGTACGCGGGTTCGCTGCCGCGCGCCACGATGCTGGAGTGGGCGGACGAGGCGCTCGCCCGCGAACTGGGCATCGACCGCGCGGTGCTCGCCAGGACCGGAGAACTCGGCAGGCCCGGACAGTAGAACGGCGGCCGCACCGGAGCCGCCGGACATCCGGTACCGGACAGGGAGACGGAAGACTGTGGCACAGCAGCAGACCGATCCGACCGATCAGCTCGGTCACGATGTGCTGGTCGTCGGGGGCAGCGGGGTGGACACCGTCGTACGGGTCGACTCGCTGCCGGTTCCGCTCGCCGATTCGGTCGGGGTCGGGCCGATCCTCGAATGGCCCGGCCACACCGGCGGCAATGTGGCCCTCGGCTGCCGGGCGCTCGGTCTGGACGTCAAGTTCCTCGACTTCGTCGGGGACGACTGGACGGGTGGTCAGATCCGTGCCCGGCTCGCGGAGGGCGGAGTCGATTTCGAGGCGCTGATCTCCCCGGCCGGCTCCCGGCGCGCGGTCAATCTCGTGGAGCGTACGGGCCGGCGGATGTCGTTCTACGACGGCCGGGACCCCGCCGATCTCCGTATGCCGCGTGACTTCTATCTGCCTCACCTCCGGCGTGCCCGCCATGTCCATCTGGCCATCACCAACTTCGCCCGCTTCCTCTATGACGACATCGAGGCGCTCGGTGTGCCCGTCTCGACCGATCTGCACGACTGGGACGGACTCTCCGACCACCACAGGGAGTTCGCCTTCCGCTCCGACCTGGTGTTCCTGAGCGCGGCGGGAGCCGGGGAGCGGATCGCCTCGGTGATGCGGGAGATCCTGCGCGAGGGCAGGGCCGAGGCCGTGATCGCGACGGCGGGCGCGGGTGGTTCGTATCTGATGAGCCGCGAGGGCAGCCGTACCCCGAGGCCCGTCCCGGCTACTCTTCCGCCCGCTCCGGTGGTGGACTCCAACGGCGCGGGAGACGCGTACGTCTGCGGTTTCCTGTACGGCCGACTGGCCGGGCTGGACCTGGAGGCCTGCGCCCGGCTCGGCGCGGTGGCGGGTGCCTACGCCTGTACGGGCGGAGGCAACGCGGCACTGATCGGCCCGGACGCGCTGAACGCCGACCGGCTCCGCCCGGCCACGAACTGAGGGAACTCCTCGGCGCACCGGGGAACACCGGGCCGAGCGGTCCAGGGCCGGCCCCTGCCCAGCCTCTGCCGCTGCGCCCGCCGTTCAGGTCTGGCGCAGCGGCTCGTACTCCTCCGCTTCGAGCCCGAACGTCCAGGCGACTCCCTGCTTCGCGGTCCTGGTCGTGGGCGGCACCCGCAGCCAGTACGTACGGCGTGTGCCGTCGGGCTCCGGCGTGGAGTTGACCACCTCGACCATCGCTATGTCCTCGTCACCCCGCAGCGATATCCGCCAGAGCACACCGCTCTCGTCGCGGTGGACGGGCTGGGCACCCGACTCGTCCAAATAGCGGTCGTAGCCGTAGTGCTCCAGCATCACACGGCGCAGCTCGGCGTTGGCCTCGTCGCGTATCCGTTCGGGAGTCAGGGACGCCAGCTCGTCGAGGAATTCGGCGGGAACGGGCATCCCGCGCCAGGCGTACAGCGCGAAGCCGTCGGGAAAGGCGAGCGCCGGGCCGTCGCCGCGGTCGAGCCGGCCCGCCTCGTCCCGGTGGAGTTCGGAGGGACGCTCGCATATCACCACGGCCCGTGCGTAGGGCCACCACCAGCCGGCGTGCCGCGCCACCTCCGCCAGTCCCTCAAGGCGTTCGCCACGGCCGTCGAAGGCCGCGAGCCAGGCCGCGTCATGCTGTCCGAGCACCGCGTCGAGCAGCACCGTACGGATCCGTGCCGCCTCGGCGGGCTCTGCGGGCTCGCCGCTGAGTGCCTCCACCACACCGGTCCTGATCCGGTCGGCGAGCATCCGGCCGGTGTCCCAGAGCCGGGCGCCGGTGGCGCTCCAGTGCTCGGCCCAGCCGGCCGGTCCCAAGGTGTCATGCACCCTACGCCGCTCCTCGGCCCAGGGGTGGGTGCGCACCTCGTCGCGCACGGACCGGCCCGCTCCGTCCAGCGACCGCACCAGCTCCACACCGGCCAGCGGTGATCCGGCCCAGATGATCCGCTCCGGCTCGGCCAGGCCCGCTTTGCGGTACGCGAGCCGCACCCCGCGCTCGGCGGCCGGCCGGTCCGACTTCCCCGTCGCCGCCGCGACGGCCCGCCACTTGTCCATGTCGCTCATGTCTGAAGCCCCGTCCCTGTCATCCCTGTCCACCGTGCCCGTGCCCGTGCCCGTGCGGCCGTCGCCGCCCTGACGCCGGCCCGCCCGTTCCGCCGAGTCCCGCCGCCATCCCGCTCAGTCCGCTCAGTCCGCGACGACGCGCACCGATCCCGGCAGGTACTCGCGCTGGCGCACCACCCGGAACCATCCCTTGGGCAGCGGTATCGCCGCGTGCTCCTCGTGCACCACCCGCCCGCCGTCCGGGAGATGGAGATACATCGGCCCGGTCATGTCGCCCGGCTCACGGATCAGCCGCCCGGGACCGGTGACCGCGTGGGCATGGCCGGTGACCTCACCGAGCGCCAGGACCAGCCGGCCCCGCGCGTCCCTGGGCTCACCGGACACCCCTGCCGCGTCCACGAGATACGACGGCACCGTCTCCAGCGCGACGGGCGCGATCAGCACGTCTCCCTGCCGGTACATGGCTCTCCCCTCCACCGGCGCCGAGTGCGCCGAAGCTGTGAAAGACGCTAGACGGGGGGTCTGACAATCGGCGGTGGCGACCGGCCGCCCGGCCCCGGGAAGGGTGTTGTCAGTGGTGCTTGGTAGAACTGCTCCACATCAGCCGATCCGCGCCACCGCTGTCTGGAGCTTCGCCATGACCATTTCGGGCCACTTGCAGGAGCTGTACGGCCTGCCCGCGTTCGCCTTCCCGGCCGCCGACGCGAAGGCGGAGCTCCCGGCCCCGGCCTCGGTGGCCTGGCGGATCGCCGTCGACGCGTTCGAGTCCGAGGAACCGTGGGGGGACGCCTTCGCCCGCTTCACCGAGGCCGTGGACACCACCGAGGTCAGGGCGTTGATCGTCGGCTCGTGGAGCGATCCCTACGAGTCGGGCCCGGATCCGGTGATCGAGGCCCTGGTGGCGGCGCGCGACCGGCTGCCCGCGCTGCGCGCGCTGTTCCTCGCCGACATCACCGGCGAGGAGTGCGAGATCTCCTGGATCATCCAAGGGCCGGTGACCCCACTGCTCGACGCCTTTCCCGACCTGCTCGAATTCGGCGTCCGCGGCGGCCAGGAGCTGCGCTTCCCGGCCGTCCGGCACGAGCGGCTGCGTTCGCTGACCATCGAGACCGGCGGTCTGAACGCCGCGGTGGTGCGGGGAGTCGGCGCCAGCGAGCTGCCCGCGCTGGAGCATCTCGATCTCTGGCTCGGTGTCAGCGAATACGGCGCGACGACCGAGGTGGCCGATCTGGCGCCGATCCTCGCCGGTTCACGCTTCCCCGGGCTGCGCCATCTCGCCCTGCGCAACAGCGAGATCCAGGACGAGATAGCGATCGCGCTGGCGGGCGCGCCGGTCGTCGCCGGTCTGGAGACCCTCGATCTCTCGATGGGGACCCTCGGTGACGTGGGCGCGGAGGCCCTGCTCTCCGGGCAGCCGCTCACCCATCTCAAGAAGCTCGATCTGCACCACCACTACATGGGCGCGGCATTGCGCGAGCGTCTTGTCACCACGCTCGGCGCGGCGGGAGTGGAGGTGGACCTCGACGAGGGCGAGGACGAGGACGACGACGAGGGTTTCCGCTACACCGCGGTCTCGGAGTGATCCGATGCCGCCCTCGCCCGCGCGTCTGGCTGTCGTCGGGAATCCCGGCAACCGCCGTCTGAGCCTGTTCCAGGACGCAGTCCGTGCGGCCGGGCTGCCCGCCGCCCGGGTGGTGCCCTGGCTCGACGTGCTGCGCGGCGGCGCCCGGTTCGGGGCCGACGAGACCGTACGGATCGACTCCCCGGGTGAGGATCCCGAGGTGGAGCGGCTGCTGCGTGGCACGGACGACCCGACGAGAGTCGAGGGAACCGCCCGTTGGTACGAGCGGTTCACGGCCGCCGCCGCGGGGCTGGGCCGGGCCGCCGCCGAGGCCGGGGCCGATCTGCTCGACGATCCGGACGAGCTGGCGGTCCTCTTCGACAAGCGCCTGTGCCACGGGCTGCTGGACACGGCGGGGATACCGGTTCCGGCGTCGCCCACCTCGGGCCCCGGCGCGCCGGCCGTCTCCGGCTGGGACGACGTACGGTCCCTGATGGGGACCGCCGGGCCGCGCCGGGCGTTCGTCAAACTCGCCCACGGGTCGTCGGCGTCCGGAGTGCTGGCCGTCGAGACGGCGGGTCCGGGACGGGTGCGCGCCACCACCTCCGTCGAGCTCGACAGCGCGGGCCGGCTGTTCAACTCACTGCGCGTGCGCCGCTACACGACCGAGCGCGAGGTGGCGGCGATCGTGGACACCCTCGCGCCCGACGGACTGCACATCGAGCAGTGGGTGCCCAAGGCGGTGCAGGACGGCCGGTCGGCCGATCTGCGGGTGGTGGTCGTCGCGGGCCGCGCCACCCACGCCGTCCTGCGGACGAGCACCTCCCCGATGACCAATCTCCATCTCGGCGGGCGCAGAGGGGATCTCGGCGCGGCCCGCGCCGCGATCGAGGCTGCCGGCGGGAGCTGGGCCACGGCGCTGGCGGTCTGCGAAGGGGCCGCCGGCTGTTTCCCGGGCACCCACTGTGTGGGCGTCGATCTGCTGCCCGCCCGGAGCTGGCGCCGGTTCGCCGTCTGCGAGGTCAACGCCTTCGGCGATCTGCTGCCCGGTCTCACGGGCCTGCCCGGCCGGGACGCCGAAGGTCTGGACACCTACGCGGCCCAGCTCGCCGCCCTGCCGGAGCGCGCGACGCGCGGAACACCGAGGAAAGACCATGCCGACACATGAGACGCGTCTGATGCCCGCGGCGACCGCCGCGGAGCCCGACATGAACGAGCTGGTCGGGCGCGACGACCTGCTGCTCGTCACCCTCGACACCCTGCGCTTCGATGTCGCCGAGGAGCTCGCCGCGGCGGGCCGCATCCCCCATCTCGCACGCCATCTGCCGGGCGGGCGCTGGGAGAAGCGGCATGCGCCCGGCAGCTTCACCTATGCCTCGCACCAGGCGATCTTCGCCGGGTTCCTGCCCACGCCCGCCGTGCCCGGCACCCATCCGCGGCTGTTCGCCGCCCGCTTCGGCGGCAGCGAGACCACGGCCGGGCGCACCTTCGTCTTCGACACACCCGACCTGGTCTCGGGCCTCGCGGCGGCCGGCTGTCACACGGTGTGCATCGGCGGTGTCGGTTTCTTCAACCGGCGAGGCGCACTCGGCTCCGTACTGCCCGGGCTCTTCCAGGAGAGCCACTGGGAGCCGGAGTTCGGCGTGACGTCGCCGACCTCCTTCGAGGCCCAGATCGCCCGCGCGGAGAAGACGATCGCCGGTCTCGACCCCGAGAAGCGGCTCTTCCTCTTCGTCAATGTGTCGGCGCTGCACCAGCCCAACTGGTTCCATCTGCCGGGCGCCACCAAGGAGTCGGGCGACTCGCGGGCCACACACGCCGCCGCTCTCGAATATGTCGACCGGCACATCGGCCGGCTCTTCGCCGCCGCGAGCAGCCGCCGTCGCTGTTTCACGATCGTCTGTTCCGACCATGGCACCACCTACGGCGACGACGGCTGGACCGGACACCGACTGGGCCACGAGGCCGTCTGGACCGTGCCGTACGCCCACTTCTTCCTGGAACACGGGGACCCCCAATGAGCACCACCGCCACCACCGCCACCACCGGCGTCGCCGCACCACGCCCGTACGGGAGTTACGTCTACGCCTATCCGCACAAAACGGCCTACCGCCGCCTGCCCGACCGCCCGGCGCTGGGCGAACTGTGGGCGGGTGAACGCAAGGACGCCCTCTCCCTCTATCTGCACATACCGTTCTGCGAGGTCCGCTGCGGCTTCTGCAATCTCTTCACCCGTATCGGCGCGCCCGACGAGCTGACGACGCGCTATCTCGATGCGCTCGACCGGCAGGCGACGGCCGTACGCGACGCACTCGCCGGGCCGGACCAGGAGGGCGCCGACGCGATACGGTTCGCCGCCGCCGCGTTCGGCGGCGGTACGCCCACCTTTCTCGACGCCGCCGAGCTGGAGCGGCTGTGCGACATCGCCGAGAAGCGGATGGGCGCCGATCTGCGGGCCGTCCCGCTGTCCGTGGAGACCTCCCCGGCCACGGCGACCGCCGACCGGCTGGCCGTGCTCGCCGAGCGCGGCGCCACCCGGCTGAGCATCGGTGTCCAGAGCTTTGTCGACGCGGAGGCGAGGGCCGCCGTACGCCCGCAGCGCCGCGCCGAGGTCGAGGCCGCGCTCGGCCGTATCCGTGAGGCCAGGATCCCGGTCCTCAACATCGATCTGATCTACGGCATCGACGGCCAGACGGAGCTCACCTGGCGTCACTCCCTGGAGGCCGCGCTCGCCTGGCGGCCCGAGGAGCTGTATCTCTATCCGCTCTACATACGGCCGCTCACCGGTCTCGGCAGGCTGGGCGCGGGCGGCGAGGCCGTCTGGGACGCGCAGCGGCTGCGGCTCTACCGGCAGGGCCGGGACCGGCTCCTCGCCGAGGGGTACGAGCAGGTGTCCATGCGGATGTTCCGCCTCCCGGCCAGCGGCACCTCCGCGCCGCCGCGAGGCGCGGACGACCACGCGTGCCAGACCGACGGCATGATCGGTCTGGGCTGCGGAGCCCGCTCGTACACCTCACGGCTCCACTACTCCTTCGACTACGCGGTCGACATGCGCGAGATACGGACCATCATCGACACCTACACGGCCACCGAGGACTTCTCCCGCGCGGAGGTCGGCTGCCTCGTCGACGAGGACGAGGCACGCCGCCGCCATCTTCTCCAGTCGCTTCTCCAGGCCCAGGGCATGGAGGTGGCCGGCTACCACGAGCGGTTCGGTTCGGTGCCGGCCGAGGACTTCCCGGCCGAGCTGGACCGGTTCGCGGAGCTCGGCTGGCTGGACACCGGCACGGATCCCGGCCTGCTGCGTCTCTCGCCCGAGGGGCTGGCGTACTCGGACGCGCTGGGCCCGGCGCTCTTCTCTCCCGCCGTACGGGCCGCGATGGCCGCGTACGAGGTGAAGTGAGCCCCGTGGACCTGACGATCCTCTACCGCGGCCCGCTCGCCTCCTGCGACTACGACTGTCCGTACTGTCCTTTCGCCAAGCGGCGGGACAGCCGCGAGCAGCTCCGCGCCGACAGGGAGGCGCTGGAGCGGTTCGCCTCCTGGGTGTCTCAGCAGCGGGACGACCGGCTGTCGGTGCTGTTCACACCGTGGGGCGAAGGGCTGGTCCGCTCCTGGTACCGGCGGACGCTCAGCGAGCTGTCGCATCTTCCGCACGTCCGGCGCGTGGCCGTCCAGACGAATCTGAGCTGCCGTACCGACTGGCTGGCCGACGCCGATCCGGCGAAGCTGGCGCTGTGGTGCACCTACCACCCCGGGCAGACGCCGTACGACCGGTTCCTCGCCAAGTGCCAGGACCTCACGGACCGCTCCGTCCGCTTCAGTGTGGGCGTCGTCGGCCTCGCCGAACATCTTGAGCACGCCCGCCGGCTGCGCGCCGAACTGCCCGCGCACATCTACCTCTGGGTCAACGCGGCCGAGGGCCACCGCTATACGGACGAGGAGGCGGCCCGCTGGACGGAGCTCGATCCTCTCTTCCCGTACAGCCGCACGCCGCACAGCTCCGCCGGGCTGCCCTGCCGGACCGGGGAGTCGGTGATCTCGGTGGACGGCGAAGGGACCGTACGGCGCTGCCACTTCGTCCGCGCCGAGCTGGGAAATCTCTACGACGGCTCCTATCGGAAGGCGCTCGCGCCCCGGGCGTGCCCGCTGGCGGTGTGCGACTGCCACATCGGCTATGTGCATCTGGAGACGCTGCCGCTGTACGACATCTTCGCGGGCGGAGTGCTGGAGCGGATCCCTCGGCTGCGGGATCCGCTCCGGGACGGATCAGTTCGGCGGGCCGCCCAGGGAGATCTGGGTGGTGTTCCGGTCGTCGTTCAGCTCGATGTTCTCGGCGCTGACCGACAGATGCGTCGCGTCGGAGAACCGCAGCCTGAGCCGTAGGTCGAACCGCCAGGTGTCGTCCCCGTTCGGATGGATGGTGACCGTCGCGGTCCCGTTGGACAGCCCCTCCTTCGTGGTCTCCGTCAGCACATCGAGGGGGTACGGACCGGCTGTCACCCCGTCCTTGAACTGGCCGAACGGCACGGAGATGGAGGCGGCCTCCACACCGTCCGGTGTCTTGACCGAGATGTTGATCCCGGTGTCGTGGTCACGATCCTCATCGGCCGTGACAAAGGTGACCGCCCCCGCCGAGAGAGTCGCACTGCCGTTCTCCGCCATCGGAACCCCCTGCACCCGCAGCACCGTGGTACGGGTCTTCCTCCGGCCGGCGCCACACCGGAGGACCCCTTCGGCTCGGTTATCGCCGCGCTCGGCACACCCCATGCGCGGGCGTCCCGCGGTCCATTCGGATGAGTGACAATCCGCCGGGGGGTGCCGGAACGGCGGCCGGGCCGGGACGCCCCTCGGCGCCCCGGCCCGGCCCAGGAACCGGATCCCGCCCCACCGTCACCGGTTCAGGGGCAGAAGGTCCGGACGCTTCGCCTCGACATGGTCCCCGGAGGACTCTCCGCGCAGCCGGCGCCCGATCCACGGCACCAGATACTCGCGCGCCCAGTTGATGTCGTCGCGCCGTACCTCGAAGGTGCCGCGCGGCGGCTGCGGCGGCCATGCCTGGTCCGGATCGGCGGGCACATCGAGCCCGAGCACCTGCGCGGCACGCAGCGCGACACGGGTGTGGCCCTCGGGTGAGAGATGCAGCCGGTCGCCGTCCCAGGCCCGCCTGTCCTGCACGGACCTGAGGGACCAGAGATCGAGCACCGGACAGTCGTAGCGATCGGCGATGGCCCGTACATGGGCGGTGTACGTGGCGATCTTGCCGCGCAGATGACGGAGCACGGGAACGCCCCGGGTGTCGAAGCCGGTCGTCACCATGACCGTGCCGACCGCCCCGGTCAGATCGGCGACGGCCCGCTCGAAGCGCTCGGCGACATCGTCGGGATCCGTGCCGGGCCGGATGATGTCATTGCCGCCCGCGCAGAAGGTCACCAGATCGGGGGCGAGTTCCTTGGCCCGGGGAATCTGCTCGGAGACGATCTGATCGAGCAGCCGGCCGCGTACGGCGAGATTCGCGTACCGGAAATCCCCGTGCACGGTGTCCGCCGGGCCGGCCGGGACGGCCTCGCCGGTGAGCGGATCGATGAGTTGGTCAGCCAGTCGATCGGCGAGCAGAACCGCGAGCCGGTCCGCCCAGCCGACATACCTTCCATCGGGTCCGGGATCGCCCACGCCCTCCGTGAAGCTGTCACCGATCGCCGTGTACGACCCGAATACGCCTCTTCTTCTTGATCTCGAATCGTCTGCCACAACACCACATCTTTCACCCGCAGATGTGACCTACGCGACCGTAAGGAAGCGTTGACCTGGGGTGAGATACACCATCGGTCAATTTTCAGCCAAGCGGGAATATGCCCAACGCCCTCCGCCCGACACGGAAGTACCGACGCCGGACGGAGAGCGGAGAAAGGACGATGCCATGCCTGGGGCGTGTTGTCGGCCGAGCGGGACTTTCTCGGCACGCCCCATGGCGTGTCCGCGTCCGCGGCACCGATCCGCCTCAGATGTTGACACCCTGATCGCGGAGATACGCCAGCGGGTCGATGTCCGAGCCGTACTCCGGCCCGGTACGGATCTCGAAGTGCAGATGCGGTCCGGTGACATTGCCGGTGGCGCCGGAGAGACCGATCTGCTGGCCCTCGCTGACGGTGTCGCCCTCGGAGACGGATATCGAGGACAGATGGGCGTACTGCGAGTAGTGGCCGTCGCTGTGCTCGATGACGATCTGGTTGCCGTACGAACCGCCCCAGCCCGCCGTCACGACCGTGCCCGCGCCGACCGCCTTCACCTCGGTGCCCGTGTCCACCAGGAAGTCCACACCGGTGTGGTAGCCGCTGGCCCAACTGCTGCCCGAGGCATGGTACGGAGTGCCGATCTGCGGGTCGTCGACGGGCGTCGTGAAGGCGGAACCGCTGCTCTGCTCCGGCGTGTCGGCGGGCGCGGACGTCGAACCGTCGTCGTTGCCCGCGGGCGTGGCGGTGGACGGATCCGAGGCACCGCTGTCGGAGGACTTGGACGGCTCGGACGGCTTCGCCGGGCGGGGGTGGTGGTCTCCACCGCGCGTCTTGATGGTCAGCTTCAGCCCGGGGTGGATCAGCGACGGGTTCGGGCCGACGGCCTCGCGGTTGTCCGCGTACAGTCTGTGCCAGCCACCATGGACATGCTGCTTCTTGGCGATCTTCGACAGGGAGTCGCCCGCGACCACGGTGTAGATCCGGGTCTTGGTGGCGCCCTTCCTGGCGCCGGTCTTCTTCGCGCCGGCGTGCTCCACGACGGTCTGCTCCACGCCGAGTTGTTGCCGGGAGACGGCCTCGGGCGCGGTGGCGGGTGCGGCCTTCACGGCGGCGTGCGCGCCGGTGGCGCCGATGAGCGGAAGTGCGATGGCGGCTCCGCCGGTACCGGCGGCTATGAATCCGCGCGATACCGGGTTGTTGGCCTTGGGACGGCGGTGCTTACCCTTCGCGGGCATGGCGAATTCCTCTCCGGCGCCTGCGAGGTGAGCTGTCGGGTTCGGACGGGAGATGCCCGGTCGCGCTTGTCGCACGACTTCACCCCGAGCCGTTCCGGAGTTTCCGGAACGGCGTACTACCTGGGTCCCCCGCTCCTGCCACGCATTGCTGGACGATACGAATTCCGGGCGGCGGCAGGATTCGGCGGTCCGTCCGGATTGAGGGTGAACGTAGGCGAGTGGGGCGAGCGGAACAAGCGATCCTTTTCCACCGACAAGACGCACTCGCATTTAACCCGGCTTTACCGGTCACCCTGAGTGGACAACGGCCTTCGAACTCCGCGTCGGACAAGGAATTCGAATACATGCCATCACCACGGAACGTCACGGATATGATCCTGGTCACGGAGCGGAGCCCATCTCATCCGCGACCGGGGCAGGATATGAGGAATCACCCAATACGGACAGATGCCCATTTGGGCGATATCCATCCGCGAATAATGTCCGAATACTCCCCTTGGATTCTCGACAGCCGAACTGATTGCCACACGAACAGATGTCGTAGTGTCAGAGGTCGACAGCGTCGGCGAGCCGCGCCGACGGCAGACACGGAGGAGCAGGCCGTGACGCAGCAGGTCCCGTCGACAGAGCCCGAGCTGGCCGGCGTGCGCAACTTCCGTGATGTCGGAGGACTGCCCACCACGGACGGCAGGCAGGTCCGCCTGGGCAGACTCTTCCGCAGCGGCCATCTCGCCAGTGCCACCGCGGCCGACGCGGCCTTCCTCTCGTCCCTCGGGCTGCACACGATCTTCGACTTCCGCAATGCCGCCGATCTGAAGCTCGACGGCGCGGACGTCGAGCTGCCCGGCGTACGCAATGTCAACATTCCGCTCACCGACCCGGCCGACGGCGCGGAGTTCTGGCGGATGGTCAGGGACGGCGATCTGGACCAGCTCCGCTCGCTCCTCGCGGACGGCAAGGCCGCGGCGCGGATGACCGACTCGTACCGCTCGATCATCAAGGACCGTACCGCCGAGCACAGCCGTGTCCTGCACGCTCTCGCCGAGGACAGCATGCCGGCGCTCATGCACTGCGCGGCGGGCAAGGACCGGGCCGGACTCTCGATCGCGGTGGCCCTGCTCGCGGTCGGGGTGGAGCCCGAGGCGATCGAGGCGGACTATCTGAAGTCGAACGACCCGCACCGCCGCTATCCGGTCCGGCGCAGCGACAGCTCGCCCGCCGGAACGGCCACCGAGGTGATGGACCTGCTCAGCCCGCTCTTCGACGCGCGCGCCGAGTATCTCGCGGCGGCCTTCGAGACCATCGAGAAGACCTGGGGCACCACCGACACCTATCTGGCCGAGGGGCTGCGGCTCACGCCCGAGACCCGTGAGCGGCTGCGCGCCCGTCTCCTCGACTGAGGGCTGTCCGGTCGGGCGTGTCGCGGAAGTCCCGGCTGCCGAGGCGATCCTCCCGTGCCCGATCCCGGTGTTCACGGCCGTGGTGCGGTCGGGGCCTGTCCCGACCGCACCCGTCGGCCGCTACTGCTGTGCGCCGATGTGGAAGAGCAGATAGAGGAAGCCGGCGAAGAGATGCCCGGCCACCAGATAGGCGAAGAGCCGGATAACCAGCCCGCGGGGGAACGATGTCTCGTGGTCGGCGGTGCGCTCCGGCGGCCGGTCCTCCGGTCCTGCCGGGACCTGTATCCGGTTCTCGGACTCCGACGGCTCCAACGGCTCCGGCATGGTGACGGTCCTCTCAACACGGTTCGGTGGTCTGTCGGCTCAGTCGCGATGAGCCCCGCCGCCGAGGCACAGCTCGGTCGCGGGGCTCTGGAGCAGGGTGTGGACGAAGAGCAGCTCGGTCCCCTCGGGGCCGGCCGCCGCGATCCGGTGCGGGGTGAGCGAGTCGAAGTGCGCGCTGTCGCCCGGGTCGAGCACATGCACGGCGTCCCCGAGGCTCAGCCGCAGCCGGCCTTCCAGGACATGGATCCACTCCTCCCCGGCGTGCACACGGACGAGGTCGCCCTGCGCCCCGTACGGCACCCGGACCCGCAGCGGCTGCATGGCGCGGCCCGAGCCGCCCGCCTGGTGGTACGTCCAGCCGCCGGCCTCGACCGGCTCCGCCCGGCCGGCCCGGACGATGGGATCGCGCTCCGGCGGTACCTCCCCGAGCAGATCGGAGACGGTCGTACCGTAGATCCGGGCCAGAGCGAGCAGCAGGGGCAGGGACGGCTGCCGCTGCCCGGTCTCCAGCCGGGAGAGATGGGCCGGTGAGAGCCCGGCCCGCTGGGCCGCGGCCTCCAGTGTGAGCCGGCGGCCACGCCGCAGCTCACGCAGGCGCGGCGCCACATCGGGGAAGCCGTCGGGCAGCTCGTCGGCCGTCTCTCCGGCAGGAGGTGTGCTCATGTCTCCATTGCGCCAGGAACTTTCCTCTGGGGCAAATTTTTTGCCCCAGAGGCAAAGATTCCACACGGCCCGCGCCCACCGACCACGGTCCGCGGTCCATCGACCGCCAACCGCCAACCGCCGACCACCGACCGCGGGCGCGGCGCCGGGAACACCTACCGGTTGGCGACGGCCTGCTTCACCAGCGTTCTGCCGAAGTCCCACATCAGTCCGCCGCCGCCATGGGCATCGTCCATGACCGCCGTGAAGGCCTCCACGAACCGCTCGACCTCCCGCTCGCCGATGGTCAGCGGCGGAATCAGCTTGATCACTTCCAGGTGGTCGCCGGAGACCTGGGTGAGGATACGGTGCTTCTGGAGCAGCGGTACGACCACCATCTGCGCGAACAAACCCTTGCGCGCCGCCTGGAGCATCGTCCACCGGCCGCGCAGCTTGATGGAGCTGGGCCTGCCGAACTCGATGCCGATCATCAGCCCCCGGCCCCGCACCTCGTACAGCAGCTCGTAGCGGTCGACCAGCGCGGCCAGCCGTGATCTGAGCAGATCCCCGGTGGCCCGGGCGTTGGCGACGATCCCCTCGTCCTCCATCACCGACAGCACGGCCAGACCGGCGGCCATGGCCTGGGCGTTGGAGCCGAAGCTCGCCGAGTGGACCAGCACGCGGTCCATCGAGGAGTAGACCTTCTTGAAGATCCAGTCCTTGCCGAGGGTGGCGCCGACGGGCACGTATCCGCCGGAGAGCGCCTTCGCCACACAGACGAGATCCGGCTCGACGCCCTCCTCGTGCTGGTAGGCGTAGAAGTCGCCGGTCCTGCCGAGTCCCGTCTGCACCTCGTCGGCGATGAGCAGTGCCTTGTGCCGGCGCAGCAGTTCCTGTGCGGCACGCAGAAATCCGGGGGGTGCCGCGTGGACGCCCTTGCCCTGGATCGGCTCGACCACGAAGCCGGCCACATCGCCGCGCCTCAACTCCCGCTCCAGCGCGTCGAGATCACCGAGCTCAATCGCGGTGTCGGGCAGCAGCGGCGCGAATCCGTCCCGGAAGCCGTCCTCGCCGTTGACCGACAGCGACCCGGTGGTCAGTCCGTGGAAGGCGTGCGAGCAGTAGAGGATCCGGGGCTTCCCGGTCACGTACCGGGCGAACTTCAGGGCCGTCTCGACCGCTTCCGTACCGCTGTTGCCGAAGAACACCCGGTCCAGATGCGGGCTGTGGGCGAGCAGCTTCTCGGCGAGCAGTCCGGGCAGCGGCTGGCAGTCGAACCGGGTGAGATCGGCGAGCGAGGCGTCGAGCACATCGTGCAGCGCCTTGCGTACGACGGGATGGTGCCGGCCGAGCCCCATCACCCCGAACCCCGCGAGCATGTCCAGATAGTCGTTGCCGTCCGCGTCCCAGAAGTAGGCGCCCTCGGCCCGCTCGTACACCCGGTCGAACCCGATGGTGTGCAGCATGCGCGGGAGCTGGTGGTTGAGGTGCTTGGTGTGCAGCTCATAGCGCTCGGCGCCGCGCTCGGCGAGCAGTCGCGGCAGGTCGAAGCCCTTGGGCTCGGTCATTCCTCGTTCTCCTTGGGTGCTCGGACGGATCCCGCGCCCTCCCGCGCGGCTCCCGCGCCCTGTCGTGGCAGTGCGGGGGCGAGTGCGGCACTGATCCGTCCCGCGATCTCCACCGGTGTCAGGCCGATGTCGGCGAGCACCTCACTCCGTTTGGCGTGGGCCAGGAATTGCTCGGGGATGCCGTAGGTCCGCAGGGGTACGTCCACGCCCGCGTCCCGCAGGGCCTGGCCGACGGCCGAACCCACGCCGCCGCTGCGGCTGTTGTCCTCGACGACCGCGACGAGCCGGTGCCGCTCCGCCAGCGGCGCGAGCTGCTCGTCGACGGGTTTGACCCAGCGCGGATCGACCACGGTGCAGCCGATACCGCGCCCGGCGAGCAGCTCCGCCGTCCGCAGACAGACGGACGCGAGGGCGCCCACGGACACCAGCAGTACGTCGGTGTCCTCGGCGCCGCGCAGTACGTCCATCCCGCCGAGGCGTCCGACGGCCGGAACGGCCGGGCCCGCCGACTCCTTGGGAAAGCGCACCACGGTCGGCGCGTCGTCCACGGCGACGGCCTCCCGGAGCTGTGCGCGCAGCTGTTCGGCGTCGCGCGGCGCGGCGATCCGCAGTCCGGGCACGCACTGGAGGATGGACATGTCCCACATCCCGTTGTGGGAGGGCCCGTCGGCTCCGGTGACACCGGCCCGGTCGAGTACGAAGGTGACCGCGCACCGGTGCAGTGCGACATCCATCAGCAACTGGTCGAAGGCGCGGTTGAGGAAGGTCGCGTAGACGGCGACGACCGGATGGAGCCCGCCGGTGGCGAGCCCGGCGGCGGAGACGGCCGCGTGCTGTTCGGCGATGCCCACGTCCCAGACCCGGTCGGGGAAGCGCTCGGCGAACTTCGTGAGCCCGACCGGGTGCAGCATGGCCGCGGTGACGGCGACGACATCCGGCCGTTCCTCCCCGATCGCGGCGATCTCGTCGCGGAACACCGAGGTCCAGGAGGGTCCGCCGGACGGTACGAGCGGCTCGCAGGTCCGCGGATCCATCGCGCCGACCGTGTGGAAACGGTCGGCCTCGTCCTCCAGCGCGGGCGGATAGCCTCGGCCCTTCTCCGTCAGGCAGTGCACCAGTACGGGCCCGTGGAAGCGCTTCGCCCGGGTGAGGGCGGACTCCACGGCGGCGACGTCGTGTCCGTCTATCGGTCCGACGTACTTCAGCCCGAGATCCTCGAACATGCCCTGCGGCGCGAAGGCGTCCTTGAATCCCTTCTTCGCGCCGTGCAGCGAGTCGTAGAGCGGCCGGCCGACGACCGGCGTGTTCTGGAGCACCTCCTTGCCCCAGGCCAGGAACCTCTCGTAGCCGTCGGTGGTCCGGAGCGTGGCGAGATGGTCGGCGAGGCCGCCGATGGTCGGGCCGTAGGAGCGCGCGTTGTCGTTGACCACGATGATCAGCGGACGGTCCTTGGCAGCGGCGATGTTGTTGAGCGCCTCCCAGGCCATTCCGCCGGTGAGGGCGCCGTCGCCGATGACCGCGACGACATGTTCGTCGCGGCCCAGTACGTCACGGGCCTTGGCCAGTCCGTCGGCCCAGCCGAGCACGGTGGAGGCGTGGGAATTCTCGATGACGTCGTGCTCCGACTCCTCACGGGAGGGATAGCCGGAAAGGCCGCCTTTTCCCCGCAGTTTGGAGAAATCCTTTCTGCCGGTGAGGAGTTTATGGACGTAACTCTGATGTCCGGTGTCCCACAGAATACGGTCGACGGGTGAGTCGAAGGCCCGGTGCAGGGCGATGGTCAGCTCCACCACCCCGAGGTTGGGCCCGAGATGACCACCGGTTCTGGCCACCGCCTCGACCAGGAATTCTCTGATTTCCTCGGCGAGTTCGCCGAGTTCGCTTGTCGTCAGCGCCTTCAGATCGCGCGGCCCCCGGATGTTGTCCAGGACTGACATCTCGGGCCCCCTCTCGGATTCGTTCAGCTCACAGTGACGGCGGGAGCCCCCGAGGGCACCCCAGCATCCTCCATCTGCTCGGCGATCTTCATCGCCTCTTCGATCAGCGTCTCCACGATCTTCGACTCGGGCACCGTCTTGATCACCTCGCCCTTCACGAAGATCTGACCCTTGCCGTTACCCGACGCCACACCCAGA
>NZ_MAUD01000397.1 GCF_001700515.1 Streptomyces lushanensis
GCACGCCGGATGTGACACTGCTCGAAAGGGTGCTCAGTGGACTTCGCAAGCTCTAGCGGCGGTGCAGCCCGCTCAACCACCAGCGCGAAGATCGTGGTGGCGGGGTCATGAATCCTCCGGGCGTGACAGCAAGATGTCTGCGTGCCGTCTGACTTGGCCGGTGGGGGGCCGGTTTGGCGGCCTGACGGTGATGGAGCTGGGGGCGTTGCCTGGGAGCCTCAGTGCAGCAGGCTTCCCTGAAGCTCGGCGCGCAGGTCCGGCGTGAGGACCGTACCGGCGCGATCGACCAGGAGGGCCATTTCGTACCCCACGAGACCGATGTCGCACTCGGGGTGGGCGAGCACGGCCAGGGAGGAACCGTCCGAGACGGACATGAGGAAGAGGAAACCACGCTCCATCTCGACGACGGTCTGATTGACCGGGCCGCCTTCGAAGATCCGGGACGCCCCCGCGGTCAGCGAGGTCAGACCGGACGCCACGGCCGCGAGCTGATCGGCGCGGTCGCGGGGGAAGCCCTCGGACATGGCCAGCAGAAGTCCGTCCGCGGAGACCACCACCGTGTGGGACACCCCGGGGGTGTTGTCCACGAAGTTGGTGATCAACCAGTTCAGATTCTGCGCAGCCTGACTCATCGGACTCAACTAACGCTCCTGCTGGTGAGAGGTGCCGAGGTTGAAGCTGCCGGTCGCCGGGCCGGTGTTGCCCGCCTGACGACCTTGCTGGATACCCCGACGGAGATTGGTCAGCCGGCCGCGTACGTCAGCGGGCGCACGCGAGACCTGCGGACCGGCCTGGTTGTTCTGTTCCTGCGCGGTACCGGGCACCAGGTTGGCACGCGGCACCCGGCGCGGCAGGCCCGAGGTGGTGATACCGCCCGCCTGGGGCTTCTTGACCCGCTCGGCCTGGCGTACCAGCTCGTCGTTGGGCGACGTGCGCCAGGAAGAGGTGACGCCCGCGCCGCCCGCGCCCGAACCGTTGGCACTGCCGAGACCCGGGAAGCCCGAGCCGTTGGTGCCTGAGCCCTGGGCGGGCTCGCGCCGCGGGATGGGTTCCCGCCGCGACTGCTGAGGCTGCTGCGAATGGGGCTGCTGCGGGGAGTTCGGCGCCTGGTACTGCTGGCCGCCGCCCTGCTGCGAGCCGTGACCGTGGAACCAGTTGGTCTCCAGGTTGTCGTACAGCGGGGTGCGGCCGTCCCCGGGACCGGCCGGCGGCAGCGCCTCGGGCTGCTGCGGCGGCAGACCCTGCGGACGGTAGCCGCCCTGCGGGCCGGGTGCCGGAGTCCGCGGCGCGTTGAAGCCCTGCTGCGCGGTGAAGTCCTGCGGGGCGTTGTAGTCGTAGTCCCGCTGCGGAGCGTTGTACTCGGAGGGGGTACGGAAGTCGGACTGCGCGCCGTAGTTCTGCTGGCCGTTGTAGCCCGCGGGGGCGTTGAAGTCCGGACGGGGGAACTGGGCCGTGGCCGCCGCGTCCTGCGGTCCGCCCCGTCCCGCGTTCATGTCGGGCCGCGGCCCGTTGAAGTCGGGGCGCTGGAACTCGGCCGTGGAGCCGGGACCCTGCTGCTCGGCCGCCGGCCGGGCGTACTGGCCGCCGGTGTCGTGCTCCTCGTGGCCGCGCGGGGCGTCCGGCGAAGGGCGCTGACCGGGCTGCTGGTCGCTGCCCCAGCTCGTGGTCTGCGGGCGCTGCGGCTGCGGGTTGCCACCGGGCAGTTCGGCGCGCGGTCCGCCGGGCGGCGGAAGCTGCCGGCCGCGGTCGGGCGCGCCGCCCTGCTGGAAGGCGTTCTGGGCACGTCCGCTGTAGCCGTTCTGACCGGCCGGCGCGCCCTGCGGCTGGCCGCCCTGGCCCTGGCCCTGACCCTGGGGAGGACCGTTGAAGGCGTTCTGGCTGAAAATGCTGGACTGTCCGGCGCCCTGGCCCTGGCGCTGCGGGTCCTGCCGCTGCGGATCCTGCGGTCCGCCCTGCGGTCCGCCCGAGCCGTCACGGGAGGGCAGCGCCGCGCGCGGGCTCGCACCCGTGAGCAGTCCGGGGCCACCGCCGGGTCCGGAACCGAGACCGGGACGGCCGCCACCGGCAGCTCCGGGACCGCTCGTCAGCTGGCCGCCGCCGGCGGCTGCGGGGATCTGGCCCGTGCCGTTCTGGCCGCCGGGTGCTCCGGGCCTGCCCGCGGGAGCCTTCTTGCCGCCGTGCGCGACATCGACCGGCAGCATGACCAGCGCGGTCGTACCACCGGAGTCGGAGGGACGGAGCTGGATCCTGATGCCGTGGCGCAGGGACAGCCGGCCGACCACGAACAGACCCATGCGGCGCGAGACCGAGACATCCACGGTGGGCGGCGAGGCGAGCCGCTCGTTGATCGCCGCGAGGTCCTCGGGGGACAGACCGATACCGGTGTCGTGGATCTCCACGAGCACCCGTCCGTCCGGCAGCGCGTGACCGGTGACCCGGACCTTCGTCTGCGGCGAGGAGAACGACGTCGCGTTCTCCAGCAGCTCGGCGAGCAGGTGCACGAGGTCGTTGACGACGCGGCCCGCGACCTCGGTCGCGGGGACCGAGGCCAGTTCGATGCGCTCGTACTGCTCCACCTCGGAGGCGGCGGCACGGAGCACGTCGACCAGCGGTACGGGCCTGGTCCACCGGCGGCCCGGCTCCTCGCCCGCGAGGACGAGGAGGTTCTCGCCGTTACGGCGCATACGGGTCGCGAGGTGGTCCAGCTTGAAGAGCGAGGAGAGCTGGTCCGGGTCGGCCTCACGGGACTCCAGCTCGGAGATCAGCGAGAGCTGACGCTGGATCAGGCCCTGGCTGCGGCGCGAGAGGTTGGTGAACATCGCGTTGACGTTGCCCCGCAGCAGCGCCTGCTCGGCGGCGAGACGGACCGCCTCGCGGTGCACGTCGTCGAAGGCCGCGGCGACCTTTCCGATCTCGTCCCTGGAGTGCACACCGACCGACTCGACGGAGGTGTCGACATCCTGCGGGTCCGACTCGGAGAGCTGCTTGACCAGTTCGGGCAGGCGGTCCTGGGCGACCCTGGTCGCCGTGTCCTGGAGCCGGCGCAGCGAGCGGATCATGGACCGGGCCACCACGAAGGCGCCGACCAGCGAGACACCCAGCACCAGCAGGATGACCACACCGTTGATGAACGCGTCGCGCTGCGACTGGTCGCGCAGTTCGCGGGCCTTGCCCTCCATCTCGCCCAGCAGCGTGGCCTCGATGGTCTTCATCGCGTTGATCCGGGTGGACGCCTGGTCGGTCCAGTCCAGATACGAGCGGTTGGGCTGCTGCGCCATACCGTCCGGAGTGCCCAGCACCCGCTCGGCGTACTTCTCGGCCTGCCCGATCTCCGGGTTGCCGTTGCCGTTGAGCGGAGCCATCAGCTCCTCGGCGTCGCCGCCCATGGACTCGTACAGCGAGCTGAACGAGGCGAGGGCGTTCTGCTCCTTGGTCGCCGCGGCCAGACCGTAGAGCCGGTCGCTGTCGGTGAGCTTGCCCTTGGTCCTCAGGTCGGCCGGCAGCGCGGCGGCGATGATCGCCCGCTGGATCGAGGCGTACTCCTTGGCGGACGAGAAGGCGGCCAGCGCACGGGTCCGCTTGATCATGTCCGGGTTGCTGGTCGCCTGCGCCATGTCCTGCGAGAGGCTCAGCAGCGAGTCGATCAGTCCGCTGTACGCGTCGACGGTCAGCGAGTCCGACGCCGACGTGTAGGCGCCCTTGCGGATGTCGTTGATCTTGTTGACCTGGGTGGCGATCTGGTTGACGTTGGAGCGGATGCTCTCCAGCGCCTCGTCGCCGTCCGTGTTGCCGATGTCGACCGTCGCGTCGAGGAACGCGTTCTTCGCGCGCTCGGTCTTGTCGCGGCGGTCCTTGACCTTGTAGTCGCTCGGCGGGGTGCCGTTGGTGAGCGGACCTGCCGACTCGTCACGTTCCGCCTGGAGCGCGGCGGCGAGGCTGGTCGCCTCCTTGGTCATCTTCGTCAGCAGCTGCATGTGCTCCAGCTGCTGCATGTCGTTGAGCGACTGGTTGATACGCAGCCCGCCCAGCGAGGTCGCCGCGACCACCGGCAGCGTCAGCAGCGCCACCAGGCGCGTGCTGATGCGCCAGTTGCGCAGAGCCATCCGCGAACCGACGTCGACCGGAGCGGAGTTGGACAACGACGGAGGTATGGCCGAAGCCCCTCCGCCGCTCTGTGCCGTTCCCGCGGACCCGCCTCTGCCGCCACTCTCGCCCGAGGGTGCCTGGCCCGGGTTCTGGGTGTGCTGGGGCGAGGAGCCGCGGTCGGTTCCGCCGCGGGGCTCCTGCTCCGCCGCAGCACTGCTATCCCTCTTGAAACGTCCCTGCACTAGCGTCGCAACCTCTGGACCAGGCGCCCCTCCGCGAACGGCGGGGCGGTGTCGGCGTCTTGGGGCGCAGAACGCTCCCCATGGTGGTCGTGAGTGACCGGCGCTGCTCCCCTTCTCCGCCGCCACTCGGCGCTGCGTTGCGCCCCTGCGCGCCGGTTCGTAAACCCGCGGCGGTGGGGGGAATTCCAGCACAGTGCAGGATCTCCAACAAGGGCCATGGGGTGGTCAGTGGCCTGAATGACACGGTGTGAGCGCCGTATCACCAGCCGTAGAAATGGTTCACGGAGGAAACGGACTTTTATTGACGAGCCACTTACGGGTGGGGGGTGTCCCCGTATCGATGATCGGGAGCGGAATGTAACGTTCAGTAGCGCAATGTCCGTTTCCATGACCATCGCACGGCTGTCGATCGCTGACCGTAATGGGGGAAATGCCCGGCGAGTCGTGAGCAAACTCACATGGAGATCGCCGATGGATCCCGGCTTCGGCGGGGAATCGGATGTTTAGCCTGGCGCTTTACAGACACATCACATCCGACAACTGGCGCCCCGGCGCCCGTACTCCCGACAAGGTCTGACACCACAGATGAAGACGACGATGATGTTCCGCACCACCGCCAACCCCCGGCGCACCACGCTGGCGCACCTCAAGGACGCCGAGGAACTGGCTCCCGCGGAGCAGCAGGAACACCCCGTCGCCCTGCCGAACCGGACCGCCAATCCCCGCCGTACGACTCTCATGGACGCGCCGACCGCGCCATAGGTTCCTGAGAGGTCCCGTCCGGGTCGTTCGTTGATCCACTTCTGCCCGCACTGTAGTACGTGAGGTGGCTGTCCTCGGTACACGAGGTGGCCACCTCGCCGGTTGGAGGGCCGGGACGGCACGTGGGACGGCCACCGCGCGCCCCGCGCTAGCCTGGAGCGTCAGTCTCCGGCACAGCCGGCCACAACCAGAGGGGCGGCAGCATCCCGTGCGCATCGCCAGATTCTCCATCGACGGCAATGTCGCCTTCGGCGCGGTCGAGGGCGAAGGCAGCGACCCCGCCGGTCTCGTCCTCGACATCATCAAGGGCATTCCGTACGCCGGCTTCGAACTCTCCGGCACCAAGGTCCCGCTGAGCAAGGTGCGCCTCCTGCCCCCCGTGATCGGCAACAAGATCCTGGGCCTGGGCCGCAACTACGCGGACCACGCGAAGGAACTGGGCAACGCGGTCCCCGAGGTGCCCGTCGTCTTCCTCAAGCCCACCACCGCGCTGATCGGCAGCGGTGACGCGATCGAGTACCCCGCCTTCTCGCACGAGGTCCATTACGAGGCCGAACTGGCCGTCGTCATCGGCCGGATGTGCCGCGAGGTGCCGCGCGAGCGCGTCAAGGACGTCATCTTCGGCTACACCTGCGCAAACGACGTCACGGCCCGCGACGCCCAGCGCGCCGAGAACCAGTGGGCGCGGGCCAAGGGCTTCGACACCTCGTGCCCGCTCGGTCCCTGGGTGGAGACCGACCTCGATCCCTCGGACCTCATCCTCCAGTGCACGGTCAACGGCGAACAGCGCCAACTCGGCCGTACGAGCGACATGATCCGCTCCGTCGAGGACATGATCGTGCACATCACCGAGGCCATGACGCTGCTCCCGGGCGATGTCATCCTCACGGGCACCCCCGCCGGGGTCGGCCCCCTCAGCGTCGGCGACGAGGTCGCCGTCACCATCGAAGGCATCGGCACTCTCACCAACAAGGTGATCAAGCGTGGCTAACGGACCCGTCCGTGTACGTTTCTGTCCCTCGCCGACCGGCAACCCCCATGTGGGCCTGGTCCGCACCGCCCTGTTCAACTGGGCCTTCGCCCGGCACAGCGGCGGCACCCTGGTCTTCCGTATCGAGGACACCGACGCGGCGCGTGACTCCGAGGAGTCCTACGAGCAGCTCCTCGACTCGATGCGCTGGCTCGGGCTCGACTGGGACGAGGGCCCCGAGGTGGGCGGGCCGCACGCGCCGTACCGTCAGTCGCAGCGGATGGACCTCTACCGCGACACCGCGCGGAAGCTGCTCGCGGCGGGACACGCCTACCACTGCTACTGCACCACCGAGGAGCTGGACGCCCGCCGCGAGGCGGCCCGCGCGGCCGGGCGCCCGTCGGGGTACGACGGCCAGTGCCGCGATCTGACCGAGGAGCGCAAGGCGACGTACGAGGCGGAGGGACGCACCTCCATCGTCCGCTTCCGGATGCCGGACGAGCCGATCACCTTCACGGACCTGGTCCGCGGCGAGCTGACCTTCACACCGGAGAACGTCCCGGACTACGGCATCGTCCGCGCCAACGGAGCGCCGCTCTACACGCTCGTCAACCCGGTCGACGACGCGCTGATGGAGATCACGCATGTGCTGCGCGGGGAGGACCTGCTCTCCTCCACGCCGCGCCAGATCGCGCTCTACAAGGCGCTGATCGAGCTGGGCCTCGCCAAGGAGATCCCGGCGTTCGGGCATCTCCCCTATGTCATGGGCGAGGGCAACAAGAAGCTCTCCAAGCGCGATCCGCAGGCATCGCTGAACCTCTACCGCGAGCGCGGCTTCCTGCCCGAGGGACTGCTCAACTACCTGTCCCTGCTGGGCTGGTCGCTCGCCGCGGACCGCGACATCTTCACGATGGACGAGATGGTCGCCGCGTTCGACGTCGCGGACGTCAACGCCAATCCGGCCCGCTTCGACCTCAAGAAGGCCGAGGCGATCAACGCGGACCACATCCGGCTGCTGGACGTGAAGACCTTCACCGAGGCGTGCGGGCCCTGGCTGAAGGCGCCGTACGCGCCGTGGCCGCCGGAGTCCTTCGACGCGGCGGCCTTCGACGCGCTGGCTCCGCTGGCCCAGACGCGGCTCACGGTGCTCTCGGACATCACCGCCAATGTCGACTTCCTCTTCCTGGACGAGCCGGTGACGGACGAGGCGTCCTGGGCGAAGGCGATGAAGCCGGGCACGGACGCGCTGCTGGAGACCGCCCGTACGAAGATCGCCGAGGCGGAGTGGAACACGGAGTCCCTGAAGAACGCGGTGCTCGCGGCCGGTGAGGAGCACGGTCTCAAGCTGGGCAAGGCCCAGGCCCCGGTCCGTGTCGCGGTGACGGGCCGCACCGTGGGCCTGCCGCTCTTCGAGTCCCTGGAACTCCTGGGCCGCGAGCGCACCCTGTCCCGTATCGACAGGGCCCTGGCCGCACTGAGGGCCTGACCGCCGGCGGGCCCGGGGCGCGGAAACGCCCCCGGGCCCGGCCCGGGACCTGCCCGCCGGGAACGCCCCCGGGCCCCCGGCGGCGGGCCGGCGCGGGGTGGCGTCGACGGTGTGCCGGCCGTGCCGTTCTCCGGGGCGTGGACGACACGCTCTTCGACGCTGTGTCCGTCGGGGGGCGCCCCCCCGGGCCCCCGGCGGCGGGCCGGTGCGGGGTACCGTCGGCGGTATGCCTATCCGTGCCGTGCTCTGGGACATCGACGACACGCTCTTCGACTACACCGGGGCGGACCGGGCCGGCCTGCGGGGACATCTCGCCGCCGAAGGATCGGTCGGGAGTTACGGCTCCGCCGATCAGGCGCTCGCACGCTGGCGGGAGATCACCGATCAGCACTGGGGGCGCTTCGCCGCGGGGAAGACGGACTTCCAGGGCCAGCGGCGCGACCGGGTCCGTTCCTTTCTGGGGACGGAGATGAGCGACGCCGAGGCGGACGGCTGGTTCGACCGGTACATCGTTCACTTCGAAGCCGCCTGGACGCTCTTTCCCGACAGTGTCGCCGTGCTCGACCGGCTCGCGCCCGACTACCGGCAGGCCGTCCTGTCGAACTCCAGCTTCGGCAACCAGGACCGCAAGCTCCGCGTCCTGGGTGTACGTGATCGCTTCGAGGCCCTCCTGTGCGCCGCTGAGCTGGGCGTTTCCAAGCCCGATGCCGCCGCCTTCCACGCCGCCTGCGACGCCCTCGCGCTGGATCCGCACGAGGTGGCGTACGTGGGCAACGAGCCGGACATCGACGCCGGCGGCGCCGTCGCCGCGGGACTCGCCGGAGTCTGGCTGGACCGGCACGGCCTCGGCGGGCGTCCTGAGCTGGTACGGATCACCGATCTCGGCCAGCTTCCGGGCCTGCTGCGCGGCGATACCCGTTTTGGAGCCATGTCCGCGATCGGGTAATGTTCTTCCTGCGCCGCCCGGGAAGGCCAAGAGGTCCGGCCGGGAAGCGCAAGCCAAACAAGCCCCCGTACGGGGGTTGAGTTTTGGTGGGCTATGGTGTAATTGGCAGCACGACGGTTTCTGGTTCCGTTAGTCTAGGTTCGAGTCCTGGTAGCCCAGCGCAGATGTTCTCTGCAACGCCCCCGTTGTGTAGCGGCCTAGCACGCTGCCCTCTCACGGCAGTAGCGCCGGTTCGAATCCGGTCGGGGGTACAGATCCTTCTCTCCGATGTCTTCGGGTCGCACCCGGACACATCGATGCAGGATCGCCAGGGCCCCCGTTGTGTAGCGGCCTAGCACGCCGCCCTCTCAAGGCGGTAGCGCCGGTTCGAATCCGGTCGGGGGTACGGGTCCGGAAGGACCGAACGACCATGGGCTATGGTGTAATTGGCAACACGACGGTTTCTGGTTCCGTTGTTCTAGGTTCGAGTCCTGGTAGCCCAGCGCAGGATGTTCTGCAATGCCCCCGTTGTGTAGCGGCCTAGCACGCTGCCCTCTCACGGCAGTAGCGCCGGTTCGAATCCGGTCGGGGGTACAGAGAGAGAAGGCCCTTCATCAGCTGAAGGGCCTTTTCGCGTTCCCGTCCTCAACTGCCGCCGCCGAAGGGCCCGACGGCCGCCTCGGCGGCGCGGCCGGGCTTCAGCCCGAGCGCCGCAGCGCCTCGCTCAGCCGTCCCGCGGCGTCGATCACGGCCTGCGCGTGCATACGGCCCGGATGCCGGGTGAGCCGCTCGATCGGTCCGGACACCGAGACCGCCGCGACCACGCGGTTCGACGGGCCACGCACGGGCGCCGAGACCGAGGCCACGCCCGGCTCGCGCTCACCGATCGACTGGGCCCAGCCCCTGCGCCGTACGCCCGAGAGCGCCGTCGCCGTGAAACGTGCCCCTTGAAGACCGCGGTGCAGCCGCTCCGGTTCCTCCCAGGCCATCAGGATCTGCGCGGAGGAACCGGCCTTCATCGTCAGCGTCGAGCCGACCGGGACCGTGTCCCGCAGCCCCGAGAGGCGCTCGGCGGCGGCCACGCATATCCGCATGTCGCCCTGCCTGCGGTAGAGCTGCGCGCTCTCGCCGGTCACATCCCGTAGATGGGTGAGCACAGGTCCCGCCGTGGCCAGCAGCCGGTCCTCGCCGGCGGCGGCGGCCAGCTCCGCCAGCCGCGGGCCGAGAATGAACCTGCCCTGCATGTCCCTCGCCACCATCCGGTGGTGTTCCAGTGCCACGGCCAGCCGGTGGGCCGTGGGACGTGCGAGCCCGGTCGCCGCGACCAGCCCGGCGAGGGTGGCCGGACCGGACTCCAGAGCGCTCAGTACCAGAGCAGCCTTGTCGAGAACGCCGACGCCGCTAGAGTTGTCCATGAAACGATACTTGCGTCTCACTCTGTGAAACGCAAGTTCAATTTCCCGAGGAACTTGTCAACCTGTATGTACGACCCGCGGACCACGGGTCTTCAGCCGGCGTTCGGATACGTGGGGAGCGGACGCGGGCCCATATGTCTCTAGGAGTGCCGGACACGACGGACCGGCCGGAGGGAAAGCGATGGGTAGGACACTCGCGGAGAAGGTCTGGGACGACCATGTCGTCCGGCGCGCGGAGGGCGAGCCCGACCTCCTTTTCATCGATCTGCACCTGCTGCACGAGGTGACCAGTCCCCAGGCCTTCGACGGCCTGCGCAAGAGCGGCCGGCCGGTCCGGCGGCTCGACCTCACCATCGCGACCGAGGACCACAACACCCCGACGATCGACATCGACAAGCCCATCGCCGACCCGGTCTCCCGGATCCAGCTGGAGACGCTCCGCAAGAACTGCGCCGACTTCGGCGTGCGGCTGCACCCGCTGGGCGATGTCGAGCAGGGCGTCGTCCATGTCGTCGGCCCTCAGCTCGGGCTGACCCAGCCCGGCAC
>NZ_MAUD01000398.1 GCF_001700515.1 Streptomyces lushanensis
GCGCCACGAGCAGCGGGGTGCTCGGCGTCTTGTCGCTCACGTCGGTGAAAACCATGGGGTCATCGTATCGATTCCCGGTCGGCGTCCCGGTATGCGTTCTCGTATGACGGACGAACGGCGTTCGTCAGGCGGACGGCGGGAGATAGACGACGGTCGGGGCGCCGGTGACCGGATGCGTGGTGACCTCGGCCGTCACCCCGTAGACCGTCGCGAGCAGCCGCGGGGTCAGTACGGAGCGTGGCGTTCCGGAGGCGATGATCCGGCCGCCCTGGAGCACATGGATCCGGTCGCAGTAGTAGGCGGCGAGGTTCAGGTCGTGCAGGGCGAGCAGATTGGTCGTGCCCGAGGCTCTGACCAGTGTGAGGACATCGAGCTGGTGGCGGATGTCGAGATGGTTGGTCGGTTCGTCGAGTACGAGCAGGGCCGGGCGCTGGAGCAGTGCGCGGGCGATGAGCGCGCGCTGCCGTTCGCCGCCGGAGAGCGAGGGAAAGGCCCGGTCCGCGAGGGCGGCGATCCCCACCTGGCCGAGGGCGGCGTCGGTGAGCGCGGTGTCGGCGGCGGTGTCGGCCTCCCAGAAGCGTTTGTGCGGTGAGCGGCCCATGGCGACGACCTCACGGACGGTCAGCTCGAAGTCGAGCAGGCCGTCCTGCGGCACGGTGGCGACACGGCGGGCCCGCGCCTTGGCCGTCATGGTGTGCAGATCGTCACCGTCGAGGAGGGCGCGTCCGGCTGTGGGGCGGAGCGTGCCGTACACACAGCGGAGCAGGGTGGTCTTGCCGCTGCCGTTGGGGCCGACGAGTCCGACGGTCTCGCCGGGGGCGGCGGTCAGCTCGGCGCGGTCGACGAGGAGGCGGCCGTCGGCCTCGTACGACAGCCCCTCGACGCGCAGCTCGGCGGCGGGGACGGACGGCCGCTCCTGGGCGCTCGCGGCGCCCGTGGCGCCCGTGGCGGCGCTCATACGGGTGCTCCTTCCGGGCGGCGGCGCATCAGCCACAGGAACAGCGGCCCGCCGGTGAGCGCGGTGAGCACTCCGACGGGGATGTCCTGGGGCGCGGCGACGGTACGGGCCGCGAGATCGGCGACGACCAGGACGACCGCGCCGCCCAGGGCCGCGACGGGCAGCAGCGCGCGGTGACCGGCGCCGACGACCATCCGGGCGGCGTGCGGCGCGAGCAGCCCGATGAAGCCGACCGCGCCGCTCGCGGCCACCATCACGGCCGTGACCAGGGAGGCGAGGACGAAGACCGCGGCGCGGAAGCGTGAGGTGTCCAGACCGAGCACGGTCGCGCCCTCCTCGCCCGCCAGCAGCAGATCGAGCGGTCTGGCCAGCGCCATGAGCAGCGCGGTCCCTGCGGTGAGCGCGGCGGCGGGCAGTACGAGGGTGTCCCAGCGGGCGCTGCCGAGGCCGCCCAGCGACCAGTACAGCGCCTCCTGGAAGTGCTCGGGCCTGGCGGAGACGACCAGGATGAGGGTGGTGAGGGCGGAGAGGATGTACGAGACGGCGACGCCCGCGAGCACGAGCCCGCCGCCGGTCATCGCGGAGCCGCGCCGGGCCAGCCCGTACACCAGCGCCAGCGCGAGGAGCGCGCCGGCGAAGGCGGCGGCCGGCATCGCGACGGTGGTGGTCACCCCGCCGCCGATGCCGAGGACCAGCACCAGCACGGCGCAGGTGGAGGCGCCGGAGGAGATGCCGAGCAGGAACGGATCGGCGAGCCGGTTGCGTACGAGCGCCTGGAGGACGGCGCCGACGACGGCGAGCCCGGCGCCGACGATCACACCGAGCAGCACCCTCGGCAGCCGTACGTCGAGCACGATGGTGCGGAACGGGCCGGGCTCCGCGCGGCCGGTCAGGATCGTGATCACCTGGCCGGGCGGGATCCGTACGGAGCCGAGGGCGAGCCCGGCGACGACGGCGGCGCAGAGCGCGGCGGCGAGGCAGCCGAGGACCAGGGGCAGGCGCAGCCGCCGGAGGCCGGGCCGGCGGCGGGCGGGTACCACGGGCGCGGGCGACGGCCGCGCGCCGCCTGGCGAGGAAGCCGGCGCCACAGCGGCCCGCCCCGCTGCCGGGCGGGGGCTGGGGCCGGGAACGGGGCCGGAGCCTGGCCGCGGCCCCCGCCCGCCCGTCGGGTTCGCCGGGTCCGTCGGGTTCGCCGGGTCCGTCGGGTCCGTCGGGTTCGCCGGGTCCGTCGAGTGCCGGGAGGTGCCGGACATGGCCGGTTACCTCGCCGACGCCGGGTGGAGCTGGGTCGCCAGGCGTTCTATCGCCCCCGGTGCCCGTACGCCGAGGACCACGTCCGACAGCGGCATGACCGCGAACCGCTGGTTCCTGACGGCCGGTACGTCCTTGAGCACCGGGTCCTCCAGCAGGCGCTTCTTCTTCTGCGCGACGGTGGTGGAGCCGTAGTCGTAGATGACGACGACCTCGGGCCGGCGTGCGACGACCTGTTCCCAGGTGGCGTCGCCGAAGGACTTGTCGAGGTCGGCGAAGACATTGCGCCCGCCGGCCAGCTTGATCAGCTCGTTGCCGATGCCCTTGCCGCCCGCGGTGAAGGCGGTCTTGTCACCGCTGTCGTAGACGAAGACGGAGAGCGGTTCGGCGCCCTTGAGCCCACCGGCGGTGGACGCGACGGTGGCGCGCGCGTCCGCGATCCACTTCTCGGCGCGGTCCCGGACGCCGAAGGTGCGGCCGGTCTCCTCGACCTCCCGGTAGACGTCGCCCATGGAGACGGGCTCGGAGGTGCCGGCGTCCGCGCAGTTCTCCAGATTGAGCCGGGTGTCGATGCCGGCCGCCTTGAGATCGTCGCGGCTCCGGCCGTCCTTGGCGTCGAAGGCGCTGGCGTACCCGCCGTAGACGAAGTCGGGGTTCGCCGCGAGCAGCTTCTCCTTGGAGGGGTACTCCTTGGCGAGGACCGGGACGCTCCGGTACGCCTTCTCGTAGGCGGGGAGGATCCGGTCGTCCAGATAGGCGGTCCCGACGAGGGACTTCTCCAGGCCGAGCGCGAGCATGATCTCGGTGACGTGCTGGTTCATGGTGACCACACGCTTCGGCGGCGCCTGGTAGGTGGTCGTCACACCGCAGTTGGTGACGGTGTACGGGAAGCCGGGCGCGGCCTTCGCGGCGGGCCTTCCGTCCGCCGGGCCGGCGGTGTCCGTGGCGGTGTCACAGGCGGCGAGCGGGAGCAGTACGGCGATCGCGGCGGCGGACAGCACGGCGGGCGTGAGCGCACGGCGGCGCCGGGGCAGAACAGACATGGCGGGGCCTCCTCCGGGGGATTTCCGCGTCCCCTGGCTGGTGGGAGAAGGGCGGCAGGTCAGTTCCTGGCTGCCAAGCGGAGCTTGGTCACAGTGGCGGGACCGCGCCGGTTTCGCACCGGCTTCCTGGGTCCTGCCGCCCTGGTTCAGCCGTGAGTGTCTCAGACGATCTCGACGGGCTCCTCGGTGACCTCGCCGTCGACGATCCGGTACGAGCGGAACTGGAACGGTCCCGATCCGTCCGTGTCCGCCGTGGAGACCAGCACATAGTGGGCGCCGGGCTCGTTGGCGTAGGTGATGTCCGTACGGGACGGATAGGCCTCGGTCGCGGTGTGCGAGTGGTAGATGATCACCGGCTCCTCGTCGCGGTCGTCCATCTCCCGGTAGAGCTTGAGCAGATCCGCCGAGTCGAACTCGTAGAAGGTGGGCGAGCGTGCGGCGTTGAGCATCGGGATGAACCGCTCGGCCCGTCCGCTGCCCACGGGGCCCGCGACCACTCCGCATGCCTCGTCGGGATGGTCGGCTCGCGCGTGCGCGACGATCTGGTCGTGCAGGGCCTGGCTGATGGTGAGCATGAGGAGAATATAAACGGACGTGCCGGGACGGAGACGGGCCGGTGCCGACGGGCCACGCGGGGCCCCGGGCCGGGGATCCGAGGGCCGGGGGCGTACGGCGGCGGTATCGGCCCGTACGCGTACGGGCCGATCCACGAAGACCGACCGGACAGGCCCTAGGCGTACCGCCGTTCCGTGCGCTCCGCGATCGCCGGGTCGCGCCGCTTCAGCGCCTGCCAGCCGACCGCCAGGCCCACCGCCCAGACCGCCGCCACGTAGAGACAGACCCGCGCGTCCTTGTCGTACGCGATCAGACAGGTGACGAGCGCCAGGAAGGCCACCGCGACCCAGCTGAAGAGCGCGCCGCCGGGCGCCGGGAAGGACGAGGCGGGCAGCCGGCCCGCCTCCACATCGCGGCGATAGCGGATGTGGCTGATCAGAATCATCGTCCAGGTCCAGATGCCGGCCGCGGTGGCCACGGAGGTCACATAGCCGAAGGCCTTCTCCGGGACGACATAGTTGAGGACCACACCGATGCCCATCAGCACCACGGAGACGGTGATCCCGAGGGCCGGCGTCCTACGGGAGTTGAGCCTGCCGAGGACCGTGGGCGCCTGCCGGTTGGCGGCGAGGTCGCGCAGCATCCGGCCGGTGGAGTACATCCCGGAGTTGCAGGAGGAGAGCGCGGCGGTCAGGACCACGAAGTTGACGATGCCGGCCGCGAGCGGGATGCCCATCTTCTCGAAGGCGTGCACGAAGGGGCTGTTGCCCGCCGAGAACTCGGTCCACTTGACGACGGCGAGGATGACGGAGAGCGCGCCGACGTAGAAGACGATGATGCGCCAGGGCAGTGTGTTGATGGCCTTGGGCAGCGTCTTCTCGGGATTCTCGGACTCGCCCGCGGTCACACCGACCAGTTCGACGGCGAGATAGGCGAACATCACGCCCTGAAGGGTCATCAGGCTGGAGCCGATGCCGTTCGGGAAGATCCCGTCGTGCGCCCAGAGGTTGGCGGTGGTGGCGGTCTCACCGGCGTCGGAGAAGCCGATGGTGAGGACGCCCAGACCGATGACGATCATGCCGATGATCGCGGTGACCTTGATCATCGAGAACCAGAACTCGACCTCGCCGAAGATCTTCACCGAGATCAGATTGACGCCGAAGAGGACCACCAGGAAGACCAGCGCGCTGACCCACTGGGGGATCCCGGGGAACCAGAAGTGGATGTAGATGGCGGCGGCGGTCAGTTCCGCCATCCCGGTGACGACCCACATCAGCCAGTACGTCCAGCCGGTGGCGAAACCGAAGAACGGGCCGAGGAACTCACGGGCGTACTCCGCGAAGGAGCCCGAGACCGGCCGGTAGAGCAGCAGTTCGCCGAGCGCCCGCATGATGAAGAAGATCACGACGCCGGCGAGGGCGTACATGAGGATGATGCTGGGGCCCGCCTTGGCGATGTTGGCCCCGGCGCCCATGAAGAGTCCGACACCGATCGCGCCGCCGATGGCGATCATCTGGACCTGACGGCTGCCGAGTCCCCGTTCGTAGCCCTCTTCGGCCGGGCCGCCTCCGGAGGGGCCTGCCGTGGCGCGGTCACCGCCGTATTCCTTGTCGACCTGGGCAGAGGTCATGTCGTACGCCCTTTCTCCATACCGACCCGCGCCGGACGTCGGCCGCGGACCGGTTCGTGATCCCCCCGGATACGGATGGAGTGCCGCCGGCGGTCGGCCGGCGCAGGCACCCCCGGGGACAGGGGTGGAGTCCCCGGGGGGCCGTGAAGATCTATCACGGCGACAGGGGTGACCGGCGGACGCTTCTGTGGCAGAGCCCACAGGAAGAAGTGGATGAATCAGGCCGCGAACCGCAAAGGTCGCCGGAGCGGTGATGTGATCGTTATGCCGAATTGAGCGTCAGTTGAGCGTACGGAAGAGGGACGGACGGGGACCGCCGGATGACATCCCGGCGCCCGGGATCCCGGAACCATCCTGACAGGCCGGTCCGGTGCCGCCATATCACCCGGACGGAGGACCCGGGGATCCCCGAGGGTTGTCCCGCCGTCCCCCGCGAGCCCGCCGGGGCCGGCACGGCCGACGGGACGGCTCATGGCATCCGGGACGACCCCTCAGGGCATCTGCGTCTCGACGAGCGACTCCTGGAGCGACCCGAGCCAGAGGTACGCCAGCACCATCGGCTTGCGCGGATCGGTGTCCGGCAGCCGGTACAGCTCGTTGCTCTCGTCCTCGTCCGTGACCTCCAGACCCGTACCGATCGTCAGCCGCAGATCGTTGAGCGCGCCGAGCCAGTGCTGACAGTCCTCGGGCGTCAGCTTGAGCACGGCGCCGCCCTCGCCCGCCGAGGCGAGTTCGTCCAGCGTGCGGATCAGCGTCATCCCGTCCCGGCGCTTGCGGTCGCGCAGATCGTTCTCGGTGAACCGTCTGAACTCGGCGGAGAACTCCTTCAGTTCGTCGCTGTCGTCGCCGTACGCGTCCGGGAAGAGCCGGGCCAGCGCCGGGTCCTCGGGCGGCTCGCTGGGGCCCTCGGCGAAGAGCGAGGCGAGCGGATCCTCGCCCTGGGCGGGCTCGTCACCGGGCCCGATCAGCTCCAGGAGCTGCACGGTCAGGGTCCGCAGGATCGAGATCTCGACCTCGTCGAACGCGACGGCCGCGCCGCCGCCCGGGATCGCCTCGAACTGCCCGGCCATCAGGTCCGGTCCTGGGAGAGAGTGGCCCAGAGCCCGAACCCGTGCATCGCCTGCACATCGCGCTCCATCTCCTCGCGGCTGCCGCTGGAGACGATCGCGCGGCCCTTGTGGTGGACGTCGAGCATCAGTCGGTGCGCCTTGTCCTTGGGGTAGCCGAAATAGGTCTGGAAGACGTAGGCCACATAACTCATGAGGTTGACGGGATCGTTGTGGACGATCGTCACCCACGGCACATCGGGTTCCGGGACGGCGAAGGTCTCCTCGGCCGATTCGGGGCGTTCGATCTCAGTGGGAGCAACACTCACGGTTCCGGACGACCTTCTTCTCTGCCGGGCTTCTCTGCCGGGTCACAGCTCCGCCGGGTTCACGGCGTCACAAGACCCATGCTGCCACCAGGAACGGCCTGTCGCACAAACGGCCACGCAGAAATCGTCACTCTGACGAGAGGGCAGGGTAGAATTCCTGTTATGAACACAGCGGATCTTGGACTGCCGGTGGACGTTCCGTCGACCGCGCTCTTCACCGATCAGTACGAGCTGACGATGCTGCGTGCGGCTCTCCAGGCCGGTACGGCCGACCGGCGTTCGGTCTTCGAGGTCTTCACCCGGCGGCTGCCCGAGGGCCGCCGCTACGGAGTGGTGGCGGGCACCGGACGGGTCCTGGACGCCGTGGAGAACTTCCGCTTCGACACGGACGTCCTCGGCTTCCTGCGCACGAACCGGATCGTCGACGAGGAGACGCTCGGCTGGCTCGCCTCGTACCGCTTCGGCGGCGACATCTGGGGCTATCCCGAGGGCGAGGTCTACTTCCCGGGCTCGCCGATCCTGCGGGTGGAGGGCTCCTTCGCCGAGTGCGTGCTGCTGGAGACCGTGATCCTGTCGATCCTCAACCACGACTCCGCGATCGCCGCCGCGGCCTCGCGGATGTCGGCGGCGGCGGGCGGGCGCGGGCTGATCGAGATGGGCGCGCGCCGTACGCACGAGCTCTCCGCGGTCGCGGCGGCGCGCGCCGCGTACGTGGGCGGCTTCGACACCACCTCGGACCTGGCGGCCGGGTTCCGGTACGGCATCCCGACGGTGGGCACGAGCGCGCACGCCTTCACCCTGCTGCACGACAGCGAGCGCGACGCCTTCCAGGCGCAGGTGAACGCGCTCGCTGTCGTGCAGCA
>NZ_MAUD01000004.1:0-12875 GCF_001700515.1 Streptomyces lushanensis
CCCCACCCACTGCGAACCCTGACCCGGAAAGACGAACACCGTCCGCCCCTCCACATCCGCCACGCCCTCGACCAGTTCGGCAGAGGAGTGTCCGGCGCCCAACGCGCCCGCCGCCGTGAGGAGTTCGCGATGATCCGTGCCGACCATGACGGCACGGTTCTCGAAGAGCGCGCGGGTCGTGACGAGCGAGAATCCGACGTCGGCCGGCCGCGGCCTCGGCGTGGCCGTCTCCAGCCGTGCGACAAGGGCCCGCGCCTGCTCCCGTACGGCCGGTTCGCCGCGCCCGGACACCACCCAGGGCAGCGCGCCGGACACCGTGCCCGGAGCCGCGGTGTCCCGCTCGGGCGCCTCCTCGGCGCCCTCCTCGACCGGGGCCTGCTCCAGTACGGCATGGGCGTTGGTGCCGCTGATACCGAACGACGACACCGCACACCGCCGCGGACGACCCGTCCCCGGCCACTCCTGCGCCTCCGACAACAACCGCACCGCACCCGAGGACCAGTCCACATGCGACGACGGGGACTCCACGTGCAACGTCCGCGGCAGCACACCCTTGCGCAGCGCCATCACCATCTTGATCACACCGGCCACACCCGCGGCTGCCTGCGTGTGCCCGATGTTCGACTTGAGCGAACCCAGCCACAGCGGACGCTCCGGATCACGGCCCTGACCGTACGTCGCGAGCAGCGCCTGGGCCTCGATCGGATCACCCAACCGTGTCCCCGTACCGTGCGCCTCCACCGCGTCCACGTCCGACGCCGACAGACCGGCCGTGGCGAGGACCTGGCGGACCACCCGCTCCTGCGAAGGGCCGTTGGGCGCGGTGAGCCCGTTGGACGCGCCGTCCTGGTTGACCGCGCTGCCGCGCAGCACCGCGAGCACCCGGTGCCCATGGCGCCGGGCGTCGGAGAGCCGCTCCGCGACGAGTACGCCGACGCCCTCGCCCCAGCCCGTGCCGTCGGCGTCGTCGGAGAACGCCTTGCACCGGCCGTCGGGCGCGAGGCCGCCCTGCTTGCTGAACTCCACGAAGACGGAGGGCTCCGTCAGTACCGTGACACCGCCGATGAGCGCGAGTGAGGACTCCCCGCTGCGCAGCGACTGGGCCGCCACGTGCAGGGCGACCAGGGAGGACGAACACGCCGTGTCGACGGTGATGGCCGGGCCTTCGAGACCGAGGGTGTAGGCGAGCCGTCCCGACAGCACGCTGGCGGCGGTACCGGTCAGCGCGTGTCCCTGGAGTTCGCCGGCCGAGGCGGCCGACGGCTGCCCCCAGTGGTAGGCGCCCACGAAGACTCCGGACTGGCTGCCACGCAGCGAGGTCGGGGCGATCCCGGCCCGCTCCAGCGCCTCCCAGGCCACCTCCAGCAGCAGGCGCTGCTGCGGATCCATGGCCAGTGCCTCGCGCGGTGAGATTCCGAAGAATCCGGCGTCGAATTCCGCCGCCTCGTAAAGGAATCCGCCGTCGTGGGTCGCGCTGCTTCCCTCTCCGTCACCGGTGAGCCGCTCCAGATCCCAGCCGCGGTCGCCGGGAAATCCCGATATGGCGTCGCCACCGGATTCGACGAGATCCCACAGTGCCTCCGGGGAACGGACACCGCCGGGAAGGCGGCAGCCCATTCCCACCAGGGCGATGGGCTCGTTCTTGGTGAGTTCCAGCTCTCCTATGCGCTGACGCGCGCGGCGGAGATCGGAGGTGACCCGCCTCAAGTAGTCGACTACTTTGTCCTGCTGGTCTTCTGGCACCGGTCCGTCCTCATCATCGGGTCGCGAACGAAAGCAGCGATTTCTCTATGTGGTTTCGAACTCTTCATCGATGATGTCGAGCAGCCTGTCGACCGACACCGTCTCGATGTCCTCGCCCGGCGCACCCGTGTCCGGGGAGGGGAAGGGCGTGGACCGCCGCAGCGCGGAGATGATTCTCTCCAGGCGATCCGCGATCACCTGGCGTTCGAAACCGTCCGCCGGCACCGTTCGGATGACGGACTCGAATCGGGTGAGTTCGTCGTCCGCCGAACCCGTCATGGCGTCTACGGGCGCGGTGGCGGGCATGGTGAGAGCCGCCGCGAGATGGTCGGCGACCCGTACGGGCGTCGGGAAGTTGAAGACGAGCGTGCTCGGGAAGCGCCGGCCGGTGAGCGCGCCGAGCCGGTCGCAGAGTTCCACGCCGGCCAGTGAGTCGAAGCCCATCTCCTTGAAGACATGGTGGGAGCCGACCGCGTCCGGGGTGCTGTGGCCGAGCACGGCCGCGGCCTCGGTCCTGACGAGTTCGAGCAGATACCGGGCCCGCTGGGCCTCGGGCATCTCCTCCAGCTTCCTGACCAGCGTGGATCCCCCGCCTTCGCCGTCGGCGACGGCAGGCGGCCTGGCGGCCTGCGGCCGGACGGTCCTCGTGGCGGGCGCCGGTGTCCGCGACCGGTCGGGGGTCTGCCGGCTCCGTTGTGGCGCGGCGGCCGTCTCCCGTGGCGAGAGCGGCCGTACGCGCAGTTCCCCGACCGTGAGCACCGGGGCTCCCGACAGGTCGTCGGCCCGCAGTGCGAGCGTGCCGTCCAACCCCGGCGAGAGCCGGATCCGCAGCGCGGCGGCTCCGAAGGCGTGCAGGACCACGTCCCGCCAGCGGACCGGCAGGCTGCCTTCGCCGTGGGCCATGGCGGCGTGGCGGGCCGCGTCCAGCAGGGCGGGATGGAGTCCGTACGCCTCGGCGTCGGCCACCTCGGCGGGCAGGGCGACCTCCGCGTACCGCTCGTCGCCGAGCCGCCACAGGGCGCGCAGTCCCTGGAAGGAGGGGCCGTAGTCGAAGCCGTGGTCGGCGAGCCGCTCGTAGTGGTCGCCGAGGTCGACGGGCTCCGCGCCCCGCGGCGGCCAGGGGTCCTGGCCGGTCCGTCCGCCGCCGGCCTCCGGCTCGGGTTCGGCTCCGTGCCCGCGCGGTGTCAGAACGCCGGTCGCGTGTTCGGTCCAGCTCCGGTGGGCGGCGCCCTCGGGCCGGGAGTGGACCGTGACGGTGCGCCAGCCGATCCCGTCGGCCCGGGAGAGCCGTATTTGCAGCCGTACCGCGCCGTGCTCGGGCAGTACGAGCGGTTGCGTCAGCGTCAGTTCCTGGATCCGGTCGCAGCCGGCCTCGTCGCCCGCGCGGATCGCGAGCTCCACGAAGGCCGTTCCCGGCAGCGGGATCCGCCCGGCGATCGCGTGCTGGGCGAGCCAGGGATGGCTACGGACGGAGAGCGTGCCGGTGAACACCAGGCCCTCGCCGCCGGCGAGTTCGAGCGTGCCGCCCAGCAGCGGATGCCCGGTGGTGCCGACGCCGCCGGTACCCGTCGCGCCGGCCGGCGGCGGGGCAGGCCAGTAGCGCTCGTGCTGGAAGGCGCAGGTCGGCAGATCGACCCTGCGGGCGCCGGTGCCCGCGAAGAAGGCGTGCCAGTCGAGCCGGACACCGGCCGTGTGCAACTGGCCCAGTGTGGCGACGAGCGCGGCCTCCTCCGTGCGGTCCTTCCTCAGGGCCGGGAGGACGGTCAGCTCCCCGGCGGCCTCGCCCAGGGTGTCCTGGGCCATCGCGGAGAGCACACCGCCGGGGCCCAGTTCCAGCAGGACGTCCACGTTCTGGGCGCGCAGTGCCCGCACGCCGTCGGCGAACCGGACGGGCCGGCGGACATGCCGTACCCAGTACTCGGGTGTGCAGAGCTGGCCGGTGGCCGGCTCTCCGGTGAGGTTCGACATCACCGGCACGGTGGGCGGGTGGAAGGTCAGTGACTCCACGACGGAGCGGAACTCCGCGAGCATCGGTTCCATCAGCGGGGAGTGGAAGGCGTGCGAGACCGGCAGCCGCTTCGTCCTGCGCTCGCGGGCCGTGAAGCGCGCGGCGATCTCCTGGACCGTACGCTCCTCCCCCGCGATCACCACCGACTCGGGTCCGTTGACGGCGGCGACGGAGACCCGGTCCTCGCGCCCGGCGAGCAGCGGGAGGATCTCGTCCTCCCCGGCCTGTACGGCGACCATCGCGCCACCGGCCGGCAGCGCGTCCATCAGCCTGGCGCGCGCCGCGACCAGCCGGCAGGCGTCGGCGAGGGAGAACACGCCCGCCACATGGGCCGCCGTGATCTCGCCGATCGAGTGGCCGCCGACGACGGCGGGACGCAGACCCAGCGACTCCATCAGCCGGTGGAGGGCCACTTCGACGGCGAAGAGCGCGGGCTGGGTCCAGCGGGTACGGTTCAGCGGCTCCGGGTCCTCGCCCCACATGACGGCGCGCAGCGGGCCGTCGACATGCGGGTCCAGTTCGCTCAGCACTGTGTCGAGCGCGGCGGCGAAGACCGGGAAGCGCTCGTACAGTCCGTGTCCCATGCCGACGCGCTGGCTGCCCTGGCCCGGGAAGAGCACCGCCGTGGTGCCTTCTCCGGCCGCTCCGCGGACCGTTCGGGTGACGCTCCGCCGGTCCTGCCTGTCGCGCCTTGTCCTCCCGTCCATGAGCAGCACCGCGCGATGGCGCAGCGCCGCCCTGCCGGTCGCCAGCGAGTAGCCGACGTCCACGGGGCCGAGCCCGGGGCGTGCGGCCACGAAGTCCGTCAGGCGCCCGAGCTGGTCGTCCAGGGCTGCCTCGGTCCTGGCCGAGACGAGCCAGGGCACCACGGCGGGCACCACTGCGGGCGTCACCTCGGGCGGAACGCCGTACGGGTCAGAGGCAGGATGGGTGGCCGGGACCGGCTCCGGGGCCTGTTCCACGATCAGATGGGCGTTGGTGCCGCTGATCCCGAAGGACGACACGCCCGCGCGCCGGGGACGGCCGCCCTCGGGCCAGGGCGCCGCCTCGGTCAGCAGTTCCACTCCGCCCGACCAGTCCACCTGTGAGGTGCGCCGGCCGGCATGGAGTGTCTTCGGCAGCAGCCCGTGCCGCATCGCCATGATCATCTTGATGACGCCCGCGACACCGGCCGCCGCCTGTGCGTGCCCGATGTTCGACTTGAGCGAGCCCAGCCGCAGCGGGCGCGCGGGATCACGGTCCCGGCCGTAGGCGGCGAGCAGCGCGTGCGCCTCGATGGGATCGCCGAGCTTCGTACCGGTGCCGTGCGCCTCGACCGCGTCGACCTCGTCCGGCGCGAGTCCGGCGTCGGCGAGTGCCTGGCGGATCACCCGCTCCTGGGCCGGGCCGCTGGGCGAGGTCAGTCCGTTGGAGGCGCCGTCCTGGTTGACCGCGCTGCCGCGCAGCACCGCCAGGATCTCGTGCCCGGCGCGGCGGGCGTCCGAGAGCCGTTCCAGTACGACGATGCCGACGCCCTCGGCCCAGGCGGTGCCGTCCGCGTCGTCGGAGAACACCTTGCACCGGCCGTCCGGGGCCAGTCCGCCCTGGCGGGAGTGGCCGACGAAGCCGGCCGGGGTGGACATCACGGTCACTCCGCCGGCCAGTGCCATCGCGCACTCCCCGGCGCGCAGCGAACGGGCGGCGAAGTGCAGGGCCACCAGTGAGGAGGAGGACGCGGTGTCGACGGTGACGGCGGGGCCTTCGAGACCGAGGGTGTAGGCGAGCCGGCCCGAGGCGACGCTCGGCGACAGCCCGGTCATGGAGTGGCCCGCCAGATCCTCCGCGGACCGCTGGGTGACGGTCGCGTAGTCCTGGCCGTTGGTGCCGACGAACACGCCGGTACGGCTGCCGCGCAGTGCGTACGGGTCGATCCCGGCCCGCTCCACCGCCTCCCAGGACACCTCCAGCACCAGCCGCTGCTGCGGATCGGTGGAGACCGCCTCGCGTGGTGACATTCCGAAGAATCCGGCGTCGAAGTCGGCAGCCTCGTAAAGGAATCCGCCCTCGCGGGTCACACTGCGGCCCGGTCCCTCGCCGGCCAGTGTCTCCAGGTCCCAGCCGCGGTCCGCCGGGAAACCGGAGATGGCGTCACGGCCTTCCAGGACCAGCTCCCACAGTTCTTCCGGGGAACGGATTCCGCCCGGATAACGGCATGCCATCCCGACGACCACGACCGGGTCCTCGTCGGTTCCGATGTCGGCTCCGATCGTCATGACGTCGCACACCCCCAGGGAAAGTCGGGCCTCGGACACTCTCCGTGCCGGATCGTACGGTCGGCGGCGCTGTACTTTTCCCTAAGGAATTCCGGGCCCCGCGGCGGAAGACTAGGGATTCCCCGGAGCCTGGCGTGAGACCAAGTAACTGTCCCGCCCGATCGCGCGGCGCGGCCACCCGGCGACCGGCCGAGTGGGTACATGTGGCGCCGAGCCATCGGAGCGCCACTTCCGAAGGGTGTTGTCCATGGGCTCGATTCGGCGGCCGATCCTGTTTGTCAGCTATGCCGAAAGCGGTCTTCTCAATCCACTGCTCGTGCTGGCCGAGGAATTGTCGCGGCGCGGGGTGGAGGACCTGTGGTTCGCGGCCGACGAGAAAGCGCGTGACGACATCGCGGCGGCCAAAGCGGGAACCGCCGTGGAGTTCGCGTCACTCGGCGAGGTCGTCTCCCGGATGTCCGCCGTCACCTGGGACGACAGGACCTACCGTGAGGTCACGCAGCGCTCGCGGTTCAAGGCGCATCGCGCGGTCATCAAGCACTCGTTCGCGCCGGAGTCACGGGTGGAGAAGTACCGGCGGCTGGAGGCGTTGGTCGACGAGGTGAAGCCGGCGCTGATGGTGATCGAGAGCATGTGCCAGTTCGGTCATGAGCTGGCCATCACCAAGAGGATCCCGTTCGTGCTGGGGGTGCCGTTCGTGCCCAGCAATGTGCTCACCTCGCACGTGCCGTTCGCCAGGTCGTACACACCGCGCGGCTTCCCGGTGCCGCACTCGGGTCTGCCGCTGGAGATGAGCCTCACCCAGCGGATCGCCAATCAGCTCTTCAGGCTGCGCACGCTGGGGATGTTCATGACCTCCTCGATGCGCAAGGTGGTCGAGGAGGACAACCGGATCCGCGCGGAGCTGGGAATCGCACCAGAGGCACGCCAGATGATGGCCAGGATCGACCACGCCGAGATGGTGCTCTGCTACTCGGTGCCGGAGCTGGACTATCCCTTCCCCGTGCCGGAGAAGGTGCGGCTGGTCGGCGCGATGGTGCCGCCGCTGCCGCAGGCTCCGGACGACGGCGGTCTCTCCGGCTGGCTGTCCGCGCGGGACTCCGTGGTGTACATGGGGTTCGGTACGATCACCCGGCTGACACGGGAGCAGGTCGGCGCGCTGGTGGAGGTCACCAGGCGACTGGCCGGGCGCCACTCCGTGCTGTGGAAACTCCCCGAGGAGCAGCAGGAGTTGCTGCCCGCGCCGGAGACACTGCCGGACAATCTGCGGATCGAGAGCTGGGTTCTCTCGCAGCTCGACGTCCTGGCCCATCCGAGCGTCAAGGTGTTCTTCACCCATGCCGGCGGCAACGGCTACCACGAGGGTCTGTACTTCGGCAAGCCGCTGGTGGTGCGGCCGTTGTGGGTGGACTGCGACGACCAGGCGGTCCGCGGCCAGGACTTCGGTGTCAGTCTCACGCTCGACCGTCCGGAGACCGTCGATCCGGACGATGTCTTCGGCAAACTCACCCGCGTGCTGGACGACGACTCGTTCCGCGAGCGCGCGGAGCACTTCGGAGAGCTTCTGCGCGCGGCCGGCGGCCGGCGCGCCGCGGCGGATCTGCTGCTCGGCCTGCCGGCACTCGCCACCCACTGATCGGGGTTTCCCATGTCATTCACCCATCCGGTTTCCAGGCCCTGGCTCGGCGGGCGGGAACTCGACTATGTGACGGAGGCCGTCAGCGACGGCTGGATCTCGTCGCAGGGACCGTACGTTCGCCGGTTCGAGGAGGAGTTCGCCCGGTACAACGGCGTGGCGCACGGAGTCGCCTGTTCCTCGGGGACGACGGCGCTCACGCTGGCGCTGCGCGCGCTCGGCGTGGGGCCCGGCGACGAGGTGATCGTCCCCGAGTTCACGATGATCGCGAGCGCGTGGGCGGTGACCTACACGGGCGCGACGCCCGTCTTCGTGGACTGCGGGGACGATCTCAACATCGATGTCTCGCTGATCGAGGAGAAGATCACCGGGCGGACCAAGGTGATTCTTCCGGTGCACATCTACGGGCGCCGGTGCGACATGGACCGGATCATGGACATCGCCCATGAGTACAACCTGCGGGTGGTGGAGGACTCCGCCGAGGCGCACGGTGTACGCCCGGCCGGGGACATCGCCTGCTTCTCGCTCTTCGCCAACAAGATCATCACCGCCGGTGAGGGCGGTGTGTGTCTGACCGACGACGCCCGCCTCGCCGAGCAGATGGCCCATCTGCGCGCGATGGCCTTCACCAGGGACCACAGCTTCCTGCACAAGAAGCTGGCCTACAACTTCCGGATGACCAGCATGCAGGCCGCGGTGGCGCTGGCGCAGACCGAGCAGCTCGACACGATCCTGGCGGCCCGCCGCGAGATCGAGCGGCGCTACGACGAGGGCCTGCGGGGCATCGACGGGATCACCACGATGCCGGCGCGCGATGTGCTGTGGATGTACGACCTGCGCGCCGAACGCCGTGAGGAGCTGCGGGACTTCCTCGCGGCCGAGGGCGTCGAGACACGTGTGTTCTTCAAACCGATGAGCCGGCAGCCGGGCTACTACGACGCCGACTGGCCGTCGTTGAACGCCAGCCGGTTCAGCGAGGACGGCTTCTATCTGCCCACCCACACGGGACTGACGGCGGAGGACCAGGAGTTCATCACCGGCAGGATCCGCAAGTTCTACGGCGCCGCGTGAGTACCGCGCCGGTGCCGGAACTGCCCGCGCGGGGCGCGGCGGCGCCCCTCTCCGTACGACACCGGACGCCACGGCTCCGGACGTTCCGATCCCCGGGGGAATCCCAGACATGACGACCACCGACAGGTGCCCGGTCGCCTTTCCGCTGCGGCGGCCCGGCCGGCCCTTCCCACCGCGGGAGTACGCGGACTTCAGGAACGCGGACGGTCTGGTCCGCTCGACGCTGCCCAGCGGGGTCCCGGTCTGGCTGGTGACCCGGCACGAGGACGTACGGACCGTGCTGACCGATCCGAGGATCAGCTCCAATCCCTCGCATCCGGGCTTCCCGAGGGCGGCGAAGACCGGTGGGGTGCCCTCGCAGGACCAGGTGCCCGGCTGGTTCGTGGCGCTGGACCCGCCGGAGCACGGCCGGTTCCGCAGGACCCTGATCCCCGAGTTCACCGTGCGCCGGATCAGGGAGATGCGGCCCGCCGTCCAGCGGATCGTGGACGAGCGGATCGACGCGCTGCTCACGGCGGGCGACACGGCCGATCTGATCGCGGACTTCGCGCTGTCCGTACCGTCGCTGGTCATCTCCGACCTGCTCGGAGTGCCGCACGCGGACCGGGACTTCTTCGAGACCAGGACCCGGGTCCTGGTCACGCTCACCTCCACGGACGAGCAGCGGGAGTCGGCGACCAAGGCGCTGATGCGCTACCTCAACCGGCTGATCACCGTCAAACAGCGGCGCCCCGGCGACGATCTGATCAGCCGGCTGCTGGCCGACGGCACCATCTCCCGGCAGGAGCTGACCGGCGTCTCGATGCTGCTGCTGATCGCGGGCCATGAGACGACGGCGAACAACATCGGCCTCGGTGTGGTCACCCTGCTGAGCAATCCGCGGTGGATCGGCGACGAGCGCGCGGTGGAGGAGCTGCTGCGCTATTACTCGGTGGCCGATCTGGTGGCCTTCCGGGTGGCCGTCGAGGACGTGGAGATCGGCGGGCAGCTCATCTCGGCGGGCGAGGGCATCGTGCCGCTGGTCGCCGCGGCCAACCACGACGGGACCGTCTTCGAGCGCCCCGACGAGTTCGATCCCGGGCGCTCGGCACGCTCGCATGTGGCGTTCGGGTACGGAGTGCACCAGTGCCTCGGCCAGAACCTGGTCCGGGTCGAGATGGACATCGCCTACCGGACGCTGTTCGCGCGGATCCCCACGCTGGAGCTGGCGGTGCCGGTGGAGGAGCTGCGGCTCAAGTACGACGGAGTGCTGTTCGGGCTGCACGAGCTGCCCGTCCGCTGGTCATCGACGGAGGAATGATGGTGCGCGTCAGCGTGGACACCGAACGCTGTGTGGGAGCCGGACAGTGTGTGCTGTCGGCTCCCGATGTCTTCGACCAGGACGACCACGGCATCGTCATGGTGCTGGCGGAGCCGGCGGACGAGCCGGCGCGGGACGCGGCGCGGCAGGCGGGCATCGTCTGCCCGTCGCAGGCGATCACGGTACGGGAGGGCTGAGCGCGGCCGTCCGGGCACGCGACGGGCTCCGCATCCGACGGCGTCGGGTGCGGAGCCCGTTCGTCCGCGGCCGGGTCCCGGGCCGCGGACTCTCCCCGGACCGGGCCTGGCTACCAGGTGACCGGCAGTTCGGTGAGACCGGCGGAGAGCCGGCCGCCCAGCACCTGGAGCCGCTCCACCGGTAGCGCGAGACGCAGTCCGGGCAGACGGGTGAAGAGGAGGGTGTACGCCGTCCTGAGCTGCATACGGGCCAGCGGCGCGCCGACGCAGTGCCACATCCCGTGGCCGAACGTCAGATGCGGATTGGGCGAGCGGGTGATGTCGAACAGTTCCGGCTCGTCGAAGACCTGACGGTCGAAGTTGGACAGGGTGAAGTCCAGCAGCACCAGATCACCGGCGCGTATGGTCACACCGCCGATCTCGACGTCCTCGCCCGCGTAGCGCGGCAGAACCGATCCGCCGGCTTTGGCCGAACGGAGGATCTCCTCCACCGCGCCCGCCATCAGCCGGGGATCGCCGAGCGCCGCGTCCCGCTGGTCGGGGTGGAGGGTGAACAGCACGATTCCCAGGTCGACATGGCCGGCGACGGCCTCAAGACCGGCGAACAGCACTCCGGCCGCAACGGGACCGATGCGCTCGTCCGAGGGCTCGCTCGCGCAGAGCCGGGAGATCACGTCGTCACCGGGCTCGGCCCGTTTGCGGCCCGCCAGCTCCACCAGATAGCCGAAGAGGTCCTGCTGTCCGTCCTGGACACCGCCGGGATCGTCGAGTCCGCCCATCCGCGAGAGCAGGGCGACCAGCAGGCCGCGGTCCTCGGCGGGCACACCGATGAGTTCACACAGGACGGCCAAGGAGAACGGCAGCGAGAATCCGCCGTGCAGATCGGCGGGCGGTCCCTGGGCCAGGAAACCGTCCAGCACGCCCTCCGCGACGGCCTCGACCTTCGGCATCAGATCGAGCACACGCCGGGCGGAGAAGCTGGGCGTGAGCAGCGCGCGGGTCTCGGTGTGCAGCTTCCGCGCCAGCTCGAAGTCGTCCGAGACGAGCATGTCCAGGAACGGATTGCGCACATAGCGCGGCGCGGAGGCGGGCGTCGGGTGGGCGCGCCCCAGCCGCTCGTCGCGGAGCAGTTCCTTCAGCTCGGCGTGCCGGGTCACCAGCCAGCCCTCGTCGCCGGCGGGAGTACGCACCCTGTGGACCGGGGCGCTGGTCTGGAGGTCGCGCAGCAGCGGGCTCAGCCGCAGGACGGACGGCTGCCCGGCCTGGAGCGAGGGCAGTTCGGGGAACGCGGTCATGGGAATCTCCTCGGGAGGGTGGGTGCCGGTGTACTCGCCGTGCCCGCTCCCCTTCGGGGCGGGCACGGGTCCGGGGCGGCCCCCGCCGATGTACGACGGTACGGCCGCCCCGGCGCCTTCCCGCTACGACACGGCCGGGCGGACGCGCGGCCGGGTCTCCGTGGCCGGGAGCGTGCCGAGCCACTCCTCGATCGTCCGCGCGGTCAGCGCGGAGTGCTCCTTGGCGAGGGAGAGATGGTTGGCGTCGATGTCCCGGATCTCGTCCGCCGGCACCGACGTGGTGTCGAAGAGGAAGCCGTCGAACGAGCGGGTGCACCGGACCAGCAGGGTCGGGGCGGTGGTGGGCACCGTCTCGATGTCGGTCATCGCCATGAACCAGTGGGCCATCGCGGAGAGCCTGGCGCTGTTCAGCGTGACCGACGGCGAGTCGATGTCGGCCAGGTAGTACTGGGTGGTCCTGTCCAGGTCGTTGCCCTCGCCCGCGCGGTAGCGGATGCTCGCGGTGTCCAGCAGGACGACGGCCTCGGGCTTGATCCCCCAGGTCTCCTCCAGCACACCGGCGGCGAGATAGGCGAGCGAACCGCCCGTCGAGTGGCCGGCCAGGACGAAGGGCTCGCCGTCGCTGGCGTGCAGGGCGCTCTCCGCCACCACGCGCGCCGCGGCCTCACTGGTGGCGGGCAGCGGTTCACCGGGCGCGAATCCCATGAGCGGCAGCGCGCAGACATGGCGCCCGCCACGGAAGTGGGCGGCGATACGCGCGTACTGGTGGACACCTCCGGTGGCGCCCGGCGCGCTGACGAAGACCAGCCGGGGGCCGCTCGGGCCCTCGGCCAGGGTGACGGGGACGGACAGCTCCTCCAGATCGGCGGGCGTCTCGAAGGTCGGCCGGGTCTTGGCGACCGCGACCAGCATCCGCATCGCCTCGACGAGCTTTCCGCCCTGGACCGCCCGGTGGAAGAGGCCCTCCAGCGTCTCGTCGCCGTGGTGGGCCGGCCGCGCGACGGCGGACGGGCCGCCCCCGTCGGCGTCGAGCGCGCCCGTACCGATGCCCGAGCCCGAGCCCGGGGCGAGTCGCGCGGCGATCTCGCCGTGCAGCCACCGGGCGAGTTCGACGGGGGTCTCGTTGTCGAAGACCACCGAGCTCGGCAGCCGCAGTCCGAGCGCCTCGGCGAGCTGGTTGCGCAGTCCGACGGAGACCAGTGAGTCGAAGCCCAGTTCCAGGAAGCCGCGTTCGGCGTCGACGTCGCGCGCGTCGCGGTGACCGAGCAGGGCCGCGGTGTAGCCGGTCACCAGCTCGATCAGCAGGCTCTCCCGCTCCGCCGCTCCGAGCCGGCGCAGCCGCTCCCGCAGGGTGACCGGCGACCGGTCGCCGG
>NZ_MAUD01000004.1:12905-13057 GCF_001700515.1 Streptomyces lushanensis
CGCGTGGTGGCGGCGTCGAAGAGGGCCAGCCCCTGGGCGAGGGAGAGCGGCGGCATTCCGCCGCGGGCCATCCGGGCCAGATCGGCCTCGCTGACATGGCTGGTCATTCCGCTGCCCCGGCCCCAGGGCCCCCACGCGAGGGCGAGCGCGGG
>NZ_MAUD01000040.1 GCF_001700515.1 Streptomyces lushanensis
CCTCCCGCCCGCACGGCGTCCTCCCGCCCGCACGGCGTCCTCCCGCCCGCACGGCGTGCCCGCGCGACACGGCCGCGCCCGTACGCCATGGCCGCGCCCGCGCGACACGGCTGTGCCTGTACGACACGGCCGCGCCCGTACGGCGCACGGCGAGCGTGTACCCGTATCCCCACGTCCTTCCGGGTCCTACATCTCCCCGAGGGTGACCTCCGCCGTCTTCGTCCCGCCCGCTCGGACATAGGTCACCCTGGCCTTCTGTCCCGGCTTGTCCGGTGCGAGCGCCTCCGCGAGCGAGGTGATCGTCGTGATCCGGGTGTCGCCGATCTTGACGATGATGTCCCCGGCCCTGATGCCCGCCTTCTCGGCCGCGCCGCCCTTGGTGGCCGTGACCACCGCGACACCCGCCGGCTGGAAGTCCGCGCCGAGTACGGTACGGCCGGTGATCCCGAGGGCCGCCCGGCCCGAGTCCGTGACCTTGCCGTTCTTGATGATCTGGTCGGCCACGGTCCGCACCATCGACGCCGGGATCGCGAATCCGATGCCCGGCGCGGCCGAGTTGCCGAGCTGCGGGTCCGTCGCGGCCAGTGTCGGGATGCCGATCACCTGGCTGTCCAGATTGACCAGCGCGCCACCGCTGTTGCCCGGATTGATCGCCGCCGACGTCTGGACCATGTTGGCGATCGTGGCGCCCGTACCGCCGCCGCTCGCGGCCTCGCTGACGGTCCGTCCGACCGCCGAGACGATGCCCTGGGTGACACTGCCCGACAGACCCAGTGGAGACCCCATGGCCAGCACGATCTGGCCGACCGCGACCTGCGAGGTGTCACCGAACGCCGCGGCCTTCAGCCCGCGCGGGATCTTGTCGAGCTTGACGACGGCGAGGTCCTGCTCCGGGAAGCTGGAGACCAGCCGGGCCGCCAGCTGCTGCTCGTTGTTGGCCACCGTGACCGCGAACGTCCGCTGTTTGCCGACCACATGGGCGTTGGTGACGATATGGCCCCTGTCGTCGTAGACGATGCCCGAGCCCAGACCGTTTCCCGTGTCGATCTGGACGACCGACGGCAGTACGTTCTTGATCACGGTCTCGTAGTCGCTCTGGAGGCTGTTGGCCGAGCCCCGCGTGGCGGCGGGCCGAGGACTGGACGTCGCGGACGCCGCGGACGTCGTGGAGACGGACAGCGCGCCGTCCGCGCCCGGCGCGGCGCCTCTGCACCCGCCGGCCAGGGCGACCACGAGCGCGACCGCGCAGATCCGGACGGCGCGGATCCGGACGGTCCGGGGCGGGCGAAGGGAAGCATTCATGCCCGGAGTATCCCTTTCGCCCTGTTGTGGCGGCCTGTGATACACCGCCGATCAGGGGGTGGCACGGACGGGACTCCCTGATCGGCGCATACCCGGTCCGCAGGCCCGCGGACCGCTCGGCGCGCCCTCTGCTCGGCGGCCCTCCGCTCGCCGTGCTCCTCTTGGCGCGCCCTCCGCTCAGCGCGCCGCCGCCAGGAACTGCGTCGCCGCGAGCTCCCCGTAGAGCGGATCGTTCGCCACCAGTTCGTCGTGCGTGCCCACCGCCCGTACCCGGCCCGCGTCCATCACCACGATCCGGTCCGCCAGTGTCACCGTGGACAGCCGGTGCGCCACCACCAGCACCGTCACACTGCGGGCCGCCTCCGCCACCGCGTCCCGCAGCGCCATCTCGTTGACCGCGTCGAGCTGCGAGGTCGCCTCGTCCAGGAGCAGCAGCCGGGGCCCGCGCAGCAGCGCCCGCGCGATCGCCACCCGCTGGCGCTCGCCGCCCGACAGCTTGGAGCCGCGGTGGCCGACGAGTGTCTCCAGTCCGTCCGGCAGCCGCTCCACCAGCCCGTCGAGCCTGGCCCGTACGAGCACCTCGTGTATCTCCGCGTCGGAGGCGTCCGGCGCGGCGAAGACCAGATTCTCGCGCAGTGTCCCGGCCAGTACGGGCGCGTCCTGCTCGACATAGCCGATGGCGGCGCGCAGTTCGGTCAGCGGCCAATCCCGTACGTCCCTGCCGTCGACCAGGACCCGGCCGCCGCTCGCCTCGTAGAACCGCTCGATCAGCCCGAAGACCGTCGTCTTCCCCGCGCCCGACGGTCCGACGAAGGCCGTCATCCCCGGGCCCGGCACCTCGAAGGAGACACCGTGGTGGACATACGGGAGACCGTCCCGGTAGCGGAATCTGACGTCCTCGAAGACCACCGTCGCGGGAACCGTCGTCGCGGGAACCGCCGTCGCCGGGCCGCCACGGTCGGGACCAACACCCGCCGGTGTGCCCGGTCCCGGCGGCGCGTCGGCCTCCAGTGTCTCCGTCTCCAGCCGCTCCGCCTCCTCGATCCGGGCGACGGCCGCCGATCCCACCTGGTACTGCGTGACCGCCTCGACCAGCTTCGACACCGGGTCGATCAGGAAGAACAGGTAGAGCAGGAAGGCGACGAGCGTGGAGACGGTGATGGCCCCCGAGGCGACCCGGGCGCCGCCGATGCCGAGCACCGCCAGGAACGACACCTGTACGGCCAGTCCCACCGAGGACCCGGCGACCGACTGCCACTTGGCGGACCGTACGCCGTGCTGCCAGGCCCGCTCGGCCGCCGCGGCCACCACGGCGCTCTCCCGGTCCTCGGCGCCGGAGGCCTTGAGCGTACGGAACGCGCCGAAGGCACGCTCCAGCACCGTGGATATCTCGCCGACCGCCTCCTGCGAACGCCGTGTCGCCTGCGCGATCTTCGGCATCACCAGGGCGACGGCGCCGCCGATCAGCACGATCACCCCGAGCGTGACGCCGAGCAGCACCGCGTCCATCACGCCCATCAGCGCGATCGTCGCCAGGAAGGTGAGACCGCCGGTGGCCGCGGAGACGATCGACCGGGTCGTCACCGCGCGCAGCAGAGTGGTGTCCGAGGTGACGCGGGACATCAGATCGCCCGGCTGGGTCCGCTCCACCTCGGGCAGCCGCAGCCGCAGCAGCCGTCCGATCAGGGTGCGGCGGGCGGCGAGGACGACGGACTCCGCGGTCCGCTCCAGCAGATACGAGGCGACCGCCTCGATCGCCGTGCCGGCCACCACCAGGGCGGTGAGCAGCAGCAGGATCCCGGTGATCGAGCCGTCGTCACCGAGCCGGTCCACCAGGGCCTTGGCGGCGAGCGGCTGGGCCAGTCCGGTCGCGGCGCCGATCAGCGCGAGGAGGCCGCCGAGGGCGACGACCCGGCGGTGCGGGCGGAAGTGCCGGTACAGGGCACGCCAGGTCTCCCCGGCGGAGAGCCCGGGCGTCTCCGGCGCGCCTTCCGGGGCTTCCTTCGCGTCGGCCGGATCTCCGGGAGGGCCAGGACGTCCGCGAGCGCCCGATTGTGCGGGAGGGCCCGATTGTGCGGGAGCGCCCGAGGCGCCCGGTGCCTTGACGAGGCCCGGTGCCGCCGGGGCGACCGCCGTCGCCGACGTGCCCGGGGCCGTCAGGGCTGTCGGGCCGTCGCCCGGGGCCGTCGGTGCCGCCGCGTCCCTCCCGCCCGTGTGTTCCGTACGTTCCCGCGGGCTCTCGCGCGCGCCATCGGCTCTGCCGCCGTTCTCCACACTGGTCACCTTCGTGAGGACGCGGCACGGGCCCCGTCGCCTGACTCAGCCGCGCACTTCACACATCAGCCGCGCACCCCGCACAGATGCAGCAGCGCGGCGACCCGGCGGTACGGTTCCGTACGCCCCGCCCGGTCCTCCGCCGCCAGCAGCCGGTCCAGTTCCTCGCCGTCCGGCGGTTCCGCTCCGTCCGGCGCTCCGTCCGTGAAGACCCGCACGCCGTACCAGGCGTGCAGGGGCGCCGCGATCCCCGCCAGCGTCGCGGTCAGCCGGTCCAGCCGGTCCGCGCGCACCCGCAGCCCCAGCCGGTTGGTGTACGTGTCCGCCTCGAAGGACTCCAGCGCGCCCGGCCAGTCCCCGGCCAGCCCCGGCCGCAGCGCCAGCGCGTCCCCGTTCCGCACGAGCAGGGAGAGCAGACCGCCCGGCGCCAGCATTCTGGCCAGGCCCGCGAGCATCGCGTCCGGCTCGCCGACATACATCAGCACACCGTGGCAGAGCACCACGTCGAAACTGCCGGGCAGGAAGTGGACGCCGGTCTCCAGACCGTCGCCCTCGACCAGCCGGACCCGCTCCTGTATGCCCGCGGGCTCATCGGCGAGGGTCTCCCGCGCCCTGGCGAGCATCCCGGCGTCGGACTCCAGTCCGGTCACCGTGTGTCCCGCCCGCGCCAGCCGCAGGGCCTGGGTGCCCTGGCCCGCCCCGACGTCCAGGACACGCAGCCGCTGTCCCACCGGGAAGCGGCCGGCTATCTGCTCGTCGAGCTGGCGCGCGACCAGCTCCTGCCGTACGACGTTGCGCAGTCCGCCCAGCTCGGCGAGCCAGTTCGCCGAACCGCCGGCGAAACCGGGAATCTCCGCGCTCAGGGCCGCTCTCCGCGCTTGACCTGCGGCTTGGGCAGCCGGAGTCGGCGCATCTGGAGCGTACGCATCAGGCCGTAGGCCACGGCACCGCGCTTGGGCGTGTCCGGGAAGCGCTCGGCGAGCTGCTTGCGCAGCCGGAACCAGATGCCGACCGAGTCCACCACGATCAGCACGATGACGAACAGCCACAGCAGCAGCGCGATGTTCTGGAGCTGGCCGACCCTGACCATGCTCAGGACGAGGATCACCACGGCGAGCGGCAGGAAGAACTCCGCCATGCAGAACCGGGAGTCCACATAGTCGCGCACGAAGCGGCGCACCGGGCCCTTGTCGCGGGCGGGCAGGAAGCGCTCGTCACCGCTGGCCAGCGCCTCGCGCTGCCGGGCCATGTCCACGCGGCGCGCCTCGCGCTGGCGCTTCATCGCCGTCTTGCGGTCGGTCGGCGTCGTGGAGGCACGACGCCGCTGCGTCTGCGCCTCACTGCGCTTGGGAGTCGGGCGGCCCTTGGGGGCCTGCGGGTCGCGGGGCTGCGTGGAGGAGTCCGGCGTCACCTGGGTGGCGGGGGCCTTCTCTTCTTTGGAACGGCTACGGAACACAAAGCCCAAGGGTACGGGCTGTCGTGGTTGGACCCCACCCCGCCGGGGAACGATCCCGCAACGGCCCGCGTCCTTACGCAGGACAGTGCGACCGTACCGGGACAGAGGGGACGCGATCCCCGCTCGTCCCTGATGGTCATCTACTCCTTGCGCCGGAGCGGGGGCGGGGAGCAGTCGTCCTTGGGGAGGAGCGCATCCGCACTCGAACAGTGCGGTAATAGAGGCAGGGCCCGTACTGTGGGTTCTGTTGGAGTGCTGGAAGCGGAGTCCGTCAGAAGGGGGCGCGCGAAGCCCATGAGCGGTGTCATGAAACGTATGGGGATGATCTTCCGCGCGAAGGCGAACAAGGCCCTCGACCGGGCCGAGGATCCGCGCGAGACCCTTGACTACTCGTACCAGAAGCAGCTTGAGCTGCTCCAGAAGGTACGCCGCGGGGTCGCCGACGTGGCGACGTCCCGCAAGCGGCTGGAATTGCAGCTCAACCAGTTGCAGGGCCAGTCGACCAAGCTGGAGGAGCAGGGCCGCAAGGCGCTGGCGCTCGGCCGGGAGGATCTGGCGCGCGAGGCGCTCTCCCGCCGTGCCGCGCTCCAGCAGCAGGTGACCGACCTGGAGACCCAGCACCAGACCTTGCAGGGCGAGGAGGAGAAGCTGACGCTCGCCGCGCAGCGCCTCCAGACCAAGGTCGACGCCTTCCGCACGAAGAAGGAGACCATCAAGGCCACCTACACCGCGGCGCAGGCCCAGACCCGGATCGGGGAGGCCTTCTCGGGCATCTCCGAGGAGATGGGCGATGTCGGCATGGCGATCCAGCGGGCGGAGGACAAGACCGCGCAGCTCCAGGCGCGGGCCGGCGCGATCGACGAGCTGCTGGCCTCCGGCGCGCTGGACGACCACTCCGGGATGGCGAAGGACGACATCGCCGCCGAGCTGGACCGGATCTCCGGTGGTACGGATGTCGAGCTGGAGCTCCAGCGGATGAAGGCGGAGCTGGCGGGCGGTTCGGCGCCGAAGCAGGCGATCGAGTCCGGTTCCGCCGAGGCGCAGGACGCCCCTCCGAATCTGCGCAAGTACGACAAGCAGTGATCCGGCCGTCCCGACGGTAGGGACCGAGCAGTAGGGACTCGTCATGATCGTACGGATCATGGGGGAGGGCCAGGTGAAGCTGGCGGACAGCCACTTCGCCGAACTGGAAACGCTCGACGACGAACTGCTCGCCGAGGTCAGGGGCGGCGACGAGGACGGCTTCGGCCGTACCTTCCACGCCCTCCTGGCCAAGGTGCGCGAGCTCGGCGAGCCGCTGCCGGACGACGCACTGGAGCCGTCCGACCTGATCCTGCCCGCGCCGGGCGCGACCTTGGAGGAGGTCCGCGCGATGCTCGACGACGAGGGCCTGATCCCTTCGGTCCGGCCCTGATCCCCTCCGTCCGGTCTCCCGGGCCGGACCCTCGCCCCGGCACCTTCCCGACCCTCGCCCTCCAGTGACTCCGACTCCCGCGACTCCAAGTGCCCCGCGCCGGCCACGGCGCGGGGCACTCGCCGTCCTCGGCCCTCCGGCCGGTGCCCCGTGCGGTTGACGGCGCCCCGTACCGTTGCTTGACGTGACATCCCTCGGAACCGCGGTCGCGCGGACGCAGTGCTGGACACGCGCGCACACCCTCGCGTCCGACGGGGCCCTCGCCGCCGCCGCCCTTGTCTGCATGGTCGTCGGCTCGTTCGCGGGACCGCCCGGCGGCCACGACGGCCCGGAGTTCGGCACCCGTACACCCGGTGCCCTCAGCGTCGTCCTGATGGTGCTCGCCGCGGGCGCGCTCGTCTTCCGCCGCCGCGCGCCCATGCCCGTACTGCTGTGCACCGGCGCCACGACCGTCCTCGAACTGATGGTGGTCCAGCCTCCCGCGCCCGTCGTCCTCGGTACCGTCATCGCCCTCTACACGGTCGCCGCGCACACCGACCGGTCCACCACCTGGCGGGTCGGGATCGCGACCATGGCGGTGCTCACCGCGGTCGCCATGGTCTTCAGCGCCGGAGTCTGGTACGCCCAGGAGAATCTGGTGATCTTCGCCTGGACGGGGATGGCGGGCGCCGCGGGCGATGCCGTACGCAGCCGCCGCGCCTTCATCCACGCCATACGCGAGCGCGCCGAGCGCGCCGAACGCACCCGTGAGGAGGAGGCCCGCCGCCGGGTCGCCGAGGAGCGGCTGCGGATCGCCCGCGATCTGCACGATGTCGTCGCCCATCACATCGCGCTGGTCAACGTGCAGGCCGGTGTCGCCTCGCACGTCATGGACAGGCGTCCCGACCAGGCCAAGGAGGCCCTCGCGCACGTACGGGAGGCCAGCCGCTCCGCGCTCAGCGAACTGCGGGCCACCGTCGGGCTGCTCCGGCAGTCCGGCGACCCCGCGGCCCCCACGGAACCGGCCCCGGGCCTCCAGCATCTCGACGGGCTCCTCGACACCTTCCGCAACGCGGGACTGCCCGTACGGTTCGCCGCGGACGGCACAGGACATCCCGCCCGGCTCCCGGCCGCCGTCGACCTCGCCGCGTACCGGATCGTCCAGGAGGCCCTGACCAATGTGCGCAAGCACGCGGGCCCCGGAGCCAAGGCCGAGGTCAGTGTCGTACGGGTGGGCACCACCGTGGAGATAACGGTGCTGGACGACGGCGAGGGCACGGGCGAGCCCGCCGACGGAGGCGGCCACGGTCTGCTCGGTATGCGCGAGCGCGTCACCGCGCTCGGCGGAACCCTCACCGCGGGACCCCGCCACGGCGGCGGATTCCGCACCCAGGCGATACTGCCCGTGAAGACCCCGGCGGGGGACAGGGCGCATTCCGGGGAAGGCATGCCAGACCTATGACGATCAGAGTGCTGCTCGCGGACGACCAGACACTGCTGCGCAGCGCGTTCCGCGTGCTGGTGGACTCGGAGCCCGACATGGAGGTCGTCGCGGAGGCCGCCGACGGGGCCCAGGCCGTGGCACTCACCCGCTCCACCCGGCCCGACGTGGTGCTGATGGACATCCGGATGCCCGGTACGGACGGTCTCGCCGCCACCCGCACGATCAGCGCCGATCCCGATCTCGCCGGGGTGCGCGTCGTCATGCTGACCACCTTCGAGGTCGACGAGTATGTCGTGCAGTCGCTGCGCGCCGGGGCCTCGGGCTTCCTCGGCAAGGGCGCGGAGCCCGAGGAACTCCTCAACGCCATCCGGATCGCCGCCGCCGGCGAGGCCCTGCTGTCGCCCGCCGCGACCAAGGGCCTGATCGCCACCTTCCTCGCGCAGAGCGCCACGGTGGCCGACGGCAGGGACCCGGCCGTCGGCGCGGAGCGGCTGACGGCCCTCACCGGACGCGAGCGCGAGGTCCTCGTCCTGGTCGCGGGCGGCCACTCCAACGACGAGATCGCGGAGCGTCTGGTGGTCAGCCCGCTGACTGTCAAGACCCATGTGAACCGTGCCATGGCAAAACTCGGCGCCCGCGATCGTGCTCAATTGGTGGTCATCGCGTACGAATCGGGCCTGGTACGTCCAAGGGTGGAGTGAAGGCCCACCCTCGCGTACTCCAGGCGCGGTATGCGGCGGATAAGGAAATGGACCTGGGGCCTACGCATCCACCCCTCCGGATGGCAGATCGTATAGAGGGGCCGTAATCCCAGGCGTTTCCCTTTCGCATCCCTTCCGCATTCCTCCGTCGACGGGCGACCCGTAGCCGGACAGCCCAGGGACGGGCCACCCGGAGACGGGTCGCCGCGCCAACCTGCCGCGTACACCACAGAAGAGAGACCCCAATGTCCTGGCTGTCCAGATTCAGCCTCGCGCAACGGGCCCTGATAGGGCTGATGTCGATCATCGCGATCGTCTTCGGAGCGATCGCGATACCGCAGCTCAAGCAGCAGCTCCTGCCCTCCATCGAACTCCCGATGGTCTCGGTGCTCGCGCCGTACCAGGGCGCCTCACCCGATGTGGTCGAGAAGCAGGTCGTCGAACCGCTGGAGAACTCCCTCAAGGGCGTCGACGGCATCAGCGGCATCACCTCCACGGCCAGCGAGGGCAACGCCCTGATCATGGCCAGCTTCGACTTCGGGAGCGAGGGCACCAAGCAGCTCGTCGCCGATGTCCAGCAGGCCGTGAACCGCGCCCGCGCCCAGCTTCCGGGCGAGGTCGACCCGCAGGTCGTGGCCGGCTCGACCGACGACATCCCGACCGTCGTCCTCGCCGTCACCTCCGACAAGGACCAGCAGGCGCTCGCCGACCAGCTGGAGCGCACGGTCGTACCGTCCCTGGAGGACATCGACGGTGTCGGACAGGTCACCATCGACGGTGTCCGTGACCTCCAGGTCTCCGTCACCCCCGACGACAAGAAGCTCGCCGCGGCCGGTCTGAACACCATGGCCCTCTCCGAGGCGCTCAGGACGAACGGCGCCGCGATCCCCGCGGGTTCGTTCTCCGAGGAGGGCAAGAGCCGTACGGTCCAGGTCGGCGGCGGATTCACCTCGCTCAAGCAGATCCAGGACCTGCGGATCATCCCCCAGGGCGGCCAGGGCGCCGGGCCCGCGAAGCCCGTACGCCTCGGTGACATCGCCACCGTCGAGCAGACGCCGTCCGCCGCCACGTCCCTGACGCGCACGAACGGCAAGCCCAGCCTCGCGGTCATGGCCACCATGGACAACGACGGCAGCGCCGTCGCCATCTCCGACGCGGTCCAGGACAAGCTGTCCGACCTCCGCAAGGACCTCGGCTCCGGCGCCACCCTCACCGTCGTCAGCGACCAGGGCCCGGCCGTCTCCAAGTCGATCTCCGGACTGACCACCGAGGGCGCGCTCGGTCTGCTCTTCGCCGTGGTCGTGATCCTGGTCTTCCTGGCCTCGATCCGCTCCACGCTGGTCACCGCCGTCTCCATCCCGCTCTCCGTCGTGCTGGCGCTGATCGTGCTGTGGACGCGTGACCTCTCGCTCAACATGCTCACGCTCGGCGCGCTGACCATCGCGATCGGCCGGGTCGTCGACGACTCGATCGTCGTCCTGGAGAACATCAAGCGGCACCTCGGCTACGGCGAGGAGCGCGAGAGCGCCATCCTCACCGCCGTCAAGGAGGTCGCGGGCGCGGTCACCTCGTCCACCCTCACCACCGTCGCGGTGTTCCTGCCGATCGGTCTGGTGGGCGGCATGGTCGGCGAGCTGTTCGGCTCCTTCTCGCTGACGGTGACGGCGGCGCTGCTCGCCTCGCTTCTGGTCTCGCTGACCGTGGTGCCGGTGCTCTCGTACTGGTTCCTGCGCGCGCCCAAGGAGACCGAGGGCGTCGGCGCGGAGGAGGCACGCCGCCAGGCCGAGGAGAAGGAGGCCCGCAGCCGGCTCCAGCGCCTCTATGTGCCGGTGCTGCGCTTCGCGACCCGCCGCCGGCTCACCAGTGTGGGCATCGCGGCCGTGGTCCTGCTCGCCACCTTCGGCATGGCCCCGCTGCTCAAGACCAACTTCTTCGACCAGGGCGAGCAGGAGGTCCTCTCCATCAAGCAGGAGCTGGCCCCCGGCACCAGCCTGGAGGCGGCCGACGCCTCCGCGAAGAAGGTCGAGACGGTTCTCGCCGGTATCGACGAGATCAAGGACTACCAGGTCACCGTCGGCTCCTCCGGCTTCATGGCGGCCTTCGGCGGCGGTACGGGCGCCAACCAGGCGTCGTACCAGGTGACCCTGGACGACAACGCGTCGTTCGACAAGACGCAGGACCGGATCGAGAAGGAGCTGGCCGGGCTCGACGGCATCGGCGAGACGACGATCTCGGCGGGCGACGGCTTCGGCAGCCAGGATCTGAGCGTCGTGGTCAAGGCCGCCGACGCCGGCACGCTGCGCACGGCGGCGGACGAGGTACGGGACGCCGTCGCGGACCTCAAGGACGTCACCGACGTCCAGAGCGATCTGTCGCAGAGCGTCCCGCGCATCTCGGTCACGGCCAACTCCAAGGCCGCGGACGCCGGATTCAGCGACGCCACCCTGGGCCTCGCCGTCGGCCAGGCCGTACGCGGCACGGCCTCCGGCAAGGCGATCCTCGACGACACCGAGCGTGACATCGTCATCACCTCCGCCAAGCCGGCCAAGACGATCGCCGAGCTGAAGAACCTGCCGCTCGGGCCGGTCAAGCTCGGTCAGATCGCCGATGTGAAGCTGGTTCCCGGACCGGTCTCGATGACACGGATCGACGGCTCGCGTGCGGCGACGGTCACGGCCAGGCCCACCGGTGACAACACCGGCGCGGTCAGCGCCTCGCTCCAGTCGAAGATCGACGCGCTCGATCTGCCGGAGGGCGCGACCGCGTCCATCGGCGGCGTCTCGCAGGACCAGGGCGACGCGTTCGTCCAGCTCGGTCTGGCCATGCTCGCGGCCATCGCGATCGTCTTCATGCTGCTGGTCGCGACCTTCCGCTCGCTGATCCAGCCGCTGATCCTGCTGGTCTCGATCCCGTTCGCGGCCACGGGCGCGCTCGGGCTGCTGATCGTGACCGGTACGCCGATGGGCGTCCCGGCGATGATCGGCATGCTGATGCTGATCGGCATCGTGGTGACCAACGCGATCGTGCTGATCGACCTGATCAACCAGTACCGCAGGCAGGGCCTGAGCGTGGTCGAGGCGGTCGTCGAGGGCGGCCGTCACCGGCTCCGCCCGATCCTGATGACGGCCCTGGCGACCATCTTCGCGCTGCTGCCGATGGCGCTGGGCGTCACGGGCGAGGGCGGGTTCATCGCCCAGCCGCTCGCGGTCGTGGTGATCGGCGGTCTGGTCTCCTCGACCCTGCTGACGCTGCTGCTCGTACCGACGCTCTACGCCATGGTCGAGCTGCGCAAGGAGCGCCGTGCGAAGAAGAAGGCGGCGAAGCGGCAGGCGAGGTCCGGCGGCACCCGGGCAACCGAGCCCGCTCCGGACCCGGAACCGGCCGGTGTCTGACGACTGACGCGAGATCGGGCCGCAGACGCCCGGCACCTGTCAGGTGGCGCCCGGCAGCCGGCGGCCGGCATCTGAGGTCCAACGCTGTTCGCCCCGGAGCACCCGCGATGCGCGGGCCGCTCCGGGGCGACGGCTTTTTCTGGGTAAGGATCGTTGCACCGGCGTTCACGATCCCCTCATGTCCGGGCTTCGTACGCGCTGGACCTGTGACTTAGCGTCCACAAGTCCAATTCAGCCGAAGCAGAGAAGGTTCAGATGTCCCTCTGGCATGCATTCGCTGCCCTGGCCGTCGTGCCGGCGCTCGCCCTCCCGGCGACCGCCCAGGCGACCACGGCCCACGGCCACGGAGACCACATACCGCCCCGGAAGACCCACTTCGACCTGCAGGCCCACCGCGGCGGCCTCGGCCTGACCACGGAGGAGTCCCTGGAGGGTTTCGGCAAGGCGCTGCGCCTCGGGGTGACCACCCTGGAACTGGACACCCATGTCACCAAGGACCGGAAGGTCGTCGTCAACCACGACCGGCAGATCAGTGCCCAGAAGTGCAAGGACACCGCGCCGGTCACGCCGGGTGACCCGATGTACCCGTACGTCGGGAAGTACATCAAGGACCTGACCCTGGCCCAGATCAGGACCATGGACTGCGGCTACCAGCAGTTGCCCGGCTACCCCGAGCAGGAGCAGATCAAGGGCTTCCGGATGGTGGAGCTGAAGGACGTCCTCGATCTGGTCAAGAGCTACAAGGCCAAGCAGGTCAAGCTGAACATCGAGACCAAGGTGGAGGCCGGCGCGCCCGAACAGACCGCTCCGCGCGAGCTGTTCGTCCGCCGTGTCTACGAGGAGATCCACCGCTCGGGCATCGAGAAGCAGGTCACCATCCAGTCGTTCGACTGGGGCGCGCTGAAGGAGATGCACAGGCTGGCGCCGAAGTACCCGCTGGTGGCGCTGACCAACTACGACTTCCTCCAGGTCGGCAAGCCGGGCGCCTCCCCGTGGCTCGGCGGCATCGACGCCGACGACTACGACGGCGACTTCGTCAAGGCCGCGTCCGCCATCCGCGGTGTCACCGCGCTCTCCCCGAACTACGGCTTCCCGCAGAACGGCACGATCGCGGACCCGAACTTCCGCTTCTACCCGGACAGGAAGATGATCTCCGACGCCCACAAGCGCGGTCTGAAGGTCATCCCGTGGACGTGTGACGATCCCGCCACGATCGAGGCGCTCATGGACATGGGCATCGACGGCATCATCACCGACTATCCGGACCGCGTGCGCGACATCATGGCGGAGCGCGGTATGCGCCTGCCGAAGGCGTACCACGCGCCGCGCCACTGACGAGTGCCGCCCCGTGGCACCGGGCGGGCCGGACCGGCCCGGGGCCAGGGGGAGGAGGAAGGGCGCGGGGGTGTGCCGCCGGAGGGCGCCACGCCCGCCCCCTCACCCCTGCGGCAGCGCCAGCATCCGCTCCAGCGCCAGCTGCGCGAAGTCCGCGGTCTCCTTGTCGACCTGGATGCGGTTGACCTCGTTGCCCTCGGCCAGTGACTCCAGCGTCCAGACGAGGTGCGGCAGATCTATACGGTTCATGGTCGAGCAGAAGCAGACGGTCCTGTCGAGGAAGACGATCTTCTTGTCCTGCGCGGCGAAACGGTTCGCCAGCCGCTGGACCAGATTCAGCTCGGTGCCGACCGCCCAGGTGGAGCCCGCGGGCGCCGCCTCCAGCGTCTTGATGATGTATTCGGTCGAGCCGACGTGGTCCGCCGCCGCCACCACCTCGTGCTTGCACTCGGGATGCACCAGGACGTTCACTCCCGGGAGCCGCTCCCGTACCTCCTGGACGGAGTCCAGCGAGAAGCGTCCGTGGACCGAGCAGTGCCCGCGCCACAGGATCATCTTCGCGTCCCGCAGCTGCTGGGTCGTCAGACCGCCGTTCGGCTTGTGCGGGTTGTAGAGGACGCAGTCCTCCAGGGACAGCCCGAGCTCCCGCACCGCGGTGTTGCGCCCGAGGTGCTGGTCGGGCAGGAAGAGCACCTTGTCGCCCTGCTCGAAGGCCCAGTTCAGCGCGCGCTCGGCGTTCGAGGACGTGCAGATCGTGCCGCCGTGCTTGCCGGTGAAGGCCTTGATGTCGGCCGAGGAGTTCATGTACGAGACGGGCACGACCCGCTCGGCCACCCCGGCCTCGGTCAGTACGTCCCAGCACTCCGCGACCTGCTCGGCCGTGGCCATGTCGGCCATGGAGCAGCCGGCGGCCAGATCGGGCAGGACGACCTTCTGGTCGTCGGAGGTGAGGATGTCCGCCGACTCGGCCATGAAGTGCACACCGCAGAAGACGATGTACTCGGCGTCGGGCCGCGCCGCCGCGTCCCTGGCGAGCTTGAAGGAGTCACCGGTGACATCCGCGAACTGGATGACCTCGTCACGCTGGTAGTGGTGGCCGAGGACGAAGACCTTGTCCCCGAGCTTCTCCTTGGCCGCGCGGGCACGCTCCACCAGGTCCGGGTCGGACGGGGAGGGCAGATCGCCGGGACACTCCACGCCCCGTTCGCTGCGCGGATCGGCCTCGCGGCCGAGCAGCAGCAGGGCGAGCGGTGTCGGCTGGACAGCGAGATCCTGTCGGGTCTGGGCGGTGGTCACGTCACGCACCCTTTCTTCTCTGCGAACGAGTCTGCGAAGCCTTTTCGTCTATTTGACGTTATCTATCATAACCTGATTCACGTCACTTTGACGATGGCGATAGCGTCGATGTGACGCATTCCAGGCAAGGCCGCCCGCTGACGATTCGGGAGCCGGTGTGCGAGCATGAAGAAGGCAAAAGACACGAGCCAGCGCCCGGAATGAATCCGCGGCCCAGCCGGTTGAACTGTCGGCAAGCAGTCCGTACAACCCGGGAGAGAAGCAGATGTCCGTATCGGACGACACCACCACCGTGAGCGACGGCATCCTCCTGTCCGACGCCGCCGCGGGCAAGGTCAAGGCCCTGCTGGACCAGGAAGGCCGGGACGACCTCGCACTGCGGGTCGCCGTTCAGCCCGGCGGCTGCTCCGGCCTGCGTTACCAGCTCTTCTTCGACGAGCGCTCGCTCGACGGCGACGTCGTCAAGGAGTTCGGCGGGGTCAAGGTCGTCACCGACCGGATGAGCGCTCCGTACCTCGGTGGCGCCTCCATCGACTTCGTCGACACCATCGAGAAGCAGGGCTTCACGATCGACAACCCGAACGCGACGGGCTCCTGCGCCTGCGGCGACTCGTTCAGCTAGGGCCCAGGCGCCCGGCCCAGGCCGAGCGAGCAGGCCGAGCGAGCAAGACAGAGGAAGGCGGCGGTCCCCCCTCGGGCCCGCCGCCTTCCCTGTGCGTGCCCGGTGGGACACGCACGCCTTCGGACCCCTAGCCGAGCGGTACGCGCTTGCCCGTCTCCGCGTCGACCACCCGGCGCCCGTCCAGCGGCCTTTCCAGCGTCACCTTCGCGGTCTGCGTCCTGGCCATCGCCACACAGACCTGGTCCGGGCCGGAATCCGAGTGGGAGATCCGCACCTTGACGGCCGTGCCGCTCTCGTCCGCGTGCGCCGTGTACGTCCCGCACACGCCGCCCATGAAGCGCAGGGCCAGCGTTTGGCCGTCCACGCGGTACGACATCAGGCCCGGGTCGCTCTGCTCCGGCTCCGGCGCCGACGGCGGCTCGCTCCTCGCCAGGGACTCCGGGGCCGTCGCGAGCTGGACGAGCGTCTGCGACGGAGCGCCGCCACCGGGCGCCACCTCGAACAACCAGGCCGGTACGAGCGCTCCGCCGCCCTCCAGCGTCCGCAGCGCCAGACCGAAGACCGCCCCGTCGATCTCCACCGGCTTCGCGCCGGCCGGCACCGGCGGCTCGCACCGGTCCGCCGCCTTCCCGTCCTCCAGCGGCATCGCGGTGGCGCAGTCGGCGGCCGGTCCACCGCCACCGAGGTCGGCGGACGCCTTGTTCAGCTCCTTGAGCGCCTCGGCCGCGGCGATCACCGGATACGTCCGGCCCGGCTCCGGCGCCGTCAACTGGCCCACGCCGTTGACCACATGGCCGTCCGCGCCGATCTGGACGGAGGTCGACCAGCCGTAGGTGGGCAGCCCGCCGACCACCGGATCCGCGTTCACCACCCGTACCGCGCCCATCAGTTGAGTGGCATCGAGATCCGCGTCGCCCTGGCCCAGCGCCTTGAGCACCGGAGCCGCCGCCCGCTTCGCCGCCGCCTCGCTCACGGCACCGCCCGCGCCGGCGCCCGTACCGCCGACGCTCGGGCAGCTCTTGCCCTTGAGGCAGTTGTCGCTGCCCGCCCCGGCGGGGCCGAAGCGGTCGAAGGTCCATGTCCCCGGCGCCTGCTTGGTGACACGGAGCAGCGGTCCCGAACCGTCCTTGTCCGTACCGGCCTTCCAGTACATGCCGTCGGAACGCGGTGTGCCCGCCACCCCGAGCGCCTCGGCCAGCCGGGCCACCTCGTTGGCGGTGACCGCTCCGTCCACCCGGTGGACCCGGGCCGTACGGGGGCCGTCGGGCAGTTCGCCCTTGGCGCGGTAGGTGAATCCGCGTGGATCGGGCTCGCCCGGCGCGATGCCGAGCGGTGGCGGCGTGCCGGCGACCGGCGGCGGGATGCGGTCGCCTCCCGGCGTACCGCTCCCGCCGCCCGTGTCGTCCGCGCCGCTGCCGCCGAAGGCGCTCGTGGCGAAGTACGCGCCACCACCTCCGGCGATCAGTACCGCCGCCGCCACCGCGGCGACGAGCGGAGAACGCCGCCGACGCGGGCGGTTCGTGCTGTTTTCCGGACGCTCCGTACTGGTCACCGCTGTTCTCCTTCGACCGCGTTCCCCCGAATGACATCGGTGGGACGGAAGCGAGGAGCGCCCGGTTCCCTGCGCGGAGCGGTGTGATGTGGTCCAGAAGCGCTGTAGAAGCGGTCCAGGGGCACCGTACGCACCGTCCGGCTCATGAGGAAAGACCTACTATCGGGTAGATTCAGACCTTCGGCAGACCTTAGGTGGGGCGCCGCCCGAACCGGTAGCGTGAACCGTCAACCGTTCTCCTTCATCAGGAGCGTTCACGCCGTGCGAATCGCAGTCACCGGCTCCATCGCCACCGACCATCTGATGACCTTTCCCGGCCGCTTCGCCGACCAGCTGGTCGCCGAGCAGCTCCACACGGTCTCCCTCTCCTTCCTCGTCGACAACCTTGAGGTGCGCCGGGGAGGTGTCGGGGCGAACATCTGCTTCGGCATGGGCCAGCTCGGCACCCGCCCGCTCCTGGTCGGCGCGGCCGGCGCGGACTTCGACGAGTACCGCGCGTGGCTCAACCGCCATGGAGTGGACACGGACTCGGTCCGGATCTCCGAGGTCCTGCACACGGCCCGGTTCGTCTGCACCACGGACTCCGACCACAACCAGATCGGCTCCTTCTACGCGGGCGCGATGAGCGAGGCGCGCCAGATCGAGCTCAAGAAGGTCGCCGACCGCGTCGGCGGACTCGACCTGGTGCTGATCGGCGCGGACGACCCCGAGGGCATGCTCCGTCACACCGAGGAGTGCCGTACTCGCGCCATCCCGTTCGCCGCCGACTTCTCCCAGCAGATCGCGCGGATGGAGGGCGAGGAGATCCGTACGCTGCTCGACGGCGCGACCTATCTCTTCTCCAACGAGTACGAGAAGGGACTCATCGAGTCCAAGACCGGCTGGAGCGACGCCGAGATCCTCTCCAGGGTCGGCCACCGGGTGACAACTCTCGGCAAGCGCGGCGTCCGTATCGACCGGGACGGCGAGGAGCCGATCGTGGTCGGCTGCCCGGAGGAGGAGACCAAGGCCGACCCGACGGGCGTCGGTGACGCCTTCCGCGCCGGTTTCCTCTCCGGACTCTCCTGGGGCGTCGGGCTGGAGCGCGCGGCCCAGGTCGGCTGCATGCTCGCGACCCTGGTCATCGAGACGGTGGGCACGCAGGAGTACACCCTGCGCAGGAACCACTTCATGGAGCGCTTCACCAAGGCGTACGGGCACGACGCGGCGGCCGAGGTCCAGGCGCACCTGCCCGAGACGACCGTGCCCGACGCGACGCCCGCCTAGGCCGGGCCGGGGCCACGTACGGTCGGGGCCGGAGGCAGGGGCAGGGCCCGTCCGGCCGGGCCGGTCGGGGCCGTGCTACGAGATCCGGCGGACCACATGGGCGACACCGTGGTCCGCCGGCCGCTCACCGAGATACTCCTGTCCGCGCATCTCGCACCACGCGGGAATGTCCAGCCGCGCCGCCTCGTCGTCCGACAGGACCGTCACCGTCCCGCCCACCGGCACCTCGCCGAAGATCTTGGCCAGCTCGATCACCGGGATCGGGCACCGCCTGCCGAGCGCGTCGACCACCAGCGCCGGAGTCCCGCCGGAACCGGCGGGGGAGCGCGGCGCGCCGAGCCGTTCGCGTACCCCCGACACCGCCCCGGGCAGCACCTCCAGGAACCGGTCCACCTCCCCCTCCGGCGTACCGGGCGGGAGCGAGATCCGGACATTGCCCTCCGACAGCACTCCCATCGCCCGCAGTACATGGCTCGGGGTCAGCGTGCTGCTCGTACAGGACGAGCCCGAGGAGACGGAGAAGTCCGCGCGGTCCAGCTCGTGCAGCAGCGCCTCTCCGTCGACATAGAGACAGGAGAAGGTGACGAGATGGGGGAGACGGTGCTCCGGATCGCCCACGACCTCGACGTCCGGCACCAGTTCGGGCACCCGCGCCCTGATCCGGTCCACCAGCGCACGCAGCCGTACCGCCTCCTCGGCCGCCTCCGCGCGCACCGCCCGTAGCGAGGCCGCCGCCGCCACGATCGCCGGGATGTTCTGGAAGCCCGGCGCGCGTCCCGACTCCCGTTCATCTGCGGGGCCCCGAGGCGCGAACCGGACCCCCTTGCGTACGGCGAGCAGCCCGACGCCCGCCGGACCGCCCCACTTGTGCGCGCTCGCCGTCAGCAGCGACCAGGCGCCCTCCACCGGGCCCCAGCCCAGCGACTGCGCCGCGTCCACCAGCAGCGGGACCCCCAGGGTCCGGCAGGCCTCGGCCACCGCGGCCACCGGCTGCTCCGTGCCCACCTCGTGGTTCGCCGACTGGAGACAGGCCAGCGCCGTGTCCTCGCGCAGGGCCTTGGCGTACTCCTCGGGCTCCACCGCTCCGTAACGGTCCACCGGCACCTCGGCCACCTCGCCGCCCGTCGCCGCCTCATGGGCCGACGCGGCGTGCAGGACGGAGGAGTGCTCCACCGCCGAGACCACGAGATGGCGTCCGGCCCGGCGCCGGCCCGAGAGGGCGCCGGACATTCCGGAATGCACCGCGTATGTTCCCGAAGGAGTGAAAGTCAGCTCGTCGGGACGGCAGCCGACCGCCTCCGCGGCGGCCTCCCGCGCCGCGTCCAGCAGCAGCGCGGCCCGCCGTCCCTCGCGGTAGAGCCGGACGGGATCCGCCCAGCCTTCGTCGAGGGACGCCTGGAGGGCCTGCCGGGCGACGGGATGCAGCGGAGCGGAGGACGCGGCGTCGAAGTAGGTCACACCACCACGCTAGCTCCGCGACCGGCGACGGATGCCGGCTCCGCGACCGGCGACGGTTGCCCGCCCGGCCGGGCCCGGTCGCCGGGACCCGCAGGCGTCGGCGGACACGGCGGCGGAAGGGGCGGCTTCGGTGCCCCGAGGCGCCCCGGGAGCGGTCCCGAAGCGGCCCGGAGGTGGGCATTCCACCCCTTCGGAGTGCGGGGCGGCGCGTTGGGCACCCTCCCCGCACGGCCCCAAATCGAGTCCAGTAGGGTTTGGTCCGCATAAACATCCAAACCCCTGCCCGCGTCAGGGCCGGCGACCGACCAGCGAGACGGCCGCGGCCGGCCGCGCGGGCGAGACTCTCGGGAAGGCGCTACGTGAGTCCCAACGGCTCCGACCGCTCGTCGCGGCGCCCGATGCGGCGGAAGCTGCCGCAGGTGCTGACTGCGGGCCTGATCCTTGCGACCGCCACCGGTTGCACATACAAGGACTTCCCCCGCCTCGGAATGCCCACCCCAGTGACGGAAGAGGCTCCCAGGATCCTCTCCCTCTGGCAGGGCTCGTGGGCGGCAGCGCTCGTCACGGGCATCCTGGTATGGGGTCTGATCCTGTGGAGCGTCATCTTCCACCGGCGCAGCCGCACCAAGGTGGAGATCCCTCCGCAGACCAGGTACAACATGCCCATCGAGGCGCTGTACACCGTGGTCCCGCTCATCATCGTCTCGGTGCTCTTCTACTTCACCGCACGCGACGAGTCGAAGCTCCTCTCCCTCTCCGAGAAGCCGACCCACACCGTGAACGTGGTCGGCTATCAGTGGAGCTGGGGCTTCAACTACATCGAGAACGTGGACGGCAACCCGTCGACGGGCAGCACGGTTCCCAAGGAACTCGACGCCATTCCCAACCGGTTCACGAAGCAGTTCCCCAAGGGTGCCGAGGGCGTCTACGACGCCGGTGTCCCGGGTCAGCGCAATCCCCAGACCGGCAATCCGGGTCCGACCCTGTGGCTGCCCAAGGGTGAGAAGGTCCGGTTCATCCTGACATCGCGTGATGTCATCCACTCCTTCTGGGTGGTGCCGTTCCTGATGAAGCAGGACGTCATCCCGGGGCACACCAACGCCTTCGAGGTGACCCCCAACCAGGAGGGCACCTTCCTGGGCAAGTGCGCCGAGCTGTGCGGCGTCGACCACTCGCGGATGCTCTTCAACGTCAAGGTGGTCTCTCCGGAGCGCTACCAGAAGCACCTGGAAGAGCTGGCCGAGAAGGGCCAGAGCGGCTACATCCCGTCGGGCATCGCGCAGACGGATCCGGCCAAGAACGCGGAGACGAACAAACTGTGAGCATCCTCAACGAACCCCAGGGTGCCGCCGCCGCAGCAGAGGACTCGTACGAGGACGAGCTGCCGGTACGGCGCAAGCAGCCGGGCAATGTCGTCGTGAAGTGGCTGACCACCACCGATCACAAGACGATCGGCACGATGTATCTGATCACGTCGTTCGTGTTCTTCTGCATCGGCGGTGTGATGGCGCTCTTCATGCGCGCCGAACTGGCCCGCCCCGGCACGCAGATCATGTCGAACGAGCAGTTCAACCAGGCGTTCACGATGCACGGCACGATCATGCTGCTGATGTTCGCGACGCCGCTGTTCGCCGGATTCGCCAACTGGATCATGCCGCTCCAGATCGGCGCGCCCGACGTGGCGTTCCCGCGGCTGAACATGTTCGCGTACTGGCTGTACCTCTTCGGCTCGATCATCGCCGTGAGCGGCTTCCTCACCCCGCAGGGCGCCGCCGACTTCGGCTGGTTCGCCTACGCCCCGCTGTCGGACGCGGTCCGTTCGCCGGGTATCGGCGCCGATCTGTGGATCATGGGTCTGGCCTTCTCCGGCTTCGGTACGATCCTCGGCTCGGTCAACTTCATCACCACGATCATCTGCATGCGCGCGCCCGGCATGACGATGTTCCGGATGCCGATCTTCACCTGGAACGTCCTGCTGACCGGTGTGCTGGTCCTGCTGGCCTTCCCGGTGCTGGCCGCCGCGCTCTTCGCGCTGGAGGCGGACCGTAAGTTCGGTGCGCACGTCTTCGACTCGGCCAACGGCGGAGCGCTGCTGTGGCAGCACCTCTTCTGGTTCTTCGGCCATCCGGAGGTGTACATCATCGCCCTGCCGTTCTTCGGCATCGTCTCCGAAGTGATCCCGGTCTTCAGCCGCAAGCCGATGTTCGGCTACATCGGTCTGGTGGGCGCGACCATCTCCATCGCGGGCCTCTCCGTGACGGTGTGGGCGCACCACATGTATGTGACCGGTGGCGTGCTGCTGCCGTTCTTCTCGTTCATGACCTTCCTGATCGCGGTACCGACCGGTGTGAAGTTCTTCAACTGGATCGGCACCATGTGGAAGGGCTCACTGTCCTTCGAGACACCGATGCTCTGGACGATCGGCTTCCTGGTCACCTTCACCTTCGGTGGTCTGACCGGTGTGATCCTGGCGTCGCCGCCGATGGACTTCCATGTCTCCGACTCGTACTTCGTGGTCGCGCACTTCCACTACGTCGTCTTCGGCACCGTGGTGTTCGCGATGTTCGCCGGATTCCACTTCTGGTGGCCGAAGTTCACCGGCAAGATGCTGGACGAGCGGCTCGGGAAGATCACCTTCTGGACGCTCTTCATCGGCTTCCACGGCACCTTCCTCGTCCAGCACTGGCTGGGCGCCGAGGGCATGCCGCGCCGTTACGCGGACTACCTCGCCTCCGATGGATTCACCGCGCTGAACACCATTTCCACGATCAGCTCGTTCGTCCTCGGCCTGTCGATCCTGCCGTTCCTGTACAACGTCTGGAAGACCGCCAAGTACGGCAAGAAGATCGAGGTGGACGACCCGTGGGGCTATGGACGTTCGCTCGAATGGGCGACTTCCTGCCCGCCGCCGCGGCATAACTTCCTCACTCTGCCGAGAATCCGTTCGGAATCCCCGGCATTCGATCTCCACCACCCGGAGGTCGCCGCGCTCGAACAGCTCGAAGGCGTCGGGCACGGTGCCGAGCCCGCCCTCGCCGGTGGCAAGGAGGCCGGGAAGTGAAGATCCAAGGCAAGATGTTCATCTGGCTGAGCGTCTTCATCCTGGCCGCCGCCGTGCTCTACGGCGTGTGGTCGAAGGAGCCGGCCGGTACGACCGCGCTGTTCCTGGCCTTCGGGCTGAGCGTCATGATCGGCTTCTATCTGGCCTTCACCGCCCGCCGGGTGGACGCGATGGCCCAGGACAACAAGGAAGCCGATGTCTCGGACGAGGCCGGTGAGGTGGGGTTCTTCGCCCCGCACAGCTGGCAGCCGTTCTCGCTCGCCATCGGCGGAGCGCTGGCCTTCCTCGGGATCGCGATCGGCTGGTGGCTGCTGTACTTCTCGCTGCCGCTGATCCTGGTCGGCCTGTGGGGCTGGGTCTTCGAGTTCTACCGGGGCGAGAACCAGAACCAGTAGAACGCGACGTAGTGCTTTCCGGGGCCCGCCCTACTCGAACGGAGTAGGGCGGGCCCCCGTTCGTACCTCTCGTCGCGCGCGGAGTGAAAGTCCTTCCTACCGTGTGCTCATGAACCACACGCCACGTCTGCGCGCTGTCCTCACCTGCACTCTGCTGGTCGTGTCCCTTGGGGCGAGCGCCAGCGCGTGCAGCAGTGACGACGGGCCGCACCCCCTCTCCGGGAAGCCGCGCGAAGCCGCCCCGGGGAAGATCGTCTTCAGTACGCCCGCGGGCGCCACCAAGGTCGATCCCAACAAGCCGCTCGAAGTGACCGCCAAGGGTGAGCGGATCACGGACGTCAACGCCGTCGACAAGGCGGGCCACTATCTGGCGGGTGAACTCACCGCCGACGGGCTGCGCTGGCACTCCACGGCACCACTTGCGGCGGGCTCCCGCTACACCATCAAGGTCTCCACCGAGGACAAGAAGGGCAAGCCGGGCTCCCGCACGGTCACCTTCGAGACCATGCCCCCCAAGCGGACCCTCACGGTCGAATTCGGGCCGGACGCGGGTGAGTACGGCGTGGGCCAGCCCATCACCGCCACGCTCAGCCAGCCGATCACGGACAAGAAGGCCAGGAATGTCATCGAACGGTCCCTGAAGGTCCGTGCCTATCCCGCGGCGGAGGAGGGCGCCTGGCACTGGGTGGACGACGAGGAACTGCACTACCGGCCCAAGGACTACTGGCCCGCGAACGGGAAGGTCACCGCCTACAGCACCCTCCAGGGTGTGAAGATCAGCGACAAGCTGTACGGCGGCGCCGTCAAACCGCTCAAGCTGACCACCGGCGACCGCGTCGAGGCCATCGTCGACGCCAGCTCCCACTACATGACGCTGTTCCGCAACGGCGAAGAGGTCACCAGCATCCCGGTGACCACCGGCAAGCCCGGCTTCTCCACCCGTAACGGCATCAAGGTCATCCTGGGCAAGGAGTACTTCGTGCGGATGCGCGGTACGAGCGTCGGCATCGGCGGCGGTGAGGGCTACGACCTCCCCGTGTACTGGGCGACCCGGGTCACCTGGAGCGGTGAGTACGTCCACGCCGCGCCCTGGTCCGTGGGCTCGCAGGGATCCGCGAACGTCAGCCACGGCTGTGTCGGCATGTCCACCGCGAACGCGGCCTGGTTCTTCGAGAACGTGCAGGAGGGCGATCTCGTACAGGTGATCAACAGCGCCGGCGACTACATGGAGGACTTCGGCAACGGCTTCGGCGACTGGAACGTGGACTGGGAGGACTGGCGCGAGGGCAGCGTTCTGCTCGCCGGGACCAGGGAGGGCACCAGCCCCGCCGACCCGGCCCGCCTGCGGCCGCTGGTCTGAACCGCGTTCCGGCGGCCGGCGCAACGGTCCGGCGCTCGGCCGGACAGCCGGTCCGTCGGCCGTCGGCGGACACCCAGGTCCTGCCGTCCCTCGCGGACGGCAGGACCTGGCCCGTTCCTCGGCCCTGCGCCGGGCCGCCGGCTCAGGCGCTGATGGCCAGCCGGCGGCGGAGCAGGGCGGCCAGGGCGTCCGCGAAGCCGACCGGTTCGACCGGCAGGGTCACCGCCGCGTCCGCGCGGCTCCAGGTGGCCAGCCAGGCGTCCTGCGGGCGCCCCATGAGCAGCAGTACGGGCGGGCAGTTGAAGATCTCGTCCTTGATCTGCCGGCAGACGCCCATTCCGCCCGCGGGCACGGTCTCGCCGTCCAGTACGCAGACGTCGATCCCGCCCCGGTCGAGCTGTTCCAGCAGGGCGGGCAGAGTCGCGCACTCCAGGAACTCGACGGGCGGTACATCGGCGGCCGGCCGGCGTCCCGCTGCCAGCCGGACCTGCTCGCGGGTGTTCGCGTCGTCGCTGTAGACCAGCACCGTGGCGGTCGGCTGCATTGTTCCTCCGTGACATCAGTGTCTGCGAGGGCTCCAGGGCTCCGTCGCCCTGGACCGATGCGCGGATGCTACTCCGTCGGGGACCGAGTCAGCACGGGTACGGACGCCCTTCGCCGACCCGTTCGAGCTGGGCACACTCCACGGACACACCGAACGGCACCCCCCGGAGTCAGGGCGGGATAAGCGACCGACATAATGTCGGTCGTGGCGACAGCAACGACAGTAGAAACCGGGCACGCGCACCCGTCGGTCAACCGGCCGAACCTCACCAGCGTCGGAACCATTATTTGGCTGAGTTCCGAGCTGATGTTCTTCGCGGCCCTCTTCGCGATGTACTTCACCCTGCGATCGGTGATGGGCGCGGCGCACTGGAAGGAGATGGCGTCGCACCTGAACATCCCGTTCTCGGCGACGAACACCACCATCCTGGTGCTCTCCTCCCTCACCTGCCAGCTCGGCGTCTTCGCCGCCGAGCGCGGCGACGTGAAGAAGCTCCGCTCGTGGTTCGTGGTCACCTTCGTGATGGGCGCGATCTTCATCGGCGGTCAGGTCTTCGAGTACACCGAGCTCCTGAAGAAGGACGGCCTCTCGCTGTCCTCGGATCCGTACGGCTCGGTGTTCTATCTGACGACCGGCTTCCACGGGCTGCACGTGACGGGAGGTCTGATCGCGTTCCTGCTGGTTCTGGGCAGGACCTACGCGGCCAAGAGGTTCACCCACGAGCAGGCGACCGCGGCCATCGTCGTGTCGTATTACTGGCACTTCGTCGATGTGGTCTGGATCGGCCTCTTCGCCACGATCTACTTGATCAAGTAGCCGGGTCCCGCGCCCGAAGCGCACACAATCCAGAAACACCGACGCAGAAGATCCTGACACCGGGGTAATCCGTGAAAAAGCTCTCCGCACGACGACGCCATCCGCTGGCGGCGGTCGTCGTCCTACTCCTCGCGCTGGCGGCCACCGGGGGGCTGTACGCCGCGTTCGCGCCCGCGGGCACGGCACAGGCTGACGAGACCGCCCAGTCCCTCGCCATCGAGGAGGGCAAGAAGCTCTACTCCGTCGGCTGCGCAAGCTGCCACGGAACCGGCGGTCAGGGCAGCAGTGACGGCCCGCCCCTGGTCGGCGTCGGCTCCGCCGCCGTGGACTTCCAGGTCGGCACCGGCCGTATGCCCGCGCAGCAGCCCGGCGTGCAGGTGCCGAAGAAGAAGGTCATCTACTCGCAGGCCGAGATCGACCAGCTCGCCGCGTACATCGCGTCCCTCGGCGCCGGTCCGATCATCCCCACCGAGAACCAGTACGACCCCGCAGGCGCGGACGTCGCCCGAGGCGGCGATCTGTTCCGCACCAACTGCACCCAGTGCCACAACTTCACCGGTGAGGGCGGTGCGCTGACGGGCGGCAAGAGCGCGCCGAACCTTGAGGGCGTGAGTCCGAAGCACATCTACGAGGCCATGCAGACCGGCCCGCAGAACATGCCTTCGTTCCCCGACTCGACGATGCCGGAGGAGCAGAAGAAGGAGATCATCGCGTACATCCAGGCGGTGAACGGAGAGAAGGCGTCGAGCCCCGGCGGTCTCAAGCTGGGTGGCCTCGGCCCCGTCAGTGAAGGTCTCTTCGGCTGGATCTTCGGTCTGGGTGTTCTGATCGCAGCCGCCGTCTGGGTCGCGGCCCACACCGCTAAGGCCAAGAAGTCATGAGTAGCCAAGAAGAGTTTCCAGAGAAGAACCTGCCGAGCGAGCAGGGCGACGCGCACGGCGCGGTGGAGCACACGGACGATCCGTTCGCCGATCCGGGACTGCCGGCCCACCGGCCGCGTATGCAGGACATCGACGAGCGGGCGGCCAGGCGGTCCGAGCGCACGGTGGCGATGCTGTTCCTGCTGTCGATGCTGGCGACCGTCGCGTTCATCGCCTCGTTCGTGGCGTTCCCGGTCAGCAAGATCGTCTACATCTTCCCGCTGGGCCATGTCAGCATCCTGCACTTCTCGCTCGGTGTGACGCTCGGCATCGCCCTGTTCTGCATCGGCGCGGGCGCGGTCCACTGGGCCCGGACGCTGATGTCGGACGTGGAGACGGCCGACGAACGCCATCCGATCGAGGCCCCGCCCGAGGTCAAGACGAAGGTCCTGGCGGACTTCGCGACCGGCGCGGCGGAGTCCGGCTTCGGCCGGCGCAAGCTGATCCGCAACACCCTGTTCGGCGCGGTGGCGCTGGTGCCGCTCGCCGGTGTGGTGCTGCTGCGCGATCTCGGTCCGCTGCCCGAGAAGAAGCTCCGCTCCACGATGTGGGAAAAGGGCAAGCAGCTCATCAACATGAACACCAACCAGCCGCTGCGTCCCGAGGACGTCGTGGTGGGCTCGCTCACCTTCGCCATGCCGGAGGGCCTGGAGGAGCACAGCGAGGACTTCCAGAAGCAGATCGCCAAGGCGGCCCTGATGATCGTCCGGATCCAGCCGGACGAGATCAAGGACAAGCGTGAACTCGACTGGTCCCACCAGGGGATCGTGGCGTTCTCCAAGATCTGCACCCATGTCGGCTGCCCGATCAGCCTGTACGAGCAGCAGACGCACCATGTGCTCTGCCCGTGCCACCAGTCCACCTTCGACCTCTCCGACGGCGCCCGCGTCATCTTCGGCCCGGCCGGTCACCCCCTTCCGCAGCTGCGGATCGGTGTGAACGCCGAGGGCAACCTCGAGGCGCTCGGCGACTTCGACGAGCCCGTCGGTCCTGCCTTCTGGGAGCGCGGATGAGTACCAGCACTGCTTCGGACGACAAGAACCGCAGGGTGCCCGCGGGTGAGCGGGTCGCCGACTGGGCGGACGGCCGGCTGGGGATCTACTCCCTGGCCAAGGCCAACATGCGGAAGATCTTCCCGGACCACTGGTCCTTCATGCTCGGTGAGATCGCCCTCTACAGCTTCATCATCATCATCCTCACCGGTGTGTATCTGACGCTGTTCTTCCACCCGTCGATGAACGAGGTGGTCTACCACGGCAGTTACGTCCCGCTCCAGGGCGTGCGGATGTCGGAGGCGTACGCCTCGACGGTGGACATCAGCTTCGACGTCCGCGGCGGTCTGCTGATCCGGCAGATCCACCACTGGGCCGCGCTGATCTTCCTCGCGGCCATGCTGGTGCACATGATGCGCGTCTTCTTCACGGGTGCGTTCCGCAAGCCGCGTGAGGTCAACTGGCTGTTCGGCTTCCTGCTGTTCGTGCTGGGCATGTTCACCGGCTTCACCGGCTACTCGCTCCCGGACGACCTGCTCTCCGGTACCGGTGTCCGCTTCATGCAGGGCGCGATCCTGTCGGTGCCGGTCGTCGGAACGTACCTCTCGATGTTCCTGTTCGGCGGGGAGTTCCCCGGCGGCGACTTCGTGGCCCGGTTCTACTCGGTCCACATCCTGCTGCTGCCCGGCATCATGCTGGGACTGGTCGTGGCCCATCTGATCCTGGTCTTCTACCACAAGCACACCCAGTTCGCGGGCCCCGGCCGTACGAACAGGAATGTCGTCGGCATGCCGCTGCTGCCGGTCTACATGGCCAAGGCCGGAGGCTTCTTCTTCCTGGTCTTCGGGCTCATCACGATCGTCTCCGCCATCGCCACGATCAACCCGATCTGGGCGCTCGGGCCCTACCGCCCGGACCAGGTGTCCACCGGAGCCCAGCCTGACTGGTACATGGGCTTCTCCGAGGGTCTCATCCGTGTCATGCCCGGCTGGGAGATCAACTTCCTGGGACACACCCTGGTACTGGGTGTCTTCATCCCCCTGGTGATCTTCCCGCTGGTGCTGGTCGCGATCGCGGTCTATCCGTTCATCGAGGGCTGGGTCACCCGGGACAACCGCGAGCACCACATCCTGGACCGCCCGCGCAACGCGCCGACCCGTACGGCGTTCGGTGTGGCCTGGCTGACGTGGTACTTCATCCTGCTCGTCGGCGGCGGGAACGACCTGTGGGCGACGCACTTCCATCTGTCGATCAACGCGATCACCTGGTTCGTGCGGGTCTTCTTCTTCGTCGGACCGGTCATCGCCTTCGTCGTCACCAAGCGGATCTGCCTGGGTCTCCAGCGGCGCGACGCCGAGAAGGTGCTGCACGGACGCGAGTCCGGTGTCATCAAGCGGCTGCCTCACGGTGAGTTCATCGAGGTGCACACCCCGCTGGACCAGGCCGACCTGCACAGGCTGACCGCCCACGATCAGCACAAGCCGGCCGATCTCGGCCCGGCGGTGGACGAGAACGGCGTACGGCGCAATGTCGGTCCGGCCGAGAAGCTCCGCGTCAAGCTGAGCAAGGGCTACTACGGCGAGGGCAGCCAGATCCCCAAGCCGACGGCCGAGGAGTACAACGAGATCGCCGCCGCGCACGGCCATGGCCACGAGGAGATCACCAGCGGCAAGCACTGATCCACTGTTTCGCCACCACCGAGGGCCCCGGCCCGGTCTCCCCGCGAGGGACACCGGCCGGGGCCCTCGGCGTGCGGCCGTCCGCACTCCGGGCACCCGTCCTGCCGGCCGGGCGGACGCCGATAGGCTTTGCGGTGTGGGCCTTGTACGGTCCACGCACCCGTCCCAGGACCCACCAGGAGCGAGCATGAGCGCTGTGACCCCCGTCGGAGGCGACACCGTGGCGGACCGCACCTGGCCGGGCGTGCTGAATCCGCTGCTGCGCGGCGAGGATCTGAGCACCGAGGACACGGCGTGGGCCATGGACCGCATCATGAGCGGCGAGGCCACCGACGCGCAGATCGCCGGGTTCGCGGTCGCCCTGCGGGCGAAGGGCGAGACGGTCGAGGAGGTCTCGGGTCTGGTACGCGCCATGTACGCGCACGCCAACACCATCGAGGTGCCGGGCCGTACGGTCGACATCGTCGGCACGGGCGGCGATCTCGCCAAGACCGTCAACATCTCCACCATGGCGGCGATCGTCGTGGCGGGCACCGGAGCGAAGGTCGTCAAGCACGGCAACCGCGCCGCCTCCTCGGCGAGCGGCGCCTCGGACGTACTGGAGAAGCTCGGCGTCAACCTGGAGCTGACCCCCCAGCGGGTGGTCGAGGTCGCCGAGGAAGCAGGCATCACCTTCTGCTTCGCGGTGAAGTTCCATCCGGCGCTGCGGTACGCGGCCAAGGCCCGCAAGGAACTCGGCGCCCAGACCACCTTCAACGTCCTCGGACCGCTCACCAACCCGGCGCGGGTCAGGGCCCAGGCGGTGGGGGTGGCGGACGTACGGATGGCGCCGATCGTCGCGGGTGTGCTCGCCGAACGCGGAAACTCCTCCCTGGTCTTCCGCGGTGACGACGGCCTGGACGAGCTGACCACCACGGCGACGTCCCGGGTGTGGGTGGTACGGGACGGCAAGGTCACCGAGGAGGCGTTCGACCCGCGGGACGTGGGCCTGGACCTGGTCCCGATCGAGGCGCTGCGGGGCGCGGACGCGTCGTACAACGCGGATGTCGCCCGCCGCCTCCTGTCCGGCGAGACGGGCCCCGTCCGCGACGCGGTCCTGCTGAACGCGGCGGCGGCGCTGGTGGCTCTGGACCCGACGGGGGACGCTCTGGCGGTGCAGCTGGGGGCGGGCCTCGCGAGGGCGGCGGAGTCGATCGACTCGGGCGAGGCGGGGCGGACGCTGGACCGCTGGGTGACAGCGAGCCACCGGCCCCCCGCGTAGGGCCTCCGGCCGGCCGGGGGGCGGTTCGCGCCCGGCGGCGCGGGGCGGTGTGCGCCTGCGGCGCCGGGGCCGCAGGCGCGCGGTGGGTGCCGGGTGCCTGGGCCTCCGGAGGCGCGTGTCCGGTGCCGGGCACCTGTCCAGCCCGTCCGGCGTTTGAGGACGGAACGGCCGACCCCGGCACCGGGTTCCTGTTCGACAGGGGGGCGGCTCCTTGCCGCGTATTGAGCCCGTCCGGCGATTGAGGACGGAACAGGCCGTAGCCCCGGTGTCCCATATCGCGGACACCCGTTGGGGCGCGCCGTGCGCTCTGCCATACTCTCTGATCAGGTCATGAGCGACAGCGATTACGGCCCCGGCTCGCTGTCCGGCAACCCTCCGTCCGTGGCGGGGTGCCCCGGGTGAAGACCAGGCCGTGGGCAGCGAGGTCCGCGGCAAGCGCGGACCCCTTGCACCTTGGGGTCCTGGTCCTCAAGGGAGCAGTCTCGTGAGCAAGCGAATGCGTTAGGGCTGTCGAGCCCCTCTTCGGTACACCTCCGCACGGTGATCTCCGTGCGCCGAGGCATTCCCCGTCACCGCCGTGCCTCCGTCGCGCCGCCGTGCGGGTTTCTGAAGCCGTTCCGACTTGTCCCGCCGGGAGATATCGCCATGTCCGCATACCTGAACGCCACCGCCACCGTCGAGCCCCTGCCCGTGCTCGGGCGGGATGTCACCGTGCCGCTCGTCACCGGCGGTGAGGTCACCTACGCCGCGCTCGACTACGCGGCCAGCGCGCCCGCCCTCCAGCGGGTGTGGGACGACGTCGCCGCCTACGCGCCGTACTACGGCAGTGTCCACCGCGGGGCCGGTTATCTCTCGCAGCTCTCCACCGATCTCTTCGAGAACAGCCGCCGCACGGTCGCGGAGTTTCTCGGCTGCCGCACCGACGACCAGGTCGTCTTCACCCGCTCGACCACGGACTCGCTGAATCTGCTCGCGGCGGTGCTCCCGGCCGGCTGCCAGGTGTTCGTCTTCGAGACCGAGCACCATGCCTCGCTGCTGCCCTGGCGCGAGGCCCGGGTCAGCTATCTGAACGCGCCCCGCACCCCGGCCGAGGCCGTGGCCACCCTGGAGCGGGCGCTCGCGGAGCGTGATCCCGAGGGTCCGGCGCTGGTCTGTGTGACCGGCGCCTCCAATGTGACCGGTGAGCTGTGGCCCGTACGGGAGCTGGCCGCCGCCGCGCACGCGCACGGCGCCCGGATCGTGCTCGACGCCGCGCAGCTCGCCCCGCACCACCCCGTGGACATCGCCGCGCTGGACGTCGACTGGGTCGCCTTCTCCGGGCACAAGCTGTACGCGCCCTTCGGCTCCGGAGTGCTCGCGGGCCGCGCCGACTGGCTCCAGGAAGCGGAGCCGTATCTCGCGGGCGGCGGCGCCAGCCGCGCGGTGGCCCGCCGGAGCGACGGCGGCGTCGAGGTCGTGTGGCACAGCACCGCCGCCCGGCACGAGGCCGGTTCGCCCAATGTCATCGGCGTGTACGCCATCGCCGCGGCCTGCCGGGCGCTCACCGAAGCGGGCTTCGACACCCTCGTCGACCGTGAGCGGCGGCTGGTCGCCCGGGTGCGCGCGGGTCTCGCCGAGGTGCCCGAGGTCAAGGTCCTCTCGCTGTTCGGCGACGAGGCGCCGCGCGTCGGTGTCCTGTCCTTCGTGGTCGAGGGATGGAACAGCTCGCACTTCGCCGCCGCGCTCTCCGCGGAGTACGGCATCGGCGTACGGGACGGTCTCTTCTGCGCCCATCCGCTGGTGCGGACCCTGCTGGGCACCGACCCGCAGGATCCGGGCGAGTGCGGCGCTCCGGAGGCCGAGCCCGGCGAGCGCTCCCTGAACGCGATACGCGTCAGTTTCGGCGCCGGCACCCCGGACGAGCACGTGGACCGGTTCGTCCGTGCCGTACGGGAGCTGGTGAGTGAGGGAGCGCGCTGGAACTACCGCACGGAGGACGGCCGTTGCGTCCCGGACCGGGACGGCGCCACGGCCTGACGCACCTGACCGGAGGCGGCCTTACGCGTCGAGCCCGATGGCGAAGGCCGCTTCGAGGTCGTGCTGCGAGTACGTACGGAACGCCACATGCGTGTCCGTGGCCTCCACGCCCTCGATCTTGCTGATCCGGCCGGGGATCACATCCGCCAGATCGTCGTGCCTGGCCACCCGCACCATGGCGATCAGGTCGTACGTACCGGTCACCGAGAAGACCTCGCTGACGCTGTCCAGCGCGGCGATCGACTCCGCGATCTCGGGGATCCGGTCCACGCTGGTCTTGATGAGCACGATCGCGGTGATCACGGCTGACGTTCTCCCTCGGTGGCCGCGGTGTGGTCTCCCACTCTATCGGTACGCCAGTACCGCCCCCATGCGTAGAGAAACCCGGTGGCGAAGCCCACGAGATGCGCGAGATAGGCCACGCCGGGCCCCGAGCCCGCGCCGCGCGCCGCCAGCCACTGGAGCGCGAACCAGAAGATCAGCACGATCCAGGCCGGGAAGCGCAGGGGGAGGAAGAACAGGAACGGGAAGAGACTGGTGACCCGGGCCTTCGGGAAGAGGTAGAGAAAGGCGCCGAGCACCCCCGAGATCGCGCCGGAGGCCCCCACCAGCGTCTGGTCCGAGGCCGCGTTCACCATGGCGTAGGCGAGCAGCGCGAGACAGCCGACGGCGAGATGGAAGAACAGGAAGTGCGCCCGGCCCAGCCGCTCCTCCGCCATCGCGCCGAAGACGAACAGAAACAGCATGTTCCCCAGCAGATGCAGCCAGCTCCCGTGGACGAAGAGCGCGGTCAGCGGGGTGAAGAGGGCACGCGGTGAGCCGCTCAGCAGCTCGACCGGGATGACGCCCCACCGTTCGAAATACAGGGTCTGCGCGTCGAGGAGCGCCTCGCCCCTCCCGTACGCGGGGTTGAAGCCCGAGGCCGGACTGAACAGGAAGGCCAGACAGCAGAGGCCGATCAGCGTGTGGGTCACCACCGGTCCGCCGGCCGTCGTCCGCGACGTATTCACCGACAGAGCATGGCTTACCGGGACCGAAGGGTACAGAGCGCCTCGCCGCTCCCTGGGGTGGCCCGGAGGCCGTAGGGTTGCAAGGAGTACATCCGCCGTTCGACCGCGCACCACGGGCGGCGGCGGGTCGGACGACGAAAGAGGACGCTGATGACGACGGTTCCCCGGCCGACGGCCGCCACCCGGTGGCGCTGCACGCTGTGCGGCAATCTCACGCGTTTCGACGTGACGCGATCGTCGAAGGCAGTCGAGTACGTCCATCTGGACCTGGCAGGGGAGCCGAGGGTCGAGGAGCGCGAGGTGGTCAGTGAGACCATCGAGTCCGTGCGGTGCCGTTGGTGCAACGCGGTGGATCAGATCGAGCTGGTGGACAGGCCGGGCGCCGGTTCCTGAGGGAACCGCCCGAAAGGGTATGGGGTGACGGATGTGGAGCAGGCCGCAAGCGGTGCTGAGCCGGCCGGCGAGGCCGGCGGTGACGCCGCGGAGGCGCTGGACCGTCCGCTCCCGGACGGGGTACGGCGCAGAGTCATCGCGCTGGTCTCCGATGCCTTCGGTGGCCTGACCGTCACCGAACTCCCGGCACAGTTGCGCCAGTACGCCCGGTTCACGCCCAACAGACGGGCCAAGTTCGCCGGTAACGCGATGGCCGCCGCCCTGGAGAGCGATCCGCTGTTCCGGCAGCGGATCGGTGAGCGGATCAGCCACTCCCAGCCGGAGCTGGCCGGGGCCCTGGAGTCGGGATCGCCGCCCGCCGCCGCGGATCCCGTCGACGTGGCCGCGGCGGCGTATGTGCTCAGGCCGCCCGGATGGGTGAAGCTGGTGGCCGCCGCGGGCGAGGAGGCCCAGCGCGCGGACGCCGAGCGTGCCGACGAGGAGGCCCGGCGCGAGCTGGAGCGGCTGCGCGAGGAACTGGCCGTGGCCAGGGCGCTGACGAAGAGCGAGACCGAGCGGCTGCGCACGGAGCTGGAGGCGGCCCGCAAGGAGGCCGAGTCGCTCCACCGCAAACTGCGCAGTGCCCAGAGCGATGTGAAGCGCGGCGAGGCCGCCCTGCGCCGGGTGCACGTGGAGACCGAGGCGGTCAGGGCCGAGGCCGCGGCGGCGGTGTCGGCCGCCGAGAGCGAGACCCGCCGGGTCAAGGCACGTCTCGGCGAGGCCGAGTCGGCGGTCGAGGCGAGCCGCAGGGCTGCCCGCGAGGGCCGCTCGGTGGAGGACATGCGGCTGCGGCTGCTGCTGGACACACTGCTGGAGTCGGCACAGGGGCTACGGCGTGAACTGGCGCTGCCGCCCGCCATGGTCCGGCCCGGCGATACGGTCGAGGCGGTCGAGCCCGGCCGGATGTCGCCCAAGGACGTGGCGGCCCGCGCGCTCTCCGAGACCGATCCCGCGCTGCTCGACCAGCTGCTCGCGCTGCCGCAGTCGCATCTCATCGTGGACGGCTACAACGTCACCAAGACCGGCTATCCGACCATGCCGCTGGAGAAGCAGCGGCTGCGGCTGCTGGGCGGGCTCGCGATGCTCGCGGCGCAGTCGGGCGCGGAGACGACCTGTGTCTTCGACGGCGCCGAGCTGGCGGCGCCGGTGCTGCTCGCGCCGCCGCGCGGCGTCCGGGTGCTGTTCTCCAAACCGGGCGTGACCGCGGACGAGTTGATCCGCCAGCTCGTCAGGGCGGAGCCGCCGGGACGGCCGCTGGTGGTGGTCTCCACCGACCGTGAGGTCGCGGACGGAGTGGCGCAGGCCGGTGCCAGGCCCGTCGCGTCCGCCTTGTTGCTGAAGCGGCTTTCGCGCGTCTAGTCAACTGGTGGGGCCAATGCCCGAATTGATGCCGTCTTGGTGGAGCGCAGCGTCAAATGTCCATCACTGACTGTGCAGCGTCTGTAAATAATGCGCGTCGTGACGGAGATTTTCCTTGTCAGGATTTGAACTGATCACGAGAAGGTCACTATGGTCAGGCGTCGAACCTTCGCGCGGTTGATCACCCACCCGGGGTGACAGCGAAGGAACCGCCGATTTCATGCAGTTCAGCCCAGTTGTCGGGGGTGTGGGACGTATGGAGCCGGGGCCCTGTGTCCCCCATGGCCCGGTAGGCGGCTGAGGAAGAAGGAGCTCGCCTCCGTGGCGTCCCACCGTCGTCCCAAGCAGCCGAGCCGCGCCCGTGTGACCGTGCTCACCGCGACCGCTGCCGCCGCTGTCGCCCTGACCTCCCAGGCCGCTCAGGCCGCTCCGCAGCCGAGCAAGAGCGACGTCAAGGAGAAGGTCGACAAGCTCTACGAGGACGCCGAGAAGGCCACCGAGAAGTACAACGGCGCCAAGGAGGCGCAGGCCAAGCTCGAAAAGCAGGTCGACGCCCTCCAGGACAAGGTCGCCCGAGGCCAGGACGAGCTGAACGACCTGCGCGACAGCCTGGGTTCGATGGCCAGCGCCCAGTACCGCACCGGCGGCATCGACCCCGCCGTGCAGCTCTTCCTCTCCTCCGACCCGGACAGCTATCTGGAGAAGGCGTCCACGCTCGACCAGGTCAGCGCCAAGCAGGCCGAGTCGCTCCAGCAGATCCAGGAGAAGCAGCGGGCCCTCGCGCAGCAGCGCCAGGAGGCCCAGAGCAAGGTCCAGGACCTCGACGAGACCCGCAAGGAACTGCGCGCGAAGAAGGACGAGGTCCGCGGCAAGCTCGCCGAGGCGCAGAAGCTGCTCAACACGCTCACCGCGCAGGAGCGCGCCTCGATCGCCGCCGACGAGTCCCGCGCCAACCGCGCCAGCTCCCGCGCCGACCTCGGCAATTCGGTGCCGGCCTCGCAGCGCGCGTCCGCCGCGTTCGCCGCCGCCCAGAGCAAGATCGGTACGCCGTACGTCTACGGCGCCTCGGGCCCCAGCTCGTTCGACTGCTCCGGGCTCACCTCGTGGGCCTACGCCCAGGCCGGTGTCTCCATACCCCGTACCTCCCAGGCCCAGGCCAACGCCGGTACGCGGCTGGGCATGAGCCAGCTCCAGCAGGGCGACCTGGTCATCTTCTACGGCGACCAGCACCATGTCGGCTTCTACGCGGGCAACGGCCAGGTGCTGCACGCCCCCAAGCCGGGCGCCAGCGTGCGCTACGAGTCGATCAACAACATGCCGTTCCAGTTCGGCGTACGTATCTGAGCCTCGGGCCCGAGCTTCGAGGCCGGGTCCCGGCCTCGACACTTCGGGACCGGGACTCCGCCGGATCCGCTTCCGCCGGATCCGGGACTCCATGCCCGCCCATTCGGGCGAATTCCCGTATCTCCCGCTGACGCCGCGCCCCGCCGATGACCTGTGGTCTACGGCGGGGCGTCACTTTGTGTGCGCGGCGCGGTCGTTGGCCGCTCCGTGGTCGCCCGGCTACTGTCTGCTCCCGCGGCTCCGGCCAGTGGTCCGCCCGTCGGGCGGCCGGGGGCCGCGTCAGTGCGTTCAGCGGAAGGAAGTGCGGCCTCCTGTGGTGTCCCATCGCCGTCCCTCACACAAGGCCCCGGGTTCCCGCGGCAGCGCGGCCGTGGCGCTGTCCGCCGCGGCGGCCACGGCCGCGGCGGCGCTCGCGGCGGCCCCGGCGGGCGCCGACCCGCGGCAGTCGCCCGAGGCGACCCGGGCCGCGGTCGACCGGCTCTACGAACAGGCGGAGAAGGCGACCGAGCAGTACAACAAGGCCACCGAGCGGGTGGACCGGCTGCGCGCGCTGGTGGACCAGGCCCAGGACAGCGCGGCGCGCGGCCGGGACAGCGTCAACCGGATGCGCGGCGCGCTCGGTTCGGTCGCCGGCGCCCAGTACCGCTCCGGCGGGCTCGATCCGGCCCTCGCCCTGCTGCTCTCCTCCGACCCCGACAGCTATCTCGACAAGGCCTCCTTACTGGACCGGGTCGGCGAACGCCAGTCCGGTGCGCTGAGAGAACTCAGGCAGGCCCAGCGGAGGCTGGGACAGGTGCGCAGGGAAGCCGCCCGCGATCTCACCGAGCTGGAGCGCAGCCGGGCCGTCGTCGCCCGGCACAAACGCACCGTCGAGGGGAAGCTCGCACGGGCACGGCTGCTGCTGAACTCCCTCCCCGCCGCCGACCGGGACTCCTACGGCCGGGCCTCCCGCTCCGGCCGCGGCGGCCCCGACACCCTCGCCGGCGGCGGACCGGCCTCCGCGCGGGCCTCCGCCGCGGTGCTCGCCGCCCAGCGCGCGGTGGGGCGGCCGTATGTGTGGGGTGCCAACGGGCCCTCGGGCTTCGACTGTTCGGGACTCACCCAGTGGTCGTACGCGCAGGCGGGCGTCGGGCTGCCGCGCACCTCCCAGGCACAGCGGTACGCGGGCCGTCAGGTCCCGCTCTCGGAGGCGAGGCCGGGAGATCTGGTTGCGTACCGCGACGACGCGAGCCATATCGCGATGTACGCGGGCAACGGCCAGGTGATCCACGCTCCGTATCCGGGCGCCCCGGTGCGCTACGACCCGGTCGGCATGATGCCGGTCTCCTCGGTCACCCGCGTCTGACCGCCGGTCTCCCGGGGCCCGTCCGGGCACATCGGCCGGGACCGGCCCGGCCACGGGCACGGCCCGGTCACCGGCCACGAGCACGCCGTACGATCGGCGGCGTGGCAGGTCGGGCGCGTACGGCGGCGGGACGGCACGGTACGCGTCGGCGTACGGCCGTGCTGTGGCTGACCGCGCTCCTGCTGGTGCCGGTCTGGGGCTGCGCGGCGCCGGCGAAGGCCCCCGACGGCGCCGCCGGGGAGATCGGGCGGACCCTGGACCGCAGGGCCGCCGCAATCCTGGCCCGTGACGAGCGCGCGTATCTGGCCGTCCTCGATCCTTCGGCGCCGGCCGCGCGCGCCGCGGGCCGCCGTGAGTTCCGCGACCTCGCCGAGGTGCCGCTCGGCTCCTGGGAGTACCGGCCGACCGATGTCGAGCGCTCGGGCCAGCGGGCCACCGTCCACGCCGAGCTGCGCTACGGGCTCGCGGGCCTCGACCGCGCTCCGGTGTCCGCGCCGCGCACGCTGGAGCTGACGGAGCGCGCCGGGCGCTGGTACGTGAGCGCCGACCGGCCCGCCGAGGGCGGCGCGCAGCAGCTCTGGGAGCAGGGAGCGGTCCGGGCCGTACGAGGCGCCCGCAGCCTGGTCCTCGGCGTCGGGCAGGACGACGCGCGGCTGCGCGCGATCGCCGCCACGGCCGACCGGGCCGTCCCGGCCGTCGACGGTGCCTGGCCGGGCCCGTGGGCCCGCCGCGCCGTTCTGCTCGTACCGGGCTCGCCGGAGGCCATGGCGCGGCTCCTGGGGGCCTCCGCGGCCGGTTACCGGGGCATCGCGGCGGTCACCACCGGCATCGCCACCGGGAACACCGCCTCCGGCGCCGCGCCGGCCGACCGCGTGGTCGTCAATCCCGAGGCGTACCGCGACCTGTCCGGCTTCGGCCAGGAGATCGTCCTCACCCACGAGACCACCCATGTGGCGACCCGTACGGCCACCTCGGCCGCAACTCCCGTCTGGCTCTCGGAGGGCTTCGCCGACTGGGCCGCGTACCGGGGCACGGACCGTACGGCCGGACAGATCGCGCCCGAACTCCGGCGCGCCGTGCGAGCGGGCGACGTTCCGGCCGTACTCCCGTCCGACGAGGACTTCGCCTTCGGCGCCGGCGCCGACCGGCTGGCCAGGGCGTACGAGAGCGGCTGGCTGGCCTGTGAGCTGATCGCCGAGCGCTGGGGCGCGCGCCGGCTCACCGACTTCTACCGCGCGGTGGGCGCGCACGCCGGGCGCGAGGGCGCGGTCGAGAAGGCCCTGCACGACGTCCTGGCCACGACGCCGGAGGACTTCACCGCCCGCTGGCGCGCGTACGCCCGGCAGCGGCTGGGCTGACCTCGGCCGGCTCCGCACCCTCCGCCGCCCGTTCGCGCGAGCGGGGGACCGTCGCCCGCCAGAGCCGGTGGCACGCGGTGAGGGTCGCGGCGACCAGCAGACCGTTGCGTACGAAGAGCAGCGCGACCCCGAGCGGGTCGCCGCCGACCACATGGGAGAACAGCACCGGGAACTCCATCAGGGTGACCGCCGTCGCGGCCAGCACCAGCCACGCGGGCAGCGCCATCCGGCTGCCGCGCAGCGTCAGACAGGCGGCGGCCAGACCGACCAGCCAGAGCATGTACTGCGGGCTGATCACCCGGCTCGTGGTGGTGAACAGCAGCACCGCCGCGAAGGCCGCGTCGTACGGAGTGCCCGCACCGAACGCGCGCGCCTTGAGCCGCCAGACGAGCAGCCAGCCGACGGCCAGGGCGGTGAGGCCCAGCGCGACCGTGCTGACCAGCGGGACATACGGTCCGACGAACTCCACGGAGCCGTAGTTGAGCAGCGCTCCGCCGCTCCAGCCGAAGTGCCGCGCCACCTGGAAGACCAGGGCGCCCAGCGACTCGATCTCCGTGCCGCGGTCGCGCTGGAAGGTGAGGAAGGCCAGCGCGCCGGGCATCGCCACACAGCAGACCGCGGTCAGCGCGACCGCCGTGACGGCCGCGGCGGTCCACGTCCTGCGGGTGGCCCGGCCGCGCGGTGTGCCCGCCAGCAGCAGCACCGGCCAGACCTTCAGCAGCGCGCCGAAGCCGGTGAGCGCGCCCATCAGCCCGGGTCTGCGCACCCCCGCGAGCAGGGCCGCGACCGCCACCGCCGTCACCATCAGGTCGTACCGCGCGTACGAGGTCGGCCCCAGCAGCGGCACCCCCGCGGTCCAGACCCAGGCGCCCCGGTACGACCGGCCCGTGCCCCGGGCGGCCCGCAGCAGCAGCGCGAAGGCCACCGCGTCGCAGAGGAACGCCAGCACGAAGAAGGCGGCGGCGTACCCCAGGAACGGCAGGAGGGCGGGCGCGAGGACCGGCAGGGCGGCGGC
>NZ_MAUD01000399.1 GCF_001700515.1 Streptomyces lushanensis
CCTCCTCCCGGCCGGCCGGGACGGCGACAGCGACCCCGGCCGCGATGGCGACGGTGCCCGGCGCGACGGCCGGGATCTCGCCGGGCGCTGGTCCGCCGTCCTGCGCGCACTCGCGGAGCGGGACAACGTGGCGGGAGTGATCAGGGGGCGGGCGGCCCGGCTGCTGCTGGACGACGGGCGGCTCGCCGAGGACGACGCGGCGCGCCTCATGGGGCTCGCCCTGTCGCCCGGCACCCCACCGGCCGAAGCCGCCGCCTGGATCGAGGGCTTCGCCGGCGGCGCGTCGGGCGGCGGCATGCTCCTGATCCACGACGAGCGGCTGCTCGGACTGGTGGACGGCTGGCTGACCGCGGTGCCCGCCGGCTCCTTCACCGATGTGCTCCCGCTGCTGCGCCGCACCTTCTCGGCGTACGAGCCGGGCGTACGCCGCACGCTGGGGGAGCTGGTCCGGCGCGGGCCCGCCGGCGCAGGGCCGGCGGGGTCCGGGCCCGGGGCCGCCACGCCCGGCTTCGGCCCAGGGCTCGACGAGGCGCGGGCCGATGCCGTGCTGCCGGTGCTCCGGCTGCTGCTGGGGTCCGGCCGGGCCACCGGCCTCGAACTTGACCACGACGACCTCTCGGGAGCGACGGGATGACCGGGAACACGACGGCACGGGACACGACGACCGGTGACGCGGCGGCAGGGGACGCGGCGGCAGGGGACGCGACGGCAGGGGACGGCGCGGCGGAGGAGCGGCTGCGACGCTGGCGCCTGGTGCTCGGCGGTGAGAGCGCCGACGGTACGGGCCACGCGCTCTCCGGCAGGGACGCGGCGATGGACGGCGCGCTCTCGGCCCTCTACGGCTCTGGCAAGGAGCGTGGCGGCGGCACCGGCCGTTCCGCGGGGCTCGGCGCCTCCGCGCCGTCCGTGGCGCGCTGGCTCGGCGACATCCGCACGTACTTCCCGAGCTCCGTCGTCCAGGTCATGCAGCGCGACGCGATCGACCGGCTCGGCCTCTCCGCGCTGCTGCTCGAACCGGAGATGCTGGAGGCGGTCGAGGCGGACGTCCATCTCGTCGGCACCCTGCTCTCGCTCAACAAGGCCATGCCCGAGACGACCAAGGAGACCGCCCGCGCCGTGGTGCGCAAGGTGGTCCAGGACATCGAGAAACGGCTGGCCACCCGCACCAGGGCCACCCTGACCGGAGCGCTCGACCGGTCGGCGCGCGTCAGCCGGCCGCGCCACCGGGACATCGACTGGGACCGTACGATCCGGGCCAACCTCAAGAACTACCTCCCCGAACACGGCACGGTCGTCCCGGAGCGGCTGATCGGCTACGGCAGGTCCGCGCAGTCGGTGAAGAAGGAAGTCGTCCTCTGCATCGACCAGTCCGGCTCGATGGCCGCGTCCGTCGTCTACGCCTCGGTCTTCGGCGCGGTCCTCGCCTCGATGCGTTCGATCGCCACCCGTCTCGTCGTCTTCGACACGGCCGTCGTCGATCTCACGGACCAGCTCGACGATCCCGTCGACGTCCTCTTCGGCACCCAGCTCGGCGGCGGCACGGACATCAACCGCGCCCTCGCCCACTGCCAGTCGCGGATCACCCGGCCCGCCGACACCGTGGTCGTCCTGATCAGCGATCTCTACGAGGGCGGCATACGCGACGAGATGCTCAAGCGGGTCGCGGCCATGAAGGCCTCGGGCGTCCAGTTCGTGGCGCTGCTCGCGCTGTCCGACGAGGGAGCCCCGGCGTACGATCGGGAGCATGCCGCGGCCCTCGCCGCCCTGGACGCACCGGCGTTCGCCTGTACGCCGGACCTCTTTCCGGAGGTGATGGCGGCGGCGATCGAGAAGCGTCCGATACCCGTACCGGACACCGATCTGCCGGGTACGGGACTCATGTGACAGGTATCACCGCTCAGGTGTGATCTGTGATTTAGGGACCCAAGGCCCTCGGGGATAACCTGCGAGACGGACATGCCGCGTACCGGACAGCGAGTACGCCTCCCTCAGTGACAGCGCAGTCACGTTGCCCTTCGCGGCACGCCCACGCAGACAACGAACCCGCGATCACCAGGCTGCGGTTTAAAAGACAAAGGGACGGACACGCGTGGACCTGTTCGAGTACCAGGCGAGGGACCTCTTCGCCAAGCACGGTGTACCGGTGCTGGCCGGTGAAGTCATCACTACGCCTGACGCGGCTCGCGAGGTGACCGAGCGTCTCGGCGGCAAGGCCGTTGTCAAGGCGCAGGTCAAGGTCGGTGGCCGCGGCAAGGCGGGCGGCGTGAAGCTGGCCTCCGACCCGGATGACGCCGTCGAGAAGGCCGGCCAGATTCTGGGCATGGACATCAAGGGCCACACGGTCCACCAGGTGATGCTGGCCGAGACGGCCGACATCGCGGAGGAGTACTACGTCTCCTTCCTGCTGGACCGCACCAACCGCACCTTCCTCGCCATGGCCTCCGTCGAGGGCGGCGTGGAGATCGAGGTCGTCGCGGAGGAGAACCCCGACGCGCTCGCCAAGGTTCCGGTCGACGCCAACGAGGGCTGCACGCCGGAGAAGGCCGCCGAGATCGTCGCCGCCGCCAAGTTCCCGGCCGAGATCGCCGACCAGGTCGCCGATGTGCTTCAGAAGCTGTGGACCGTCTTCATCGAGGAGGACGCGCTCCTCGTCGAGGTCAACCCGCTGATCAAGTCGGGCGACAACAAGATCATCGCTCTGGACGGCAAGGTCTCGCTCGACGAGAACGCCGACTTCCGCCAGCCCGAGCACGCGGCTCTTGAGGACAAGGCCGCCGCCAACCCGCTGGAAGCCGCCGCCAAGGCCAAGAACCTCAACTACGTCAAGCTCGACGGCGAGGTCGGCATCATCGGCAACGGCGCGGGGCTGGTCATGTCGACCCTGGACGTCGTCGCGTACGCCGGCGAGGCGCACAGCGGTGTGAAGCCCGCCAACTTCCTCGACATCGGCGGCGGCGCCTCCGCCGAGGTCATGGCGAACGGGCTGGAGATCATCCTCGGCGACCCGGACGTCAAGTCCGTGTTCGTCAACGTCTTCGGTGGCATCACCGCGTGCGACGAGGTCGCCAACGGCATCGTCCAGGCCCTGGAGCTGCTCAGGTCCAAGGGCGAGGACGTCACGAAGCCGCTGGTCGTGCGGCTCGACGGCAACAACGCGGAGCTGGGTCGCAAGATCCTGTCCGATGCCAACCACCCGCTCGTGCAGCGCGTGGACACCATGGACGGCGCCGCCGACAAGGCCGCCGAGCTCGCCGCGGCCCGCTGACTCGCGCGTCTCCGACACGACATAAGGACCAGGAACTCCAACACCATGGCTATCTTCCTCACCAAGGAAAGCAAGGTCATCGTCCAGGGGATGACCGGCGCCACCGGCATGAAGCACACCAGGCTCATGCTCGCCGACGGCACCAACATCGTCGGCGGTGTGAACCCGCGTAAGGCCGGTACGTCCGTCGACTTCGACGGCACGTCCGTACCCGTCTTCGGCTCCGTGGCCGAGGCCATCGAGAAGACCGGCGCCGACGTGTCCGTCGTCTTCGTGCCGCCGGCGTTCGCCAAGGCCGCCGTCGTCGAGGCGATCGACGCCGAGATCGGTCTCGCCGTTGTGATCACCGAGGGCATCGCGGTCCACGACTCCGCCGCTTTCTGGGCGTACGCGGGCAGCAAGGGCAACAAGACCCGCATCATCGGTCCGAACTGCCCCGGTCTGATCACTCCCGGTCAGTCCAACGCGGGCATCATCCCGGGCGACATCACCAAGCCCGGCCGTATCGGTCTGGTGTCCAAGTCCGGCACGCTGACCTACCAGATGATGTACGAGCTGCGCGACATCGGCTTCTCGTCGGCCGTCGGCATCGGTGGCGACCCGGTGATCGGTACGACCCACATCGACGCGCTCGCCGCGTTCGAGGCCGACCCCGACACCGATCTGATCGTGATGATCGGCGAGATCGGCGGCGACGCCGAGGAGCGTGCGGCCGACTTCATCGCCAAGAACGTCACCAAGCCGGTCGTCGGCTATGTCGCGGGCTTCACCGCGCCCGAGGGCAAGACCATGGGCCACGCCGGCGCCATCGTCTCCGGCTCCTCCGGCACGGCGCAGGCGAAGAAGGAGGCCCTGGAGGCCGCGGGCGTGCGGGTCGGCAAGACGCCGACCGAGACGGCCGGGCTGGCCCGGGCGATTCTGGCCGGCTGACTCGCGGCCTGTCCGCACCACGCGCGTGG
>NZ_MAUD01000400.1 GCF_001700515.1 Streptomyces lushanensis
GAAAACGACGGAGCCGCGGTGCGCTGAATTCGGCACACCGCGGCTCCGTCGTTTTCGTGCGGGCGGCGAAGAATGGATCGCGCTATTTCATTTCTTTGTATACGGCGAGAATGTTAAGTGCGAGCACTCGCGGTGTTTACAGCATGTTGCGAAACCCTCACCTTTTCCCGGCCTCGCTCGGTGCGCCGCAGCCGGTGCACCGCAGCCGCGCGCTCCGCGTGCAGGGCGGTCAGCGAGCGCGCGCGCTCCGCGTCGCCGCGCGCCACCGCGTCCACGATCGCGCCGTGCTCCGCCCAGGACTCCACGGGATGCGCGGGCTGGTCGACCACGTACATCCAGGCGATCTTGTGCCTGAGCTGGGTGAGCGGGGCGGTGAGCGCAGGGCTCCCCGACGCCTGGGCGAGCGTCTCGTGGAACCAGGCGCCGAGCGAGCGCAGATCCTCGCCCTGCCCCCGCCTGGCCCGCTCCTGCCCCAGTCTGACCAGGCCGCGGAGCACCTTGAGATGGGCCTCCGTACGCCGCTGGGCCGCGCGCGCCGCGCCCAGCGGCTCCAGGAGCTGGCGTACCTCCAGCAGGTCGGCCGCCTCCTGGTCCGTGGGCTCGGCCACACACGCGCCGACATGGCGGCGGGTGGTCACGAAGCCCTCGGACTCCAGCGTGCGCAGGGCCTCGCGGACCGGGACGCGGGAGACGCCGTAACGCCGCGCGAGCTGCTCCTCGGTGAGCCGGCTGCCCCGTTCGAATACACCGGAGACAATGTCGTCGCGGATCGCCGTGCATACCGAGTGCGCGGGAATGCGCATGTCCGAACCTCCGACTTAATCCGCGCGAAACGCTGCCGATCGACGCCTGTTCCGTGACTCTATTGCAATCAACGCGGATTTCCGATGGGTGCCCGGAATCAACAGATATCTTTTGGCCAGCGCGGGCTTCCCGCAGAGGTTCACGGCTTTGGTCAGACGTTCACACCGTGTGCGCGCAGATAGGCGACCGGGTCCATGTCGGAGCCGTACTCCGGGCCCGTCCTGGCCTCGAAGTGGAGATGCGGTCCGGTCGCGTTGCCGCTCGCGCCGGAGAGACCGATCCGCTGTCCCGGCACGACGGTAGCGCCGGCGGAGACGGCGATCGAGGAGAGATGGCCGTACTGGGTGCAGGTGCCGTCGGTCATCCGGAGCACGATGCTGTTGCCGTACGAGCCGCCCCAGCCGGCCTCGACGACGGTGCCCGCGCCGGCGGCCAGGACCGGGGTACCGGACGCGGCGCGGAAGTCGACACCGGTGTGGCTGCCGGAGGACCAGAGCGAGCCGCCGGTCCGGTAGCCGGTGGTGATGTACGAACCGGCGACGGGAAGCCCGAAGGCGTTGAGGCGCCGGCGCTCGGCGGCGCGGGCCGCGCGCCGGCGCTCCGCGCGGAACTCCCTGGCCCGTGCCTCAGCGGCCCGCCGGGCGGCGGCCTTCGCCCCGGCCCGCGCCGCCGCGTGGTGCTGGGCCGCGGCCTGGGCGTCGAGCGCGTCGGCGAGCGCGTCACCGACGGTCAGGGCCTGGGCCAGCCCGGTCCGGCCGACGGCGTGGCCGTCCGGCCCGGCGGCGTGCGCCGGGGCGGCCAGGACGCCGATGACACCGGTCGCGGTGAGCGTCGCGGCACCGGCGGCGCTCATGCCTCTGCGGCTTCGACGGCTCCGGGCACGGTGCTTCCCGGTGGCACGAGTGAACGCCATGGAGCGGGTGATCCTTTTCTTCCTTCTCGCCTGCCCGACGGGGACCCGGCGATGCTGTCCGGTGCCGCGGTGGCGGCGGGGTACCGGCGAACAACCGGACCGACGCTAAGCGGCTCGCCTTTCCCCCACCAAATGGACAGGGCGTTTTGTAGCGCACACCACAGGGCAGACGGGCAACCTCCCCACTAAAGCGGACATATGAGGAAACCCCGGTGGCGAGTGCCACCGGGGTTTGTCTCACGGAGGGATTCTTTTTTTGCCGGACTTACCGAGCCGGCGGTCGGATCACTCGGCGAGCGATCAGAACCAGTCACCGACGACCGTTCGGTCAGCAGGACGATCCACCGGATCCGTCAGCCGGAGACAACCGTCACTTCTCCGATGCCGAGAGCCGTGACCGGCTCCTTGATCTGCTCGGCGTCCCCGACGAGCACGGTGACGAGCCGGTCCACCGGGAAGGCGCTGACCGCCGCGGCCGTCGCCTCGACCGTGCCGGTCTCGGCCAGCCGGGCGTAGAGCTGCGCCTGGAAGTCGTCCGGGAGGTGCTGCTCGACCTGGTCGGCCAGCGTGGCCGCGACGGACGCGGCCGTCTCGTACTTCAGCGGCGCCACTCCCACCAGATTCTGGACGGCCACATCGCGCTCGGCGTCGGTGAGGCCCTCGGCCGCGAGCGTGCGCAGCACCTTCCAGAGGTCGTCCAGGGCCGGGCCGGTGGACGCGGTGTCCACGGAGCCGCTGATGGCGAGCATCGCGGCGCCCGTCGAACCGCCCGGCTCCGAGGGAGCGGAGGAGCGCAGCACCTGGCCGAAGGCCCGCACGCCGTAGGTGTAACCCTTCTCCTCGCGCAGCACCCGGTCGAGCCGGGAGGTGAGCGTGCCGCCCAGACAGTAGGTGCCGAGCACCTGGGCGGGCCAGACGCGGTCGTGCCGGTCCGGGCCGATCCGGCCGATCAGAAGCTGCGTCTGCACGGCCCCCGGCCGGTCCACGATCACCACACGGCCCGTGTCGTCGGCGGTCACGGGCGGTACGGGACGCGGCGCGGCGGTGTCACCGGTCCAGGTGCCGAGGGTGTCCGCGAGCACCTCGTCCAGATCGACACCGGTGAGATCGCCGACGATTACGGCGGTGGCCGTGGCCGGACGCACATACGCCTCGTAGAAGGCGCGGACGGCCGAGGCGTCGATGCGCTCCACCGTCTCCTCGGTGCCCTGGCGCGGCCGGGACATCCGTGAGGCGGCGGGGAACAGCTCCTTGGAGAGCTGTTTGGCGGCGCGGCGGCCCGGGTTGGCGGTCTCGTGCGGGATCTCGTCGAGCCGGTTCCGTACGAGCCGCTCGACCTCGCTGTCCGCGAAGGCGGGCGCGCGGAGCGCCTCGGCGAGCAGACCGAGGGCCTTGGGCAGCCGGGAGACCGGGACCTCCAGGGAGATCCGTACCCCCGGGTGGTCGGCGTGCGCGTCGAGCGTGGCGCCGCAGCGCTCCAGCTCGGCCGCGAACTCCTCGGCGCTGTGCTTGTCGGTGCCCTCGGAGAGCGCGCGCGCCATGATCGTGGCGATGCCGTCGAGCCCCTCGGGCTCGGCCTCCAGCGGAGCGTCGAGATTGATCTCGACGGCCACCACCTGCTGTCCCGGGCGGTCGCAGCGCAGCACCGTCAGGCCGTTGTCGAGCGCACCGCGCTCGGGGGCCGGGAAGGCCCAGGGCCTGGCCTCGCCGGCGGTCGGCTGCGGATGGAAGTCCATGGTCACGGCAGCGTCGCTCACTGGTCCGTCCCCTCGTGCTCGTCGGTCTCGTCGCCGGCCGTGCGCGCCGCGTCGGCGGCGTCCTCGGAGGCGAGCGGTTCGTACACCAGCACCGCCCTGTTGTCGGGGCGCAGCCGTGCCGCGGCGACGGCGCGCACCTCCTCGGCGGTGATGTCCAGCACGCGCGTGACGGCCGTCAGCGCGAGCTGCGGATCGCCGAAGAGCACGGCGAACCTGCACAGTTCGTCCGCGCGGCCGGCGACCGTGCCCAGCCGGTCCAGCCACTCGCGCTCCAGCTGCGCCTGGGCCCGCTCCATCTCCTCGGCGGTCGGTCCTTCGGCGGCGAGCCTGGCCAGCTCCTCGTCGACGGCGGCCTCGATCCGCGGGATCTCGACACCGCCCGACGTCTTCACGTCCAGCCAGCCGAGGGAGGGCGCGCCCGCCAGGCGCAGCAGTCCGAAGCCCGCGGCGACCGCGGTCCGGTCCCGGCGCACCAGCCGGTTGTGCAGCCGCGAGGACTCGCCGCCGCCGA
>NZ_MAUD01000401.1 GCF_001700515.1 Streptomyces lushanensis
GGGGGATCCGGGGCGGGGCGGGGTCGCGGTGCTCATACGGCCACGATGTCGTGAACCATCTCGTAGGACAAGTGAGATTATCTCGGCGGTTCTGCTTAGTATTGCTTACATGTTGAATCTGGAGCGGCTACGGACCCTGGACGCCCTCGCCCGTCATGGCTCGGTGAGCGGCGCCGCCGAGGGCCTGCATGTCACGACCTCGGCGGTCTCCCAGCAACTCGCCAAACTGGAGCGCGAGGTGGGCCAGCGGCTCCTGGCCAGGAACGGGCGCGGAGTTCGGCTCACCGACGCGGGACGGCTGCTCGCCGATCACGCGGCGCGCATCCTGTCACAGGTCGAGGTGGCGCAGTCGGACATCGAGGCCCACCGCGGCCGGGTGGTGGGAGAGGTACGGATCTCGGCCTTTCCGACAGCGGCCCGCGGGCTCCTCCCCGCGGCGATCCGCGCCCTGCACGAGAGCCATCCCGAACTGCGGGTCCGCTCACGCGAGCTGGAGCCCGAGGCCGGGATCCGCGGGGTGGTCAGAGGCGATCTCGATCTCGGCGTGGTGCTCGACTGGAGCAACAAACGGCTGCCCGTGCCCGGCGGACTGGCCACGGCCCATCTCCTCGACGACGCCGCCGATGTGGCCATGCCGGTGGACCATCCGCTGGCGGGGCGCGCGGAAGTGGATCTGGAGGAGTTCGCGGACGACGACTGGGTCTCCTGGCCGGAGGGCGAGTTCTGCCACGACTGGCTGATGTTCACGCTCCGCTCGAAGGGCTTCGAGCCGCGGATCACGCATCTCGCGGGGGAGTACCACACCCAGCTCGCCCTGATCGCCGCCGGACTCGGGGTCTGTGTCGCGCCGAGACTGGGACGCGGGGTCGTTCCGGAGGGGGTCGCGGTCGTTCCCGTACGGCAGAAGATGCATCGCCACATCCACGCCGTGTGGCGGACCGACGCGGACCGCCGTCCCTCGATCAGGGCGGCCGTCGAGGTCCTGGTCGAAACGGCGCGCGCGGTGGACGGCGGCTGACGGGCACAGCGGCCGTCGACGGCGGGCGACCTGTTCGGTGCTGGTGCTGGTGCTGGTGCCGGTGCCGGGGGTGACGGCCGACGGGCCGCACTCCCTGCCGACGAGGAGCGAGGTCCGTCGGCCGCCGGTCCCGGCCCTGTCCGGACGGCCCTCCGCGGGACGGCCCTCCGCGGGACGGCGCTGTGCGGGACGGCGCTGTGCGTCGGACAGGGTCCTGCCCGCCGTCGGGCGAGCAGGACCCTGTCCGCTGTCAGGCGAGGGTGATCGAGTCGCCGGTGACCTTGATCGACGCGGCGGGCAGCGGCTGCGTCGCCGGCCCGGCCTTGACGCTGCCGTCCGCCGCGCTGAACTGGCTGCCGTGGCAAGGGCAGTGGATGATCCCGTCGGAGATGTCCTTCACGGCGCAGCCCTGGTGCGTGCACTTGGACGAGAAGGCCTTGAACTCGCCCGCCGCGGGCTGGGTGACGACCACGCCCCGGTCGGCGAAGACCATACCGCCGCCCTCCGGGATGTCGGTGGTCTTCGCGAGGACGTCACCGCCGCCGGCGCCGTCCGCGCTGTCCCCGCCCGCCGCCGGATCCTTGGCGGCGGGTGACTCGGCCGCCGCGTCCGACTCCGGCGCGCTGTCCGAATCGCCGCACGCGACGAGCGCCGCGCCCAGCCCCGCCGCTCCGGCCGCGGCGACCACGGTCCTCCGCGTCACGATCCGTGCGGACCCCTGCCATGCGGTCATACCCAGCTCCGTTTCGACGGCCGGCTCTCGGACGGCCGGCTCACCGGAAGATACGGAGGCGGATGCTGTGATGTTCAAGCATCGAGAGACCTTCTGAAAAAGTCGAGCTCCCGCAGGAGCAACCGGTCCGCCACCCCCTCCGCGGTGGCGAGGTGGCCCGTACGCCTGCCCCGCGTGGTCGCCCGCGGCCCCGGGATCCCGGGTGAAGTCGAGGCGCCCGAAGAACAGCGGGCCCTCGGGCAGTTCCCGGAGTTCCTTGGCCCGGCTGCGCAACTGGTGGCCGAGCACTTCGGCGTCGGCGCCGGACGCGGAGGCATGTTCCCCGACGACCACCTGTTCCTGCGCGCCGTCGATCATGGCGCTCAGTGCCGCTCGGCACAGGTCGTGGTGGGCGCGTTCCAGGCTGAGGGCGTCACGGAGCGCGGAGTCGGAGCGTGGCATTCCCTCACGATAACGCAACCAAGTAACATTTTTTACCTGGTTGCTGTTCGGTGTGACTGCTGTGCGGGATCAGGTGAGGCGGGGCGGATCAGGCAAGGCGGGGCAGTCCGGCTTCGAGTTGCGCGAACGCCGACCGGGCCACCGCCACCGCCTCGGAGTGGAGCCCGTCCGCGCCGCGGCCGGCGGTGATCCGCAGCCAGTTCTCCTGCGCGAGGATGCGCTGGACGGCGACGATCTGCCCTGCGGCCAGACGCGCCTGGACACCACCACCGGTTTCGCCGGCGAGGGCGTCGGCCAGCGCGGCTTCGTTCCGCTCCACGTGGGTGTGCAGCCGCGCCACCAGCGACGGCGTCGCGTACAGCAGCCGGTGGAAGGCGAGCACCTCGGAGTCGTCGTTCAGACCGGTCACCGGATCGCGCCGGGCCAGCCCGTCCAGGAAGTGACGCCGCAGCGCCTCCAGCGGGGAGCATCCGGCGGGCCGCCGTGCGACCACCTCGCCGGCCTCCCCCTCGTGGTCGGCCAACCGGTGCAGTACCAGGTCCTCCTTGGTCGGGAAGTACCGGAAGAGCGTCGGCTTGGAGATGTCGACGGCCGCCGCGACATCGGCGACGGTCACCTGCTCGTAGCCCCTCTCCAGGAAGAGCGCGATGGCCGTGTCCGACAACCGCCGATACATCTGCCGCTTCTTGCGTTCGCGCAGCCCGCCTGTCTCGCTCATGCCGAGGAGCCTACGCAGCGGCCCGTGCGTGTGGCGGCGAGCGAGGCCGCGGACGGTCGAGAGACGGCGTCTGCGCCCCGTGCGACCGGTGTCACGGCCGGCGCAGGCCCGCTGTCACGGGTGGGACGGGGACATGAGGAGGCGCGCCGACTCGCGCAGCGTGTCGATCAGCCGGTGTACGGCGGGTTGGGCGGGGGAGGGGTCGCGTACCGCCGCGTAGATCGTCCGGACGGGCTCCGGGTTGCGGACGGGGCGTGTGACGACGGCGGGGTGGTGGTGGGCGAGGCCCATCTCCGGGATCAGGCTGATGCCGAGCCCGGCGGCGACGAAGGCCTGCGCGGTGTCGTAGTCGCCGCTCTCCACCACGAAGTTCGGGCTGAAGCCGGCCGAGGCGCAGGCGTCGAGCACGGGTTCGAGGCAGGGGCCGGGCTGGTCGCTGCCGATCCACGGCTGGTCGGCCAGGTCGGTCAGGTCCAACTCCGGCTTGGCGGCGAGCGGGTGGCCCATGGGCAGTACGGTCGAGTAGCGGTCGTCCAGCAGATGGACGAACCGGATGCCGTCGGCGGAGAGCTGGTGGGGCGACCGGACCACGAGGGCGAGGTCGGCCTGCCGGCTCCGTAGCTCCGGCAGCGGGTCGTTGGGGTCGCTGAGCTTCAACTCGACCTGTATGCCAGGCTGTTCACGGCGAAGGGCGGCGACGGCCGGTGCCACGAGTGCCGCGCCCGCCGTGGCGAAGTAGCGGACGGCGACCCGGCCCGTACGCCCGGCACGCAGTTCGGCCAGTTCGGTCTCGGCCTGGGTGAAGTGCCGGTCGATGACGGCCGCGTGATCGGTGAGCATCTGTCCGGCCTCGGTCGGGCGTACACCGCGGCCGGTCCGCTCCAGCAGTGTGATGCCCGCCTCCTTCTCCAGCACGGCTATCTGCTGGCTGATCGCGGAGGGTGTGTAACCGAGATTCCGTGCCGCCGCGGTGAGGGATCCACTGATGACCACTGCCCGCAGCAGCTGTATGCGCCGTCTGTCCAGCATATAGAAGAGCTTAACGCTTCCTTCGAATCTTTTCGCTTGTCTTACGGCGGATGACGCGGGAACGTACGAACGGGCCGGAGCACCGGTCCGCTCGTACGCGGACCACATGCCAGGAGGCGGACAGTGCTCGGCGGCTCACGCGCAACCCTGATCCGCATGGTCGTCCTCGCCCTGCTGTGGGGATCCGGCTTTCTCTGGATCAAACTCGCCCTGGAGGGCGGCCTGGCGCCTCTCCACATCACCGTCGTCCGCTGCGCGCTGGGAGCGCTCGTGCTGCTGGTGCTGGCGCGTTCCGCCCGGCAGTCGCTGCCGCGCGACCGCAGGACCTGGGGCCATCTCGTCGTGGCCGCCTTCTTCTGCAACGCCCTGCCGTTCTTTCTGTTCGGCGTCGGCGAACAGACCGTCGACTCCGGCGTGGCCGGTGTCCTCAACGCCACAACTCCCTTGTGGTCCTTCGCGATCGGTCTCGCGCTCGGCACGGAGCGCGGCTTCGGCCCGCTCCGTCTGACCGGCCTGCTGCTCGGCTTCGCCGGCATCCTGCTCATCTTCGCGCCCTGGCACCAGGCCGGTCTGACGGGCGCGGGCGCGTGGGCTCTCGTGGCGGCGGCGGTCAGTTACGCCGTGGCGTTCGCGTATATGGCCCGCCATCTCATCGGCCGGGGAACCGCGCCGCTCGCGCTCTCCGCCGCCCAGCTCCTCATGGCGACGGGCCTGACCCTGCCGGTCCTTCCCGCGGCAGGCGCCGCCTCCGGCGCTCCCACGCCCACGGCGTGGATCGCCGTCGTCGTCCTGGGCGTTTTCGGTACGGGTATCACCTTCCACCTCAACTCCCGTCTCATCGCGGACGAGGGCCCGACGGCCGCCGCCACCGTCGGCTATCTGCTGCCGGTGGTCTCGGTGGTGCTGGGCGCGGCCGTCCTCGGCGAACAGCTCGGGATCCGCGTCGTCGCGGGCATGGCGGTGGTGCTGCTCGGCGTGGGTCTGACACGCGGCGGACGACCGGCGGGGAAACCCGGCCGGACCGCTCCCGCCGGCCGAACCACCTCTCCTGTTCCCGCTCCGGCCGCTCCTGCTCCGCAGGAGCGCGTACACCGGTCCTCCGATGGATGAACGGATCATGCGACTCAATTCGCCCTGGCGGATCCCCGGCTTCCGCGCGCTGTTCACCGCGGCGGCCCTCAGCCAGCTCGGCACCAATGTCGGCTATGTGGCCGTACCCCTCGTCGCCGTCTCCGCGCTCGACGCGAGTCCCGGCCAGGTCGGGGCGCTGGCCGCACTGAGCACCGCCGCCTTCCTGCTCATCGGCCTGCCTGCCGGAGCGTGGGTGGACCGGATGCGCCACCGGCGGGTACTGATCGCGGCGGATCTGACCAGGGCCCTGCTCTTCGCGACCGTCCCGGTGGCCTGGTGGCTCGACAGCCTCACCTTCGGCCATCTCTGTCTGGTCGTCCTGCTCAACGGCTGCGCCACCGTCTTCGCCGACGTCGGCGCGCAGAGCGTCCTTCCCCAGCTCGTCGGGCGTGAGGGCCTGGTCCGGGCGAACGCCGACATCAACACGCTCATCGCCGCGGGCAATGTCGCGGGCCGCGGCGCCGGCGGCGGTCTGGTCGCCCTGCTCACCGCGCCGGTGGCCGTGCTCTTCACCGCCGTGTCCTACGTCGGCTCCGCCCTCAGACTCACCGGTATCCGCGAGACCCCGGCGCCGACCCCGCCGGGGCCCGGCCGGGCCACCGGGCTCGGATCGCAGATCGCCGAGGGCGTACGGCATGTCTTCGGCAACAGCGAGCTGCGGGCCCTCGCCCTGACCGGGGCCCTCGGCAACTTCGGCTCGCAGATCGTCAACACCATGCTGCCGGTCGTCTTCGTCAGGGAACTCGGCTACTCCGGAGGCGTCTTGGGCCTGTTCTGGGCCGCGGGCGGAGCGGGTCTGCTGCTCGGCGCCCGCTGTGCCCGGCCCATCGCCGTCCGGCTCGGATACGGCCGCACCCTCGGTGTCGCCGGGCTGTGTCTGGCGCCCGCCGGGCTGCTGGTGCCGCTCATCGACCGCGGCCCCTGGCTCGTCCTGGCCGGGACCGGCTGGCTGCTGACCATGTTCAAGGTGGGCATGGACAACGTACTGGGAGTCAGCCTGCGCCAGCGGATGACCGCGGACTCGCTCCTCGGCCGTATGAACGCCACCTTCCGCTTCCTGCTCACCGGCGCGCTCGCCGTCGGCGCGGCGGTCTCCGGGGTGATCGGTGAGCTGACGACCGTCCACACCACGCTCTGGGTGGGCGGTGTCTTCCTGGCGACCGCCTTCCTGCCCGTGTTCCTCTCGCCGGTCCGCACCCGACGCGAACTGCCCGAACAGCGGCCCCGGGAAGCGGCGCCCGCGTCGGACAGCCTGGAAAAATGATCACAGAGCACACCGCGACCGCTGTGTCACGTTCCCCGAGACCGTGGTGGTCCCGGCGTACGACGGTACCTGCGATCCGAGCAACCGCGCCTGGGCAGGCCCCGATCCGATCGGTGCGCCATGCGCTCAGTAAGGAGCCGTCACCAGGTCACCGATCACCCGCAGCCCGACCCGCGAGGCCAGCCACGGCGCGCTTTCGGCCTCGAACTGCTTGACGTGGACGAAGACCGTGTGGTCGGTCGCGGGTTCCTCCCGTTGGACATGGCAGCCATTCCGTCTCCGCTGTTCGGCTGCCATCGACCAGTCGTCAGTTGTACACCAGCAGGTAGTCGCACGTGCTCGTGCCGTCGTGGAGGGACGTGTCGCTGTTGAGGATGTAGAAGGAACCGGCAAATCCGGTGGTCGTCATCTTCGGGACCACGATCATGGTCTGGTTCGCCATGCTCAGCGAGTTCGGGACCACCACGTTCCGGTACAGCAGTGTGAAGAGGTTCTGCTGGAGGTCGTGGAGCCTGAGGATGCGGTAGACGCGGTCGCCTGAACCCGCGGGCCCCGAAATGGGCGCTTGGTTGCCCGGGGCGGCCCATTGGGAGGGCTGGGTGGCCATGCGGCCCTGGGATTCGAGTTCCTGGAGCCGCCTCTGTGTGCTCGCCCTGATTCCGGCCATGTGAATGTGCAGCTGGTTGAATTGGCGAGCGCCCTGCGAGTTGATCCCCAGTCCGATATTCGGGTACTGCACGGGGACGTTTCCTCCGCTTCTCGCGTTCTCCCATGCGCCCTGCCAGTAGTTCGCCGCCGAGTCCGTGTGGATGAAGGGGCATTCAATACCCGTGATCCGGCACGAGGGGAGGAGGAGATAGTTGTGCGTGTTCTCCGGTTTTCCGTGCAGCACGACGTAGTTCGGGGTTGTCCTCAAGCAGTCGGGCCTGGGCTGCGGTGCCGGCGGGATGATGCCCTGCGTGCAGTACTGGACGTCGTGCCAGAGCGGGTCGTTGTCGGTGGGCCGACCGCAGAGGGACTGCATCTGAGAAGGCGGACAGGGGCTCGCGGGCCCACCGGGAGGAGGGGGCGAGGGGCACGACGGGTCGGGCGACGGCCCTCCGTGCGCCGGGCTCGCCGTGGCGGTCGTCCCTGCCATGACTCCCGCGCCGGTCAGCACCGCTGCGGCACCAAGGGCGCCCGAGAGCGTGACGAATTGACGCCGGGGAAATTCGTTCGTGTTCTTCCGGTTGCTCATGCGTGTGATCTCCGATCGTGATGACCGTTGTCCGAATTCGGCGGCCAGGAGCGAGAGGGCGTTTTCGCCCCGGGCTTTCGCCGTCGCCGACCAGCTCACAGAATAGGGACGTGCGATCGGATTACCCATCGACTGCACGGGTTGGCGTGTCGCTTCCGCCATTGAGAGGCATTCCGTTTGCGGTACGGGTAACGCTTCCCGTCGCCGGTAAAGGGTCGGCCGATGCCGAAATACCGCCAAGCCCCGGAGTCCCCGGAGTCCCCGGAGCCTTCCGAGCCGGTGAAGTTGCCCTCACGGAGGAGAGCGGGGCGGCGGGCCGCGCCCGGCGACCGGCGGGGCGCTTCAGAGCAGACGGGTGGTGCCGTTGTCGGGTGGGGGGAGGTACTGGGCCGTGCTGGACGTGCCGATCGCGAACGCGGACGACTCCACGGAGTTGATCCTGATGCCCTCGGACGACTCGGGCCTCGTGAGGAAGTCCCGCAGGGTGCGGCCCGTGGGCGCGAGATGCGGGGCGATGCCGGCCAGGAACGCCGCGGCGAGCACCACCGCGACCAGTTCTCCGACGTAGCCGAGAAAGGCGAACAGGGGCGGCACGGTGAACAGCAGGAAGGTCAGCGTGAAGAAGGGCGGGACGTGCTCCCGGTCCTCCCTCCTGCGGGCGGCCGAGCGTTCGTGGAACTCGACGTCGCCCTCGTCGTTGTGAGCCACGACCTTCCAGTCCCCGATGTCCCGGGCGGAGACGGAGAGCCGCAGCGTCACGGCCTGGCCCCGCTCCAACTGACCGATGGTGAAGACGGCCTCGCTCTGGCTCTGCTCACGCTCCTGCCGCCTGGCCACCGCCATTTCGCGCTCGGGCTCCGATGTGGGCACCGCTTCGATGATCCTGGCGCCGTTCGGGAAGCTGAAACGCAGGTACTCGTCCTTGACCACCCGGTTGCCGGTGTTCTCGACCCGGAACTCCACCGAGCTCAGGCCCTCGATGGGGTGTCCGTTGTAGCTCAGCCGGAGCAGCCGGCGAATCGTCTCGTCCGTGGACACCATCGCTTTGTGGACCTCGGCGTCCCACGACAGCCGTTTGGTCGGTTCGCGGCGAAGCTTCATCCGCTCGACGGCGACCGTACCCAGCACACCGAGGATCGCGCCGATGATCATGACCACGAGGTTCTGCTGAAACTCGGTCAGCACGCCTTCGGCCGCCGCTTTCATCGCGCCAGAAGCCGACTCCATGAACATCCCCCGTCTTCCACGCTCCGTCTCCCGGGCGAAGTCACCTTAGTCACGGTGACGTGGCGGGGTGAGCGAGTTGTGCGTTGCCGCAGAGAATTCGGCCGTGCCAGTAGGACTTGGGGAGTCCCAGGGACTGGTGTGACACCCCGTGTCGTCGACATGCCCTCCTCGGTTGCCGAGGAATTGAAGCGCTGTGCCGAACCATTCCAGCCGGTTGAAGTGGAGCTTCCGTGGGGGAGGCCGGAGGGGCGGGGGAGGAGGTTCTCCCTGCCGCTCACCACACGACTCGGCAACGCCGTCGCGGTGAACACGTGGAACAACCGCACCAGGAAGCCCGCGTTGGCCGAGGCCGGCATCGTTCCGCCGCGCGTCGGGGGAGTGAGACCCTGGCGGCCCGGAGGGTGGCTTTCGCGTGCTGTGGTGCATCCGTGCCTCGGTCGTGCCGGAGGACGGGGAGTGCGTCGTGACCTTGGCGCGGTGGCTCGGGCACTCCTCGCCCGCGATCACCCTTGGTTACTATGCTCACTTCATGCCGGAGGCCGGAAGGAAGGGGCGAACCGCCGGCGACGGTCTGCTCGGGAATCAGGGAGAACCGTATGCCGGTCCAAACTCCCCGGATTCTCCCCAGGGCCGTCGACAGGCGATTCCCGCTGCTGCGCCCCTCCAACGGCGGTCGTGGATTGCAAGGCTGAAGAATTAGGTGGCCTGGGAAAGTGTTGAATGAGGTGACTGCGACTCGCTATGTCACGCCGCTGCGTGAGGGCGGGTCGCTTCCGGGGATCGTCGAGGCCGACGATCTCGGTACGTACGTCATGAAGTTCACCGGCGCGGGGCAGGGCAGGAAGACCCTGGTCGCCGAGGTGATCTGCGGCGAACTCGGCCGCAGGCTCGGTCTGCGCGTCCCCACGCTGGTGCGGATGCAGCTCGATCCGGTCATCGGGCTCTCGGAGCCCGATCAGGAGGTGCAGGAGCTGCTCAAGGCGAGCGGTGGGCTCAACCTCGGCATGGACTATCTGCCGGGATCGCTCGGATTCGACCCGCTGGCCTACCAGGTCGGTTCGGAGGAGGCCGGGCGGGTCATCTGGTTCGACGCGGTCGTCAACAACGTCGACCGCTCGTGGCGCAACCCCAACATGCTCGTCTGGCACGGTGACCTGTGGCTGATCGACCACGGTGCCACCATGATCTGGCACCACAACTGGCCCGGCGCCGAGGCTTCGGCGGCCAAGCCGTACAACGCCTCCGACCACGCTCTCGCGCCCTTCGGACCCGATCTCGCCTCCGCTTCCGCCGCGTTGGCGCCGCTGGTCACCGAGGAACTGCTCACCGCGATCGCCGCCGACGTACCCGACGAGTGGCTGGTCGACGAGCCGGGCTTCGACTCGACCGACGCGCTGCGCCGCGCCTATGTGGAGCCGCTGCTGGCGCGCGCCGCGACGGTCCATGAACGGATTGTCCTCGACGCGCCCACCAGGAGCGGGCCCTCCCGCGCACCGGGCTGGCTGGCCGGCCGACTGGACCCCACGGCGCGCGCCACGCGGCGGCCGGACGACACGAAGGACAGCGGCCAGTGAGCGACAAGGACGTCTACGAGTACGCGCTGCTGCGCGTGGTGCCCCGCGTGGAGCGCGGCGAGTGTTTCAACGCGGGAGTGCTCGTCTACTGCCGTGCCCGGTCCTATGTCGCCGCCAGGACCCATCTGGACGAGGCCAAGCTGACGGCCCTCGACCCGCGGGCCGATGTGGTGGGGGTACGGGCGGCCCTGCACGCGGTCGAGAGTGTGTGCCGCGGCGGCGACCTGGCGGGACAGGCCGCGGGCGACGACGCGGGCCGGCGGTTCCGCTGGCTGATCGCACCGCGCTCGACGGTCGTACAGCCCGGTCCCGTACACACCGGGCTGACGGCGGACCCGAGGGCCGAGGCGGAACGGCTGCTGGAACTGCTGGTGCGCTGAGCGGCCCGCGCCGCCGCCGGACCCGGCCGCGCACGCACCGCCGGGCCCGGCGGTGCGGTGTGACTTCGGTGTGATGTGCGTTCCTCGTCGCTCGGTCGGTCCTGTGAGCCGTTGACACCGGGTGCCATGCCTTCTAGCGTCTCGAATGCTGAAGCGACTAAGCGGTTGCTCAGTGCTGGAGAGCCGCGGATCCCTAGGGCAAGGAGAACAGAGGATGTCCACCACCGAGCAGCGGGTAGCCATCGTGACCGGGGCGGCACGGGGCATCGGCGCCGCCACCGCGCTGCGGCTGGCGGCCGAGGGCCGCGCCGTCGCCGTACTCGACCTGGACGAGGCGGCCTGCAAGGACACCGTCGAGAAGATCACCACGGCGGGTGGCACGGCGCTCGCCGTCGGCTGCGACGTCTCCGACAGCGCGCAGGTGGAGGCCGCCGTCGCGCGGGTCGCCGCCGAGCTGGGCCCGCCGACGATCCTTGTCAACAACGCCGGGGTGCTCAGGGACAATCTGCTCTTCAAGATGAGCGAGTCCGACTGGGACACCGTGGTCGGCGTGCATCTCAAGGGCGCGTTCCTGATGGCCCGCGCCTGTCAGAAGTACATGGTCGACGCGGGGTTCGGCCGTATCGTCAGCCTCTCCTCGAGTTCGGCGCTGGGCAATCGCGGCCAGGCCAACTACGCCGCCGTCAAGGCCGGTCTCCAGGGCTTCACCAAGACCCTGGCCAAGGAGCTCGGCAAGTTCGGTGTCACCGCCAACGCCGTGGCTCCCGGCTTCATCGTCACCGAGATGACGGCACAGACAGCCGCCCGTGTCGGTATGGGCTTCGAGGACTTCCAGGCCGCCGCCGCGAGCCAGATCCCTGTCCAGCGGGTGGGCAGGCCGGAGGATGTCGCGAACGCCATCGCCTTCTTCGCGGGCGACGACGCGGGCTTCGTCTCGGGCCAGGTCATGTATGTGGCCGGCGGACCGCTCAACTGAGGCCGGACGGCAGGGACATGGTGCGAGGGCAGGGAGACGGGGACATGACCGACACGACGGAGCCGGGCGGGCGGGTGCCCGACAGCGGCAAGGTCGCGCTGATCACGGGCGCGAGCCGCGGCATCGGATACGGCGTCGCCGAGGCGTTCGTCGCCCGCGGCGACCGGGTGTGCATCACCGGCCGGGGCGAGGAGGCGCTCAAGGAGGCGGTGGAACGGCTCGGTGCGGACCGGGTGATCGCGGTGGCGGGCAAGGCGCACGACGAGGCGCACCAGGCGGTCGCCGTGGAGCGCACCATGGAGGCGTTCGGCCGCGTCGACTTCCTGGTCAACAACGCCGGTACGAATCCGGTCTTCGGCCCGATGGCCGAGCTGGACCTCAATGTGGCCCGCAAGGTGTTCGAGACGAATGTCGTCTCGGCGCTCGGCTTCGCCCAGCTCACCTGGCGCGCCTGGCAGCGCGACAACGGCGGCGCGATCGTCAACATCGCGTCGGTCGCGGGGATCTCGGCGTCGCCGTTCATCGGCGCGTACGGCATGAGCAAGGCCGCGATGGTCAATCTGACGCTCCAGCTCGCGCACGAGTTCGCGCCGGTCGTCCGCGTCAACGCGATCGCGCCCGCCGTGGTCAAGACCCGGTTCGCGCAGGCGCTCTACGAGGGCAGGGAGGCCGAGGTGGCGGCGTCCTATCCGCTCGGCAGGCTCGGGGTGCCCGAGGACATCGGCGGCGCCGCTGCGTTCCTCACCTCGGACCAGTCGGACTGGATCACCGGTCAGACGCTGGTGGTCGACGGCGGGATCTTCCTCAACGCCGGCGTGGGATGAACACCGGTCGTACAAGCGCTTGATCATGGTGAACCAGGGCACCTACGACCTCTCCAAAAGCCCCACCGGATCACTGTACTGATTCGGCCAACGCTGCGGTATGGTCTGCCGATCCATGGCTGAACAAGGAGCGTGAAGTGTTCAACCGGACCAGTCGGCAGGCCGCTGCGGCCCTCGCGTCCATGTCCCTGCTCACGGGATGTGGCTTGTTATCGGACGACGAGGCGGAAGCGGCACAGAAGATAACGGTCGGTACCACGAGTGAGCCACCCACCCTCGACCCCGCGGCGTCCTGGGACAACGGCTGGGAGATGTTCCGCAACGTCTTCCAGACACTCGTCGCCTTTCCCACCGGCAGCTCGTATCCACAGCCCGACGCCGCGCGGCACTGCGAGTTCGCCGACGCGTCGAACCAGGTCTTCCGCTGCACGCTGCGCGAGGGACTGACGTTCTCGGACGGGGACAAGCTCGACGCGGCAGCCGTCAAGCACTCCTTCGACCGGATTCTGAAGATCAATATACAGGGCGGTCCGGCGGGCCTGCTGGAGTCCCTGGAGCGGGTCGAGACACGCGGCGACGACACCGTCGTCTTCCGGCTGAAGAAGCCGGACGCGACCTTCCCCTTCATCCTGGCCACACCCGCCATGTCCATCGTGAATCCGGTCGAGTACCCGATGGGCGAGCTGCGACGGGACGGCAAGGTCAGCGGTTCCGGACCGTACGAACTTGCCTCGTACCGCACGGGCGACCGTGCGGAGCTGACGAGGAACGAGCGGTACACGGGATTCGCCGACCGCAGGAACAGCGGCGTCACCATCAAGTACTTCAAGGAGTCCGGCACGCTCTTCGACGCGCTGAAGAAGCAGGAGATCGACGCCATCTACCGCGGTCTCACCTCGGAGCAGGTCGTCGAGTTGGAGGAGAAGAAGCCGGAGAACGACGCCCTCCAACTGGTCGAGACGGTCGGCGCCGACATCCGCTACCTGGTGTTCAACCCCGAGGACCCGGCCGCCGGGCAGCTCGCCGTACGGCAGGCGGTCGCCCAGGTCGTGGACCGCGACGCACTCGTCGCCAAGATCTACCAGGGCACGGCGGAGCCGCTCTACTCGATGGTCCCCAAGGGCATCACGGGCCACGCCACCAGCTTCTTCGACCAGTACGGCGATCCCGATGTGGACAAGGCCCGGGCCATCCTCGAGGAGCGGGGCGTCGAGACTCCCGTACCGCTGACGTTCTGGTACACGACGGACCGGTACGGATCGGGCACGGCGGCGGAGTTCGCTGAGCTGAAGCGCCAGCTCGAAGCGTCGGGGCTGTTCGAGATCACTCTGCGCAGCAGGCCGTGGAAGGAGTTTCAGGCGGGCTATCAGAAGGGGCAGTACCCCGTCTTCGGCCGCGGCTGGTTCCCCGACTTCCCCGATCCCGACAACTTCATCGCCCCCTTCGTCGGCAAGCACAACGCGCTGAGCACGCCGTACGAGAGTCCCGAGATCACCCAGACGCTGCTGCCGCAGTCGCGCAGGATGAGCGACCGCGCGTCGGTCAGCAAGCAGTTCGCGCGCGCCCAGGAGATCTTCGTCGCGGATGTGCGGCTTCTGCCGCTGTGGCAGGGCAAGCTGTATGTCGCCTCCACGGACGACATCGCGGGCGGTGAGCGCGCCCTCGATCCGCAGACGGTGATGCAGATGTGGGAGCTGTACCGCAAGGCGAGCTGGTAGAGGTCGTTGTCAGTGGCCACCGGTAGGTTCAGTGGTGCACAAGTGATCGCTTACCGGAGGTTGTTGACGTGACCGACACCGACATGCTGCCCGAGTCCTGGCGTGGTGTCCTCGGCGAGGAGCTGGACAAGCCCTACTTCAAGGAGCTGGCCGACTTCGTCGAGGAGGAGCGGGCGAAGGGGCCGGTCTACCCGCCGCGCGAGGAGGTCTTCGCCGCCCTCGACGCCACGCCGTACGACCGGGTGAAGGTCCTGATCCTGGGCCAGGATCCGTACCACGGCGCGGGCCAGGGGCACGGGCTGTGCTTCTCCGTCCGCCCGGGTGTCAAGACGCCTCCCTCCCTGCGCAACATCTACAAGGAGATGAAGGAGGAGCTGGGCCACCCGATCCCGGACAACGGCTATCTGATGCCGTGGGCCGAGCAGGGTGTGCTGCTGCTCAACGCGGTGCTGACGGTCCGCGAGGGCGAGGCCAACTCCCACAAGGGCAAGGGCTGGGAGAAGGTGACGGACGCCGTGATCCGCGCGGTCGCCGAGCGGCCCGATCCCGCGGTGTTCGTCCTCTGGGGGGCCTACGCGCAGAAGAAGCTGCCGCTGATCGACCAGGAACGCCATGTGGTGGTGAAGGGGGCGCACCCCTCGCCGCTGTCGGCGAAGAAGTTCTTCGGGTCGCGTCCGTTCACCCAGATAAACGAGGCCGTGGCCGCGCAGGGCCACGAGCCCATCGACTGGCGCATCCCCGACCTCGGCTGACCGCGGAGCGGGCCGACAGGCTCGGGTGCGCCGCCCGAGCCTGAAGGCGTTTGTCCGCCACGGAAGCTAGCGTCATGTCTGCCGGATTTGTCGGACAGGCATGCGGAGGCGGCAGTGAGGGAGCGGCAGGAGGCGTCGGAGGACGCTGTCATGACCAGGATCGGTCAGGCGGTCATGCTCCTCCACGGCGGCGACCGCGAGGAGGCGCGCAACCGGTTCGGTGCGCTCTGGACGGAGATCGGGGAGGTGGGGGACCCGCTCCATCGCTGCACGCTCGCGCACTACATGGCGGACACGCAGGACGATCCGGGCGATGAACTGGCCTGGGATCTCAGGGCGCTGACCGCAGCGGACGGGATGGAGGGTCTGTACGGGGACGGGGATGGGGA
>NZ_MAUD01000402.1 GCF_001700515.1 Streptomyces lushanensis
GAGCCGCTGTCGCACATCCTGAACGACATCCCGGTCCTGTCCGGGAACGGCGCCGGCAACAGCTGACCGGCACCGCGCACCACCGCCCGAAGAGCGTTCCGGCCCGTCGCCGTATTCCACGGAAAGCCCCTTCTTACGCAGAAACGAAAATCCCGAATCCCTTCACGCGGCAATCGAGTGAACCGGAGAAAGCCATAAAACAGGACAGTTTCCTTGGCAAGGGCCAACTCGTTGGTGTTCCAGCAGCGGACGTACGGGCCGAGAATTCGATGCTCGCGTGCCACGACAGTCGTGCGAACGGGAACGCCGCTGCGGAAAGGGCTCACGATGAAGTGCAAGAAGACCGCAACCGTCGTCGCAGGTCTGCTCATGACGATGGGGGCCGCGGCCCCGGCCATGGCCGACGCCGAAGCCGAGGGCATCGCCGCCGGTTCTCCCGGCGTGCTCTCGGGCAATGTCATTCAGGTTCCCGTCCACGTCCCCATCAATCTGTGCGGTAACACGATCGACATCATCGCCCTGCTGAACCCCGCCTTCGGCAACACCTGCGTCAACGCCTGACGTTGCGCGCCCGGTCCCGAAGCGCGGGGTTCCCCTGCTTCGGGACCGGTCTCAGTAGGCCCCGATGTCACAGCAGGAGGAGAAGAGATAGATGCGAGACCTCATCAGTAAAGGGCTGCTCGCCGCCGCGGCGGCGTCGAGCGTGCTCTCCCTGGGCGGTGGCCATGCCATCGCGGTGGAGAGCGACGGGGTGGCCGCCGGATCACCGGGTGTGCTGTCGGGCAATACTGTCCAGGCACCCATTGAGGTCCCGGTCAATGTCTGCGGGAACACCGTGGACGTCGTCGGAGTGGGCAATCCCGCCTTCGGCAACGGCTGTGTCAGTACATCGGGCCGGCCGAGACACTCGGCGGCGCACGGGGGATCCTCGTCGCACCCGCAGTCGCACCCTGACCACCGCGCTCCCGAGCGGCACGACGACCGGGCGCCCTCCGTCCCGGAAGGGCCGGACCACGCACCGGTGGCCCCGCCGGAGGACACGCCCGCCCGCGTCCCGCAGCGGCACGAGACACACCCGCACAAGCAGGCGCACCCGCACCGGCAGACCACCGGCACCGGCGCCGCCGCGAGCGCCGTCGCCAAGGGATCGCCGGGTGTGGGCTCGGGCAATATCGTCCAGGTGCCGCTCGACGTCCCGCTGAACGTCTGCGGCAACTCCGTCGATCTGGTCGGTGTGCTCAACCCGGCGTTCGGCAACCGGTGCGCGAACGGGGCGCCGGTGGCCCTTCCCGGCCTCCCGCTGGAGCCGCAGTTCCCGGAGACTCCCGGAACGCCCGGCGTTCCCGAGACGCCCGAGACGCCCGGCACGCCCGAGACTCCCGGCACGCCCGGCACTCCCGGAGGCGACGAGCCGGGCGACGGTACGGACAGGACCCCGCCCGTGCCGGGCGCACCGCCGGGCGGCAAGGTCGTTCCCGACACGGTCACTCCCGCCGCGCCTTCCGGGCCCGGCTCTCCCGCCCCGGTCGCGGAACTCGCCTCCACCGGCAGCGACGGCGGCCTTCTCGGCATGGCGGCGCTGAGCGCGGGCCTGCTGCTCGGCGGCGGCATCCTGTACCGCCGCGGCACCGCGCGCGCCCGCCGCTGACAGCGGCCGGCAGCGGCCGGCAGCGGCTGACCCACGGCTGACCACGGCCGGCGGCGGACGGTCGACGTGTCCGGCCGGCCGGGAGAATCGCGGCGGATCCTCCCGGCCGGCGGACCGGCCGGACTGCTTTTGACGCCACCTCAGCTCAGCAGTGACTTCCCGGCCGTTGCCGGCATCGGCTGCGAGGCCGGCGACGCCTGCCGCTGCCGGACGGTACCGAGCGATCCGCCGCGCGATCCGAGCCGGCGCCGCACTCCCCGTACCAGCCGCTCGGCCGTGTACGTGGCCCCGTAGACGAAGCGCATCGACGGGCCGAACGACGGCGCGCTCAGCAGCCCGGCGACGAAGAGCCCCGGATGCGAGGACTCGAAGAGCGGGCTCGCCTCGGGCGCGGTGCTGGGAGAGACCGTCGCCAGCCCGGCCCGCAGCTCGCCGTCGAGCAGACCGAGCCGTTCCAGTCCCGGGGTGAATCCGGTGGCGGCGATGACATGGTCCGTCTCCACGGTCTGCACCCTGCCTGTGGTGGCGACCAGTTCGAGCCGTACGCCGCCGTTGTCCGTCGGGTCCGCGCTCGCCAGGCTCTCGCTCAGCCTGACGTCCACCGCCGACTCGAACCGCTCCCGCAGCCACCACGCGCCCGCCGGTCCCAGCGCCGAGGTGAAGACACGCGCCCGGGTCGGGGCGGGAAGCCGGCGGAAGAGGCCCGGGGTCTCCGCGTAGAGCCAGTTCTTCCATCCGCAGCCGAGTCCGGTGTGCGGCATACGGACCGTCTCCCTGACCGGGCGGTCCAGCGGCGGCGGCAGCGTGTTCCAGTTGAGCCTGCCCGACCGGGCCACCACCCTGACGCTCGTGCCCTGTTCGGCGAGGAGCGCGGCGGTCTCCAGAGCCGCCTGGCCCGCTCCGATGACGGTCACGTCCCGTCCCACGAAACGCGTCAGATCCGCGTGGTGGCTGCTGTGCGTCACCTGCTCCCGCGTCAGCGCGTGCAGCGGCGCGGGAATGTCGATGAAGGGCATCACCCCGACCGCCAGCGCGACCGTGCGGGCGAGCACGCTCTCGCCGTCCTCGGTGGAGAGCCGGAATCCGCCCAGGACGGGCTGGACGGCCGTGATCATACGTTCGTCGACGGGCGGCGCCGCGCGCTCCGCGAACCACAGTCCGTACGAGGCGAAGAAGCCGACCGGCAGCGGAACGCCGTGCCGTACCTCCGCTCCCCGGGTGGCGGCGTAGTCGGCCAGACCGAACGCGCCCTGCGGATCGCAGAGATTCGACGCCCACGGTTCGGACTTCAGATACATCCCGGGCGGCATATGGTCCCGCCACGAGGCCATCGGCCTGCCGAAGACCCGTAGATCGAGTCCGGCCGCCGCGGCGTGCGCGGCGATGGAGAGTCCGTAGGGGCCTGCGCCCACCACTACCAGGTCGTACATCAATGTGTTCCGCTCTCTGTGCCGGGGTGGTCAGTCGGGGGGATCAGTCGGGTCGGTTCAGGTGGATGACGGTCCGTCGGCGGGCCGCGCCCAGGGCGCGCCGGTCCTCACGGCCGGTGCGGCGCCGGGACGCCCTGCGCGGCGGCGGGGCTGCGCCCCCGCCTGAGCACCGGGGTCGTCCTCGGCAGCGCGGGATCGTGGCGGCCGGACTCCCCTCCGCGCCGGTCGGTCGCGATGCCGCCGAGCAGACGCCCGAGCCCGCGCCGTCCTCTGCGTACCGCGTGCAGCCCCCAGGCGACGGCCATGGCGTACGCGGGCCGCGGATCGTCCAGCGCGAACCACGCGGCCTCCATCGCCGGGGACCGCTCCGCGGCGCCGGGCCTCCCGCCGCCCTGGACTGCGGCGCGACCGGTGCGCCGCGCGCGGACCGAGGGCTGGGCGGTGAGCGCCGACAGCAGCGCGTAGTTCTCGACCACGAAGGTCCTGCCGTGCGCGGCGGTCTGTACGGGAACGGCCCGGCCGGTGAGATCGAGATGCAGCGCCCGTACGACATCGGTGCCCGACCGGTCCGTGAAGAGCCGGAACTGCGCGCCGGGCCTGGGGTTGAAGTCGAGGAGGTGGTAGGCGCCCGTCGCGGTGTCCCGGCGGAAGTCGAGATCGAGAATCCCTCGGTAGCCGAGCGCGGAGACCATCTGACGGGCCGTCCGCTCCACGGACGGATTGGGCAGCCAGGTGCCCACGGCGGTCAGACCGGCCCCGGCCGGCCAGGATCTCTCCTTGCGGCCGGCCGCCCCGACCAGGCACTCGCCGCCGGCGCCGCTGTATCCGTGGAAGAACCAGTCCAGTCCCCGGCCGTGCGGCAGGAACTCCTGGAGCAGCAGTCTGCTGCCCGCCTCCGCGCTGCGTCCGTACAGCTCACGGGCCTCGCCGGCGGAGCGTACGAGCACGGTGCTGCGCAGCCCGGCCGCCTCGGGAAGGAGCCACGGTCTGCTCCACTTCGCCACCACCGGCAGCCCGAGCGCACCCGTGGCGTCCGCCGCCTCCGCCGCGCAGCCGGGCATCACCGTGCGCGGGTGCGGGATGCCGAGCTCCCGGCAGATGCCGACCAGCTCCGCCTTGTCCGCGACGCGCTCCGGCAGCCCTGACGGCTGTTCAGGCAGCAAATAACGGCCGGTCAGACGGGACTGGAGCTGTCCCACGGTGATGGCGCTCAGATCGTCCATGGGAATCAGCACGGCCGGTGTGCCGAGCCGGTCGGAGACCTGGAACAGCAGTCGCTGAATCTCCGCCAGATCCCGGCAGCCGTCGGGTCTTGGGTGGGTACGGCGCAGATAACGGGAGTGGCCGACGGGTCCGCGCGCGGCCTCGACCACCGTGTGCACCTCGATCCCGGCCCGGCCGAGAGACCGGACGGCGCCCAGCGTCCCGTGGTGGAAAGGGTTCTGGTCGAGCCTCATGAGTACGGCGGGAACACGGGTGTCAAAGCTCGGCACAGCGGTGTCCTTCCATTCGACGGCCCAATTCGATGGCCCAAGCGGGGGATGAAATTCACGAACGGACTACCAGAACGCCAGGCCGGGTTCTCGTTCGGCTCATTAGAAATACTTTTGAAGGAGCGTGACCACGGCTCGCGGCCACGGAAGAGAGCTCAACTCGCAAGGAGCTTGTATATGTCCCATCGACGTCGCCGGCTGACCGCCACGTGTCTGGGTGTGGTCATGGCCGGTCTCCTTTCCTCGGGTGCGGCGCTGTCCGCTCCCGGTGACGCGAAAGATCCGGACGCGGCGGCCACGCACAGGCCGCCGCAGGCACCCGCTCCCGCGACCGGCGCCTATCTCGACTTCGGCCCGAAGGGCGTCGAACGCATGGCCGCCATGCAGAAATGGCTGGGCGGTACGGAACTGCGCGTCGGGCACAGCTATCTGCCCGGGGACGTGTGGTCCAACATCGAGGGCGCCCCGAATTTCCTGGCGGACTGGGCCCAGTGGCGAAAGGCGCGGGACGACCGGCTGTTCGTGCTCAACGTCCCCATGCTGGAGCGCACCGAGGACCGTGTCCGTGACGCGCACGTCCGCCGTGAGCTGTTCAAGGGCGCGGCGGGCCTGTACGACGAGCACTTCAGGACCCTGGCGCGACGCCTGGTCGGCCTCGGCGTCCCGGACACGGTGATCGTGCTCGGCTGGGAGATGAACGGAAACACCTACACCCACCGCTGCGGGCCCGCGCCGATGGCGTGGAAGCGGTACTGGCAGCGCATCGTCACCGCCATGCGCGCGGTACCGGGCCAGAAATTCCGTTTCGACTTCGCGCCCAACCGGGGACTGGACGACATTCCCTGGACCGCGTGTTACCCGGGCGACGGCTTCGTGGACATCATGGGCATGGATTCGTACGACCAGCCGCCGGGCCGGACCTTCGACGAACAGGTCGGGGAGCCCTTCGGACTCCGCCACCATGTGAACTTCGCCGCCGCGCATGGAAAGGTGATCTCCTATCCGGAGTGGGGCCTCTTCCGTAACGGTGACAACCCCGAGTACATGCGACGCATGCTCCAGTGGATCGACACGTACAAACCGCTCTACAACACCGTCACCGACTACTGTCCGCACGGCGTGTGGCAGTGCGACGAGAATCCCGAGTCGTCGAAGGTGTACCGGTCCATGCTCTACGGCCGGGCGCCGGAACCGGCGCCGACACCCACACCGACACCCACTCCGGCGCCCACACCCACTCCGACGCCGACCCCGGCGGCCGGCGGGACCCCGGCGCCGGAGCCCGCTCCGGCGCCGACGGCCACACCGACGGCCACCCCGGCAGCCGCGCCGGGGCCCGCTCCGGCACCGGAGCCCGCTCGTCCGCCGGCCTGTACGCCGATGGACCTCGGTCCCTGGATCGAGCGGTGGCTCGGCGGCAAGGTCTGCATGCCACTCACCTGGTGGCGCAGACTCGGCTCCTGAGTCCGGCCCCGCGGCCTTCGAGGGCTCAGTCCCGCCGCATCCGCTTGACCAGCGCGGCGGCCCGTCCCCGGGCCGCCGCGTGTCCGATCAGCAGCCGCAGCGAAGGCTCCAGACAGGGCCGGGAGAGCAGATACCGCTGATTGCGCACGGTCTCCGGGCGCCAGTGGTGCTTGTACGGCTCGTTGCCGCGCAGCATGCTCAGCGTGGTGCGCCCGCTCCCGCTGATCTGCCGCGCGCCGCTGCGCAGCAGCATGGTGGCCACATCCACCTTTCTGGCGCGCAGCCCGGGATCGGCTCCGTACAGATAGCCGCCCGCCAGCGTCCCCGACATCAGGGTGAGATCCGCCGCGAGCACCTCTCCGGCCAGCAGGAATTCGGTCAGGCGGGCGTCGCCGGACCCGGCCATCGCCCGTACCGACCGGCTGAGGTGCTCCGCGAAGCGCGTACTGAGATGCTCGGCGGTGACACCTCGGCCCTGCCACTGGAGCCGGTGCAGCTCCAGCAGCCGGGCGACCGCGAGCGGGATCTCGTCCTCGGGCACCACCCGCTCGTCGATACCGAGCGCGTCCAGCTTGCGCAGCTTGGCGCGGAAGCGCTGGGCGCGCGAGGAGGCGAGCCTGCCGAGCAGTTCGTCCATGGGGACGGCGGGCAGTTCGAGACAGACCGAGTCCGCCAGCCGCCGGCGCGGACCGCTCCAGCAGGCGACCACACGCTCCGCGGCGGCGCCCGGCCGTACCTCCCGCAGATCGATCACCGACGTACGGGCCACCTCGCGCAGGGCCCTGGCCAGCGCGGCCGACGCGGCCTCCGGCCGGCGGTCGTCGAGCAGGACGTCGGAGAAGTCGGAGATGGTCCCGCCGAGCGGTACGAGGACGGGAACGGGACGGTGGACCAGCATCAGCGGCGCCGCCGCCACCAACTGCCCGGCCCTGCGTACGAGAACGATCCGCAGCCGTCCGGGCGTGCCGTACGACACCCACCAGGAGTGCAGCCAGGCGTGGTTCTGGAACGGAGTGGCGTTACGGGAACGGCGGTGCAGCGCGTGCCAGTCCGGCGCGAGCGCGGCGAAGCGGCCCAGGTCCCGGCAGACCTCCGTGGTGAACACGGACCCGGAGACGGACGAGGCGGAGGGTGCCGAGGGGGAGGAGGAGAGGGACGTGGAAGACACGGAGGCCCCGGACGACGCGGAGGGGGCAGGGGACGCGGAGGGCGCCGGGGACACCGCGGCGGAGCGCGTGCGGGCCGCCGCCGCGGGCATACCGGTCACCCGTCTCGATTCGGTGTGCATCAGACTGTCTCCGGCTGTGGTTGGGATGCCGTCGCCGGGCCCGGGACGGTCACCTGGACCTGTTCGGCCCGCCGTCTCGGCCGCACCAGCAGACCGAGCCCGCCGAGCAGCCCGCCCGCGCTCGCGCCGACCAGGGCCGCCAGGGACGCGGACGCCGAGGCCGGGCTGGTCGGCTCGACCGCCCGGGAGAACTGGAGCACCCGTACCTGCGTACTTCCCTGCAGATGGGTGCCGTTGACGACCAGGGAGCGCGCGACGCCGTCCGCCATGTTCACGGCGGTCGCCGCCTCGGAGGAGGTCGCCGTCACGGAGATCATCGGCGCGTCCGGCGAAGTGGCCGTCCGCACGTTCTTCTTGAGGGTCTCCGCCGGCACACCGGACCAGACGGGCGCGTCACCGAGCAGCGCCACCTGGGAGGCGATCCGTCCGTACGCCGTCGCGAAGCCGAGAGCCGCGGCGGGATCGGACTTCTGCGTCGGTACGACCAGGACATAGCTGGTGGCCGTGTACTCGGGCGTACGGAGCAGTCCGTACGCGCCTCCGGCCAGCGCGCCGGTCAGCGCCGCCGCCGGAACGATCGCCCAGACGGGCAGCGCCTTCAGCCTCACCGACACCGGAACGCGCCGCGCGGCCCGGCGCCGCGGAGGACTCGACTGGTTCATGGGCAACTCACCTCTCGGGTGGGGGCCGTACCGCGCACGGCATGCCCGTACACCGTCATCAGTTGTTCGGCACTGTGGGAGATGTCGTAGTGGCGTGCCGCCCTGGGCACGGGCAGCCGGCGCGGCGCCCTCTCCTCGAACTGCCTCAGCTCGGCGACCAGTTCGGGCACGGAACCGCTGATCTGCCGGGCTCCCGGCGCGTCGTCGGCCGGCAGGTCGTGCAGCGCGGGACAGGTGACGTGCAGGACCGGCAGCCCGGCCGCGAGGGCCTCGACGACGGCGAGTCCGAAGGCCTCGTCGTAGGAGGTGGACACGAAGACGTCCATGGCGGCGAGCAGGGAGGGCAGATCGGGCGTGTGGGCGGGCTCCCGCGGATGTCCGTCCGGCGGCCCGTCCGGCGGCCCGCCCTGTGACGTCGCCGGGACGGCCCGCGGCGGATCCTCGCACGCGCCGTGCAGCAGGATCCGATGGGCCGCTCCCCACCGCCGCGCCAGCCGCCGCAGCCGCTCCTTCTCCGGTCCGTCGCCCACCAGAAGGAGCCGGGCGCCCGGCAGTTCGGCGACAGCCCGTACGAGCGTGTCGAAGCGCTTGCTGGGGGTCAGCCGTCCGACACCGCCCACCACGAAGGCGTCCAGCGGCAGCCCGAGACGGCTCCTGGCGGCGCGGCGTGCGTTCTCGTCGTAGGCGAAACGCCCGACGTCGATGCCGTTGGGCACGATCTGGATCCGGTCGTGGCGCACGCCCCAGCGCTCCAGCCGGCGCGCGACGGTGGCGGAGACGGCGACCGTCGTGGTGCCGAGGCGCTCGCCGGCGAGATAGAGCGCGCGGGCGCCGGTGGAGAGCTGTCTGCCCTCGATCTGCACGGCGCCCAGGGAGTGTTCGGTGGCCACGATGGTCCGTACGCCCGCGAGCCGGGCCGCGAACCGCCCGTACAGACAGGCCCGGTAGAGATGCGTGTGCACCAGGTCGTACCGCCCCTGCTTGACCAGCTTGGTCAGTCTGGGCAGCGCGCCGAGGTCCTTGTTGCCGGTCATGGCGAGGTCCGTGACCGGCACGCCGTCGGCGACGATGCCCTCCGCGACCGGACCGGGGTTGGTGAGGGTGACGACCTCGCTCTCGGTCGGCAGCCGGCTCAGCAGAAGCCGCAACTGCTGCTCGGCGCCGCCGATTCCGAGGCCCGTGATGATGTGCAGCACTCTCACGGTCCGGTCCTCCCGGCCGTGCCGACCAGGGCGTCGGTGTACGCGGTGCACTCCGCGGCCGGTACGGGCTCGCGGCGCCAGCGGTGCAGCCGCCGTTTGAGGTACAGCCGCGCTCCGGTGTCCTTCTCGCCGACATGGACGCGGGGCAGGGCGAGCATCCCGGTCAGCGGTCCGGGGCTGATGGCGCAGGCGTAGGTGTAGCCCGCGGCCCGTACGGCGTCGACGGCACGGGCGTCGACCGTGCCGTAGGGATAGCAGAAGCCGGTCACCTCGGCGCCGGTCAGGGCCCGGAGCAGTTCCCTGCTCCGCGCGGTCTCGGCGGCGAGCAGTTCGTCGTCGGCCCTGGTGAGATCGGTGTGGCGCAGTCCGTGGGAGCCGATCTCCATACCGGCCTCGGCGGCCTCACGGATACCGTCCGCGGTGAGCAGGGGCTTGCGGGGGCCGAGGCTGTCCCATTCGTTCGTACCGCCGAGACGGCCGGGCAGGACGAAGACGGTGGCGGTGAAGCCGTACCGGCGCAGCAGCGGTACGGCACGCTCCAGGAAGTCCGCGTATCCGTCGTCGAAGGTGAGTCCGACGAGTCCGGCGCCGCGGCCCTTCGCGCGTGCGCGCAGCAGCCGCTCCATGCCGACGCCGGTCAGTCCGCGCCGGCTCAGCCAGCGCAACTGCCTTTCGAGCCGGGCCGGTGAGACGGTCACCTGGTAGGGGTCGTCGGTGGTGTCGGCGACGGAGTGGTACATGGCTGCCCACAAGGGGCCTGGGGACACCGTGTCAGCGGACATGTGCGAGCTTTCGTGTGAGGGGGCGGAGGATGGTGTCGATCTCGGGCGCCTGAAGGGCGCGGGCGATGACGAGGAACACGGCGGCGACGGCCACACAGGCCGCCGCGGCGCCCAGTACGGGTGAGGGGATGAGGTTTCCGCAGAGCCAGCCGGAGCCGGTGGCCGCCGCGGCGGCGGAGCTGAGTTTGACCAGTCCGCCGGTCATGGAACGGATGTCGACGGGCACGCTGTGGCGGCCGACGCCGTGCAGCATCAGGGCGGCGGTGAGGGTGATGCCGAGGGCGTTGGCCGCGGCGATGCCGAGGACGCCCCAGACCTCGACCAGCAGGGCGCCCGCGCCCGTGGTCAGGGCGAGCCCGGTGAGCATGGCCAGTGCCGGGAACCAGAGCGGGCGCGCGGCGGAGAAGTAGCAGCGCACCAGCGCGCCGACGAGCGTGTGGCCGAGCAGACCGAGCGCGTAGACGCGCATCACATCGGCGGTCGCCGCCGTGTCGGCCCGGTCGAACGCGCCGCGCTGGAAGAGCACTTCGATGATCTGCGGCGCACAGGCGATCACGGTGGCGGCTCCGACCAGCACGATCATCCCGGCCAGCGCGAGATCGCGCTCGACCCGGCGCCGCGCCCGGTCGGTCTCGCCCGCCGCCATCGCGCGGGCGATCACCGGGAAGGTGACCGTGCACAGCATCATGGAGAGCGTCATCGGGATCTGCGCGACCTTCTGCGCGTAGTTGAGATGCGAGATGGCCCCGGCGGGCAGCGGCGCGGCGAGGAACCGCTCGATGAGGACCTGCGACTGCCTGCTGAGCGCGAAGACGACGACGGGCGCGAGCAGCGCGAGCGTGACGGGCGGTCCGCTCCCGCCGCCCTTCGTACCGCTGCCGGCCACCGGCCGGCGCTCCGTCAGTCTCCGCCACAGGAACGGCACCTGGACCAGCACCATCAGCACCCCGCCGAGCGCGACACCGGCGGCGGCGGCCCGTACTCCCCAGCGGTCGGTGACCACCAGCATCGTCGTGATGATGGCGGTGTTGTAAACGGCGTAGATCATCGCGGGTGCGAGAAAGCTGCCGTGCGCGCGCAGGGCCGCGCTGCAGTACCCGGCCATGCCGAAGGTGAAGGCGCAGGTCGCGGTCAGCCGGGTGCAGTCGACGGCCAGCCGCGGTTCGGGCAGACCGGGCGCGAGGACGGCCACCACCCAGGGCGCGGTGGCGATCAGCAGGGCCGCGCCCGCGCTGAGGGCGAGACAGAGCCGGGGCAGGGTCGTCCGCATGAGCAGCCGTACGGGATCCTGCCCGGGGGGCGGTTCGGCGGCCCTGCGGGCCAGCGCCAGACTGAAGGCCGGTACGAGGATGAGGGCCATGGCGTCCTCGATGAGGAGCGTGGCGGCGACCTCGGGGACGGTCCAGGCGACGAGGAAGGCGTCCGTGTCGGGACCGGCGCCGTAGAGATGGGCGATGGTCTGGTCGCGGAGGAGCCCGAGGAGGGCTCCGGCGGCGGTCAGCAGCGCGGTGAGAAACGCGGCCCGTGCCAGGAACCGTCCGGAGGAGAGGGCACCACGGGCGCCGGCACGCTCGTCGTCGTTGTCCGGCGCGGGCGGTGGCGCGGGCCGCGGTGGGGAGGACTGCGCAGGGGAGGACTGCGCAGTCCTCCCC
>NZ_MAUD01000403.1 GCF_001700515.1 Streptomyces lushanensis
GCCGCGTTGTCGTCGGTCGCCTACGCTCCGCGTGGGCTCCCTCCTCCGCCTTGCGATCCACGGCACCAGACTCGCTCCCCGATCCGGCCAGATCCAAACGAAAGACCCTAGGGGCCCTCGCGAAATCACGCTTCTCACCGAGTAATGTCGCACCTGAGAAGACGATCACGAGGAAGGACAGCTCCATGCTTTCCCGCCTGTTTGCCCCGAAGGTGAAGGTCAGCGCCCACTGCGACCTCCCCTGTGGTGTGTACGACCCCGCCCAGGCCCGCATCGAGGCCGAGTCGGTCAAGGCCGTCCAGGAAAAGATGCAGGGCAACGACGACGCCCACTTCCAGGCGCGCGCGACGGTCATCAAGGAGCAGCGCGCCGAGCTCGCCAAGCACCATGTCTCGGTGCTCTGGAGCGACTACTTCAAGCCCCCGCACTTCGAGAAGTACCCCCAGCTCCACCAGCTCGTCAACGACACCCTCAAGGCGCTCTCCGCCGCGAAGGCGTCGACCGACCCCAAGACGGGCGAGAAGGCGCTGGAGCTCATCGCCGAAATCGACCGCATCTTCTGGGAGACCAAGAAGGCCTGACCGCCGCCGTGCGACAAGCGGCCCCCGCGTGGGGCCGTGGTGGGGATCAGATCTGTGCACGGAACGGCCCGGTCATGGGAGATGGCCGGGCCGTTCTGCTTCGGCGGCCCCTTCCGGACGGACCGGTCGCTTCGGCGGGTGGTCCGGTCCGTATGGGCTCAGTCCTCGGGGAACGGGGTGTCGCTCCAGCGGAACCAGGCCCGGTCGCCCTTGATGTGGAGGAGGAACTCCGCGACGGGACCCGTCGGCGAGTGGAGGGAGACCGCGCGCTCGACGGCGTCGTAGGAGGTCTCCCACGCGGCCTGGTCCTCGTCGATGCGGTCGAGCAGTGCCAGCTCGTGGTCGAAGAGGGGGCGCACCGACTCGAACGCCGGACCGGGGGTGAACCGGCCGCTGAGCCAGGGGAAATCGGCCACCTCGATGGCGATGTGCCCGACCGTTCGCCCGTCCTCGCGCGCCACCACGCGCCAGACCTCGTCCGTAAAGCCCACGGGCTCGCTCCCACCGTCCGCACAGGAGGCGACCTGTCGAAGCGCCGCCATCAACCACCGACAGCAACCGACAGTAGCGGACCGACGCGCTCCGGCCCCGCAAGGATTACGCGGGTGCCCGGCAGGACCTCCGCCCGGCAGGACTTCCGCCCGGCCCGGCCGAAGGGCGCACTCAGAGCGCCGGAGCGTGGAGCAGCGGGCTTTTGTTGCGGGTGAGCCAGAGGCGGTAGTCGGTCGCTCCCAGGGCCGCTTCGCGGTAGGCCTCTTCCAGGTCCGGGTAGACCTGGGCGCCCATGGAGGCACCGTCGGCCGTGGGGCCCGGACGGGAGAACAGCAGCAGGCGTACCGCCAGGGGATCGTCCCTCAGCGGTCTGATCGCCATGTCCTCGCGCGGGCGCGAGGTGGGCTGACAGGGTGCCACGGCCTCGCCCACCGCGATGAGCGACGCGGCCGTCAGGTAATCGCCGTGCAGTACGGGCGGGTTGAGGCCGGCCGCGCCGAGCACGCGGCGCAGGCCGTCCCATTCACCGTCCACCGTGGGATCGACCATCCAGCGGTCGCCGGCGAGGTCGGCGAGTTCCACCACCGGGCTGGCCGCCGCCGGATGGTCGCGGGCCATGGAGATGAACTGCGGTTCCCGCTCGACCAGTACGCGCGCCTCCAGCCCCTCCGGGACATGCAGCGGGCAGCCCTCCACCTCGTGCACGAAGGCCACATCGAGCTGTCCCGCCGCGACCGTCCGCAGCAGCGCGTTGGCCGAGACATCCATCTGGAGCGAGATGTCCGTGCCCGGCAGCCGCCGCCGGAGCCGGCGCAGCCAGCCCACCAGCGCGCGGCTCGCGGTGGAGCCGATCCGCAGCCGCGGGCCGCCCGTCGGATCGGTCGCCGCCCGCGCCTCGGCGACCAGCGCGGCCATGCCGGAGACCAGCGGCCGGGCCCGGCTCACCACGGAGCGGCCCAGCGGAGTGGGCCGGCAGCCGGTGCGTTCACGCGAGAACAGCTCGGCGCCCAGGGCATTCTCGATACGCCGCAGCTGGGTCGTCAGGGACGGCTGGCTCATGCCCAGTTGCCGTGCCGCCTTGTGCAGACTGCCGGTGTCGGCGATGGCGCACAGGGCCCGCAAGTGCCTCACCTCCAGCTCCATGCCCCGAGGGTAGAGCCGCCTCAGGAGACGCACCAGGTGCCCAAATCGCAGTAATTGGCGGCGCATTCACAGAAACTCGGCCAGGGCGGTGATGCGCTGGTGCTATCGGGAATTGACATCATCCGCACGGCGCCCGGCTCCCCGAGACTCTCCGGTACCGAACCCGTTCACCGGTTCCGTTCACCGGACGATTAGGGAGCCCCCCACATGAAGCACCCCAAGACGGCGATTTCCGCGATCTGCGGAATTGGCCTGGCATTCGCGACCGCGTTCAGTGTCGCACCCACGGCCACCGCCGCCGACACCGCCGACACCGCGGCTGCGGGCGCCGGTTCGTACGCCGCCTACGCGGGCTCGAAGGCCGAGGCCGCCGCCAACAAGGCGTTCTTCGACGCCGTTCTCAAGTCGGTGGCCGAAAAGCGCGCCGCGAATCCGGGCGTTCAGGCCGTCACCGTGGTCTACAACGCGTCGGGCGCGCCCAGTTTCGCCGGCCAGATAGCCAGCAGCACATCGATCTGGAACAGCGCGGTCAGCAATGTGAAACTCCAGGCCGGCAGCAATGCCGACTTCACCTACCGCGAGGGAAATGACTCGCGGGGCTCCTACGCGAGCACCGACGGTCATGGCCGGGGTTATATCTTCCTGGACTACCGGCAGAACCAGCAGTACAACTCCACCCGCGTCACCGCGCACGAGACCGGGCACGTCCTCGGCCTCCCGGACCACTACTCCGGTCCGTGCAGCGAGCTGATGTCGGGCGGCGGCCCCGGCACGTCCTGCCAGAACGCCCAGCCGAACGCCGCTGAACGCGCCCGGGTGAACCAGCTCTGGGTGAACGGTCTCGCCGCCGCCCTGGCGAAGGTGTCCTGACCTCACGCTCGACAGGGGCGCCCCGAACGCACCAAGGGGCGCCCCTTCCCACGCTCCCCTTGGTAGCGTCTCTCGGTGGACTTCAGTACGAACACCGGCGCGTCGCCGAACAGCGAGTTCGGCCGGGCCATCGAGGGTGATTTCGAAACGCATGTGACGGTACGGGCCGACCGGCCGGACACGATCGCGTCGCTCGGCGCGTGGGCGGCGGCCCACGGTCTCGAACTCACCCATATCATTCTGGACCGCGGTCGCACGCCGTCCCAGCCGATGCTCACCCTGCGCGGCACGGGCACCCTGGACGAGCAGCGCCGCGCGGCCGAGCAGTGCACGGATCGCCTGGCGCGGGCCGGATTCACGGTCGTACGGACGAAGATAGAGGCGGCGCCCTGGAACGCGGGCGTACCGCAGACCGACGCCGAGGCCGCGACGCTCCCGGCGCACTGCCACTTCGAGCACCACATCACGTTACGGCTGCCGATCCCCTACGACACCAAGCGGCTGACCGCGGTCGTCGAGGGGCACTCCGCTCATGTCTCGCGCAACGCCCGGCGGGTGCTGTCGGGCGGGGTCCAGGAACGCCTCGTCACCCAGCGCGCCCGCGGTGTCGGCCGTCCGGCGGCGCGTGCCCGGCTGGACGCACTGCTCGACGGACTTATCGCCGCCGGTTTTCAGCCGGTCGACATCGCGGAGGAGTTCGTCCTCCATGACGACAACCCGGCGATGGACGGTGGCTGGATCGAGGAGTCGGCCACCCTGCCGAGCGACTGAGGAACGGGCTCGCCCCGGGCCGTCAAGCCCGGCTCAGGCCCTCCGGAGCCGGTCTCAGGCCCTCCGGAGCCGGTCTCAGGGCCCGGAGACGTAAGGGCCCGGACGTACGGGCCCGGGCTCAGCGGGAGGGGGCGGTACCACGGGGTGGGCGAACCGGGTGCCCGGCCCATCCGGCCGGTGCGCCGAGCCGGGTCACCGGCGCCGGGCTCTCCGGGCGCGGCGCGCCTCGTCCGCCGAGGCCGGTCTGCTCCGGTTCGCCTACGCGCAGGCCGGGCGCCGGGCCGGTCGTAGCGGCCTCGTCCTCGTCCTCGGCGGGACCTCACACCATCAGGCCGCCCCCACCAGCGACTTGCCGCCCAGTTCCGTCCCTGCCGGAAGCTGGCGCCGGATACGGTCCAGCGCCTCCTCGAACCCGCCGCCCGCGATACCCGACGCATAGGCCGCCCCGCCGAAGTGCAGCGTGAGACTCAGCTCCGGTCCCCGGCCGCCCGAGGTCTCGGCGCCCCGCTCGCCGAGCGCCAGCAGACAGCTCAGCGTGGCCTGCTGGACCGTGCCGTCCGAGGCGACGGGCAGCGGGATGTCCCACTCCATGACGCACGACGACAGAGCCTCGCCCGCCCCTACCGCTTCCAGCGCGGCGAAATCCGCTCCTTCGTACTCGACTCCCCTTATTCGGGTGCGCACTTGCCGCCCACCCGCGGTGAGGGTGATCGCTTCCGCCCCCTGGCGGTCCCGGTACCAACCCGCCCATGTGTCCGTCGACTCCGCTGTCATGGCGCGGACTGTAGCGCTAGCGGATCTTTCCTCGCAGCACGGGTCACCGCTTCCTGTCGTACTTCCGGACACGTCCACCGCTCCCGAAAGTCCACGCGCTCCCCGGGACGAACGCAGCAACGGCGAGAACCAGCCAGGAGCCGGGGTGCCCCGGCGCTCAGCGGGTACGGCGCGTGACGAACTCCGCCAGGGCCAGCAGATCACCAGCCGCCGCCAGATCGGGGACCGCCCGGGAGAGCTGGTGGACCGCCCTGGACATCCGGTCCGCCGCCTGGTGCTGCGCCCAGTCGCGCCCGCCCGCCCGCTCGACGGCGGAAGCCGCGCGCCGAACCGCGTCGGCGTCCATCGGCGACCGGTACAGCTCGGCCAGCTCCTCGGCCGCCGGGGTCCCCGAGGACAGGGCCGCGACCACCGGCAGGGACTTCTTGTGGGCCACCAGATCGGCACCGGCCGGTTTGCCCGTACGGTCCGGGTCGCCCCAGATCCCGATCAGGTCGTCGATGAGCTGGAAGGCGAGGCCCGCCTCCCGTCCGAAGGCGTCGAGCGCCGTGACCTGCTCCTCCCCCGCGCCCGCGTACAGCGCGCCCAGGGCACACGACGTGCCCAGCAGGGCGCCCGTCTTGGCGGTCGCCATGGCGACGCACTCGTCCAGCGAGACATCGTGCGGATCGCGCTGCTCGAAGGCGCAGTCCGCCTGCTGGCCCGCGCACAGCTCGATGACACAGGCCGCGAGCCGGGCCGCGGCGGCGCCCGACGCCGGATGCGGATCCTCGGCGATCAGCCGCAGGGCGAGGGCCATCATGGCGTCGCCCGCGACGATCGCGTCGGGCGTGCCGAACACCTTCCAGGCAGTGGCGCGGTGCCGTCTGGTCGGGTCCTCGTCGATCACGTCGTCGTGGAGCAGGGTGAAGTTGTGGGCCAGCTCCACGGCGACAGCCGCCCGTACGGCCTGCCGCGGGTCGCCGCCCAGCGACCGGGCGGCGGCCAGGACGAGCGCCGGCCTGATCGACTTGCCGGCCCGCCCGGCGGCCGGTGTGCCGTCGGCGTGCTCCCAGCCGAAGTGGTACATCGCGATCCGGCGCAGGGAGACGGGCAACGACTCGACGGTGGAACGCAGTTCGGGATGGACGGCGGTACGGGTGCGCTCCAGGAGGGCGACGGCCTCCTCGCCCTCGGTCGCGGCGTCCGCGCCGCTCTCGACGGCGGCATCCGTGGTGGTCATGGTCACTTCCTCTGCGGGCATGGGGAAACCGGGGCATGGGCTGGAGTGGGGCAACGCGGGTCCGATGCAGAACGAGGGCAACGCGGGACCGGGGCGGTTCCGTAGCGGGGCGACTCCGTAGCGGGGCAATGCGGGACCGGTGAGGCCGAGGTCCGGAACAACGCGGCACCGCGGCACCGGGGCGACACGGCACGGCCGGCCCGGGTGGGCCGGCCGTGCGGTCCCGTGCGCTCTCTCACGGTCCGCACGGCCGGCCCACCCAGGGCCCCGGAGCGATCACCTCACCCCCGGCGCCTCACCCCCGGCCCAGTCACCCCCAGCGGCCCACTTCCACGTTCTCCAGCACGCCCAGGGCGTCCGGCACCAGAATCGCCGCCGAGTAGTACGCCGTGACCAGGTACGAGATGATCGCCTGCTCGTCGATGCCCATGAAGCGGACCGACAGGCTGGGCTCGATCTCGTCCGGGATACCGCTCTGCTGGAGTCCGACGACCCCCTGCTCGGCCTCGCCCGTACGCATACAGATGATCGAGGTCGTCCGGGCGTCGGAGATCGGGATCTTGTTCGACGGGAAGATCGGTACCCCGCGCCACGCGGGCACATGGTGGCCCGCGACCTCCACGCTGTCCGGATAGATCCCGCGCTTGTTGCACTCGCGCCCGAAGGCGGCGATGGCGCGCGGATGCGCCAGGAAGAGCTTCGAGCCCCGGCGGCGCGAGAGCAGCTCGTCCATGTCGTCCGGGCTCGGACCGCCGTCGTGCGGCTGGAGCCGCTGTCCGTAGTCGCAGTTGTTCAGCAGACCGAACTCACGGTTGTTGATCAGCTCGTGCTCCTGGCGCTCGCGGAGCGCCTCGACCGTGAGCCGCAACTGCTGCTCGGTCTGGTTCATCGGCTGGTTGTAGAGATCGGCGACCCGGCTGTGGACCTTCAGCACCGTCTGCGCGACGCTCAGTTCGTACTCGCGGGGCGACGCGTCGTAGTCGACGAACGTGTGCGGGACGACCGCCTCGCCGACATGACCGGCGGACAGATCGATCTCCGCCTCGCCGTACTTGTTCGTCCGCTGGTGCGGTACGGAGGCCAGCGACGCCAGATGGCCGCTCAGGGACTCCGCGCGCGCCGCGAGGTTCAGTACGTCGCTCCTGCTCAGCACCAGCACCGTGCACGCGGTCGCCGCACGGGCCGAGTATCCCCAGGTGGCCTCCCCGTCCACCAGGGCCTGGTCGCCGAAGTACGCGCCGTCGGCGAGCACTTCGAGGACCGCCTCGTCCCCGTACGGGCCCGTGACCACCTTCTCGACCCGGCCGTGCGCCAGGAGGAAGACCCGGTCCGCCGAATCACCCGCGGCGGCCATGACCTCTCCCGCCGCGAACTCCCGCTGCTCGCACCGGCGTGCCAGCTCCGTGAGCACCTCTTCGTCGCCGTACGCCCGGAGAGCCGGCAGCTCCCCGAGCTCGGCGGGGATGACCGTCACCCGGTCTCCGGTCTGCACGAAGGTCACCCGTCCGTCACCGACGGCGTAGCTGAGCCGGCGGTTCACCCGGAAGGTGCCGCCCTGCACCTGGACCCACGGCAGCATCCGCAGCAGCCACCGCGAGGTGATCTCCTGCATCTGCGGTACCGACTTGGTGGTGGTCGCCAGGTTCCGGGCGGCGGCCGTTCCCAGACTCTGCTGGGGCGGCGGCTGCACTGCGCGGACCTCGTCACCAACCGACATGAAGTCTCCCTCTCGATCATGTGCTGACCTGCAAGCAGAAAGCTTCCAGCACAGGGAGTGCCCGCACCATTACACAAAAGAGTGGGACTGGATCACGCCGCAGTGGGCAGGACACACCGAATTCCATCCCGATGGCCCAGTCAGGGGCCCGTTCATGGCGTGTCCGCGCCAGGCGGCACGGCGTACGGCGTCTCGTACAACAGCTCTCCCGCGAGCACACCGGCAGCGCATCCGCAGCACGTCCCCGGCACACCGACGGCTCATCCGGTGACTCCCGCCACACTCCCCGTGTCCGGATCGGCTCGCACACCGTCCGAACGGCTCGTGACGCCGTGGACCTCCGGGTAGCAAGCGGCGGTACGAGACATTCCGCCCGCCGGCCGGAAGCTCGCCCATCCGAAGGGAGTCGGCCATGGCCCGACCCATGTCCGCGGGACGTTTCCTCGACGCGCTCACCAGCGAGGGCCTCACGGTCGTCGAAGTCGGCGACTGGCGTACCCACAACCGGGACCACCGGGGCCCCTGGGGCCCGGTCCACGGTGTGATGATCCATCACACCGTCACGCGGGGCACCGACGCCACCGTACGGCTGTGCAAGAACGGCCACTCCGCCCTGCCGGGACCGCTGTGCCACGGTGTGATCGCGAAGGACGGCTCGGTCCATCTCGTCGGCTACGGCCGGGTCAATCACGCCGGTCTCGGCGATGTCGAGGTGCTGCGGGCGGTGATCGCGGAGAAGCGGCTGCCACCGGACAACGAGGCCAGCACGGACGGCAACCGCTACTTCTACGGCTTCGAGTGCGAGAACCTCGGTGACGGCGAGGATCCGTGGCCCGAAGCGCAGTTGGAGGCCATCGAGAGGGCCGCGGCGGCCGTCTGCCGGCACCACGGCTGGACCGCCGCGTCGGTGATCGGGCATCTGGAGTGGCAGCCCGGGAAGGTCGACCCCCGGGGCTTCACGATGGCGTCCCTGCGCGCCCGCGTCCGGGACCGCCTCGTGTGAGGCCCCCGTGTCCCGTACGGGACCTCGCGCACAGCCCCCTGTCTCCCGTACGGCCCGGACCTCCCGTACGGCCCGATGCGACCGCGGGCCCGACAATGGCGGGGTGACCTCCTACGAAGCGCTCGAACCCGACGCCCTCGGGCCACGGCTCCCGTCGCCGCTGCGGCCGGCCGTGGACGAGCGCTTCGCCCGGCACGGCGTACGGCTGCTCCTCAAGCGCGACGATCTGATCCACCCCGAGCTGGTCGGCAACAAGTGGCGCAAGCTGATGCCGAATCTGCGGGCCGCCGCCGCGGCCGGCCGGCGGACCCTCGTCACCTTCGGCGGCGCGTACTCCAACCATCTGCGCGCGACAGCGGCGGCCGGGCGGCTGCTGGGCTTCGACACCGTCGGGGTCGTACGGGGCGAGGAGCTGGCCGGCCGGCCGCCGAACCCGTCGCTCGCCCGGTGCGCGGCCGACGGGATGCGGCTGTGCTTCATGGACCGCGCGGCCTACCGCCGCAAGGCCGAGCCCGAGGTCGTCGACGCCCTTCTCGCGCGCGAGGGCCTTGATCCCGGCGCGGTGCACCTCGTGCCCGAGGGCGGCAGCAACGAGCTCGCCGTACGCGGATGCGCGGAACTCGGCCGGGAGCTGCGCGGGAGGGCCGAGACCGTGGCCGTCGCCTGCGGGACCGGGGGAACGCTGGCGGGGCTCGCGGCCGGGCTCGGCGCCGGACAGCGGGCGCTGGGCTTTCCGGTCCTCAGAGGCGGCTTTCTGGACCGGGGGATACGGGACCTCCAGCGCGCGGCGTTCGGCGGCCCGGCCGGGGAGTGGAGCCTGGACGAGCGCTTCCATTTCGGCGGCTTCGCCCGTGTCCCCGCGGAGCTCGACGCGTTCGCCGAGGACTTCGAGGAGCGGCACGGGCTCGCGGTGGAACGTCTCTATGTCGCCAAAATGCTGTACGGCCTCACGGTCCTGGCGGAGGAGGGCCTCTTCGCACGCGGTACGACGGTGGCCGCCGTCGTCACCGGCGGCCCGGAGCCACACGAACCGTACGAACCTGCGGACAGGGCCTAGACCCTGTCCGGAGCGTGTTTCGGAAGTCGCCGCCCGGACCCGGCCCGTTCGGACCCGGCCCGCCCGGACCCGGGCCGTCACGGCGCGCCGTCCTCCCGGTACGCCGCCGCCTCCTCCAGGTCCAGTCTGCGCAGCAGCGTCCGCATCATCTCGTCGTCGATCCGCCGGCGGTCGCGCAGCTCCACGAAGACCGCCCGCTCCGTCTCGATCATCTCGCCCGCCAGGCGCCGGTAGGTCTCGTCCGCCGACTCGCCCGTCACCTCGTTGACCGCCCCGAGCCGTTCCCACACCGCGTTGCGGCGGCGCGCCAGGACCGCGCGCAGCCGCAACGCGGTGTGGGAA
>NZ_MAUD01000404.1 GCF_001700515.1 Streptomyces lushanensis
AGTGCGAAAACTAGCTTCGTCACCTCCGGCGACGAAGCTAGTTTTCGCACTTCCTGCCGAACAACACGACGTCGGTCACTTCACACATATGGGTGGCCATGGCGGGATTTGCCGGAGCGTGTGGGGGTGGGTGTGCTGCCCGGAAGGGGGGATGCCTAAAGTAAGGCACACCTAAGTCGACGCCTCAGTGGCGCCCGACCGGTGTCCCGAACCCATGTCCACCATGCCGTGGAACCGGCGTGTCCGCCCCGGCTCGGCACGTCCGTCCCGACCCAGCACTTCCCAGGAGCATCCAGATGTCCGTACGACGCCGTGGCGCAGCCGCCGTCGTCGCTCTCGCCGCCGCGCTCTTCCTCGCGGCCTGCGGCAGCGGCGCCTCCAACGACAGCTCGGACAGCGGTTCCGCCGCCTCCGACGACGGAGGGAAGAAGGCCGCCGTCGCCACGGGCGGCAAGGACTTCGCCGACGCGGCCAGGAAGACGGCCACCTACGGGACCGACGCCCGGCCCGGCCGGTTTCCGCGCACGATCACGCACGCCATGGGCACGACGGAGCTGAAGGCCCGCCCGGAGCGGGTCGTGGTCCTGGACGTGGGCGAGTTCGACAATGTCGTCTCGCTCGGTGTCCAGCCCGTCGGCTACGCGCCCACCGAGGGCGACGAGGGCATCCCGGGCTATCTGAAGCAGGGCGCGGGCAGCCCCGAGAACGTCGGCACGATCAACAGTCTCAACCTGGAAGCGATCGCCGGGCTCAAGCCCGATCTGATCCTGGGCAGTCAGTTGCGCGCGGCCGACAAGTACAAGGAGCTGTCGCGGATCGCCCCGACGGTCTTCTCCATCCGTCCGGGCTTCACCTGGAAGGAGAACTACCTCCTCAACGCCCAGGCGCTGGACCGAACCGCCGAGGCCGAGGCGGCGCTCGCCGCGTACGAGAAGAAGGCGGCGGACCTCGGCGCCGACCTCGGCCGGGACAAGCCGACCATCTCGATGGTGCGCTACATGCCCGACAAGCTGCGGCTCTACGCGAAGGCGTCCTTCATCGGCACGATCCTCGACGACATCGGCCTGCCGCGTCCCGAGAACCAGCGGATCGACGATCTCGCCGTGGAGATCAGCCCGGAGAAGATCGACGACGCCGACGCCGACTGGATCTTCACCGGGGTGTACGGCGATCCGGACAAGACCCAGCGGGACACCGCGCGCTCCAATCCGCTCTGGAAGAACCTGAGGGCGGTCAAGGCGGGACAGGCCAAGGACGTCCAGGACGAGACCTGGTACCTGGGGCTGGGAGTGACGGCGGCGGACCTGGTCCTCGACGATCTCCGCGGCCATCTGGTCAAGTAGCGTCGGCAGCACGGGTGTCCGGCCGGCGGCCCGAGCGCGGTCCCGGCACGGACCGGGGGCCCGGGGGCGGGACGCGCGCGCTGTCACGAGCCGTCGGTCATGGGCTGTTCCGGCCAGGGCCGGTGGGGCACGTGGGACAGGTAGCCTTTGCTCCGTGCCCTCCGTGCCCCGCCTGTCCGAAGTGACCGCCGCTCTCGACGCCCTCTGGCCCCCCGAGCGGGCCGAACAGTGGGACGCCGTCGGAACGGTCTGCGGTGATCCCGACGCCCCGGTGGCCCGGGTCCTCTTCGCGGTCGATCCCGTCCACGAGATCGCCGAAGAGGCGGTGAGCCTCGGCGCCGACCTGGTCGTCACCCACCATCCGCTCTATCTGCGCGGTACGTCGACGGTCGCGGCCTCCACCTTCAAGGGCCGCGTCGTGCACACCCTCATCAAGCACGACATCGCGCTGCACGTGGCCCACACCAACGCCGACACCGCCGATCCCGGTGTCTCCGACGCCCTCGCCGGCGCGCTGGACCTGCGGATCGTCGCGCCCCTCGTACCGGATCCGACGGACCCGACGGGACGGCGCGGACTCGGCCGGATCTGCGAACTGGACCACCCGGCCACACTGCGCGACTTCGCCGCGCGCGTCGCGCACCGGCTGCCCGCCACCGCGCAGGGCGTACGGCTGGCCGGCGACCCGGACGCCCCCGTCCGTACGGTCGCCGTCTCCGGCGGCTCGGGCGACGCTCTCTTCGACCAGGTCAGGGCGGTGGGCGTGGACGCGTTCCTCACCTCGGACCTGCGCCACCACCCTGCCTCCGAGGCCACACAGCACTCACCGCTGGGACTGATCGACGCCGCGCACTGGGCCACCGAGTGGCCCTGGTGCGAGCAGGCCGCCGCCCAGCTCGACGAGATCTCCGACCGCCATGGCTGGGACCTGCGGGTCCATGTCTCGAAGACGGTCACCGACCCCTGGTCGGCCCACCATGACTCGTCGGCCCATCACCACTCCTCAGGCCACCACCATTCTTCAGGAGCCCCCAACTGAACGCCGCGCCCGCCGACCAGATCCGACTTCTCGACGTCCAGGCCCTGGACGTACGACTGTCGCAGCTCGCCCACAAGCGCAGCTCGCTGCCCGAGCACGCCGAGATCGAGTCGCTCACCAAGGACCTCGCCCAGCTCCGCGACCTGCTGGTCGCCGCGACGACCGAGGAGAGCGACACCGCCCGCGAGCAGACCAAGGCGGAGCAGGACGTCGACCAGGTGCGCCAGCGCGCCGTACGCGACCAGCAGCGGCTGGACTCCGGCGCGATCACCTCGCCCAAGGACCTGGAGAACCTCCAGCGCGAGATCGTCTCGCTCGCCAAGCGCCAGGGCGATCTGGAGGATGTCGTCCTTGAGGTCATGGAGCGCCGCGAGTCCGCGCAGGAGCGGGTCGCCGAGCTGACGGAACGTGTCTCCTCCGTCCAGGCCAAGGCCGATGACGCCGCCGCGCGCCGCGACGCAGCGCTGGAGGAGTTCGACGGCCAGGTCGCGTCCGTGACCAAGGAGCGCGGGATCGTCGCCGCGTCCGTGCCGGCCGATCTGCTCAAGCTCTACGAGAAGCTCCGCGTCCAGCAGGGCGGCGTGGGCGCGGCCAGGCTCTTCCGGCGCCGCTGCGAGGGCTGCCAGCTCGAACTGAACATCACCGAGGTCAACGAGGTCAGGGCGGCGGCGCCGGACGCCGTGCTGCGCTGCGAGAACTGCCGCCGGATCCTGGTCCGCACGTCCGAATCGGGTCTGTGATGGCGAAGTTCGTCGTGGAGGCCGACGGTGGTTCCCGGGGCAACCCGGGCCCTGCCGGATACGGCGCGGTCGTCCTGGACCCGGTGACGGGCGAGACGCTCGCGGAGGCGGCCGAGTACATCGGGGTCGCGACGAACAATGTCGCCGAGTACAAGGGCCTGATCGCGGGCCTGAAGGCGGCGAAGGCGCTGGACGCGGACGCCTCGGTGCGGGTGCGCATGGACTCCAAGCTCGTCGTCGAGCAGATGTCGGGGCGCTGGAAGATCAAGCACCCGGACATGAAGCCGCTGGCGGCGGAGGCCGGGCGGGTCTTCCCGGCGGGCCAGGTCACCTACGAGTGGATCCCGCGCGAGCGGAACAAGCACGCGGACCGGCTGGCCAACGAGGCGATGGACGCGGGCAAGAAGGGCAAGCGGTGGGAGCCCTCGGCGTCCACGGCGGACCTCGACGCGAGGGCGGCGCGGAACGCTTCGGGCGGGGGCGGCGCGGGTGGCGCGGACGCGTCCGGGCGTGGCCAGGCCCGTGCCGCCGCCGGTGCGTCCGCCCGTACGGCCGCGCCTTCGAGGACGGCGGGTGACGCGGCGGCGGGAGCGGCGAAGGCGCGGGCGGCGCTCGCGGGCGGGCGCGCGTCCGGAGCCGGGGGAGCCGCGGGTACGGCGGCCGGGAGCACGGCGGCCCCTGTCCGCGAGGAGCCCGCCGACGAGCCGCTCACGACGGCGAGTCCGACGACTTCCGACGGCGGCGCGGCGACCGACACGGCCACGCTCCGGTCCCCGGCGGTCGGCTGGGGCACCTCCGCCGATCTCGGCGCTCCCGCCACCTTCGTCCTGCTGCGGCACGGCGAGACCGCCCTCACCCCCGAGAAGCGCTTCTCGGGCAGTGGCGGCGGCGATCCCGAACTCTCCGCGATCGGCCGCCGTCAGGCCGAGGCCGTCGCCGTCGCGCTGGCCGCGCGCGGCACCGTCCAGGACATCGTCTCCTCGCCGCTCCGGCGCTGCCGTGAGACGGCGGGGGCCGTGGCCGCCCGGCTCGGGCTGGACGTGACGGTCGAAGAGGGCCTGCGCGAGACGGACTTCGGCGCGTGGGAAGGGCTGACCTTCGCCGAGGTACGGGAACGTTATCCCGACGACCTCAGCGCCTGGCTCGCCTCACCGGCCGTCGCGCCGACAGGTGGCGGCGAGAGCTTCGCGACGGTCGGCCGCCGGGTCAGGGCGGCGCGCGACCGGCTGCTCGACCGGTACCAGGGACGCACGGTCCTGGTCGTCACCCATGTCACTCCGGTGAAGACACTGATCAGGCTGGCGCTCGGCGCGCCGCCCGAGTCGCTGTTCCGGATGGAGCTGTCGGCGGCCTCGCTGTCGGCGGTGGCGTACTACGCGGACGGCAACGCGTCGGTGCGGCTGCTGAACGACACCTCGCACCTGCGCTGACCCCCGGCCGCCGACCGCCCGCGTGTCCCACGGCCGGCGGCCGTCGACCGGCCGGCGAGGAACCGCTCGCGCGGGCGGACAGGCCCCAGAGCTCAGACCGTCGTGCGCAGCGCCGCGGCCTCGCGGGCCAGCGACTCGACCCGCGCCCAGTCCTTCGACGCGAGCGCGCCCGGTGGGAGCATCCATGTACCGCCGACGCAGCCGACGTTCGGCAGGGCGAGATACGACACCGCCTTGGCGGCCGTGATCCCGCCCGTCGGGCAGAACCGGGCCTGCGGGAGCGGACCGGCGAGTGAGGCGAGATAGGCCGTGCCGCCCGCGGCCTCGGCGGGGAAGAACTTCATCCCGCTCACTCCGCGTTCCAGCAGCGCCACCACCTCCGAGGCGGTCGAGACGCCGGGCAGGAACGGTACTCCCGAGTCCCGCATCGCGGTCAGCAGTGTGTCCGTCCATCCAGGACTGACCAGGAAGCGCGCGCCCGCCGTCACCGAGTCGGTCACGGCGCCGGCCGTCAGCACCGTACCGGCGCCGACCACCGCGTCCGGCACCTCGGCCGCGATCGCGCGGATCGCCTCACGCGCGGCCGGGGTCCGCAGCGTCACCTCGATCGCGGGCAGCCCGCCCGCGACCAGCGCGCGGGCGAGAGGTACGGCGTCGGCGGCATCGTCGATGACGACGACAGGGATGACGGGCGCGAGATCGAGCACGGAGGTCATGGCGTCATCCTGCCGTGCGTCGCCATGCTCCGCAATGAGCGTTGCGTGGTGTGCAACGGGAGTGTGCGGTGCATCTGGCGCGTTGATGGGCCGTGCCGCCGTGCCGGATGTGCCGTGCCGCCGTGCCGTTGTCAGTGGATCTCCGTGACCACCACGTCCAGGGCCCAGGGCCGGCCGGCCCGCGCCGGAGCCGTCGCCTCCACCACATGGCCGAGCTGACGGAGGGTGTCCACCAGCGCCGCGGGATTTCTCGGCCGGGCGCCCGCGAGGAGCAGATCCCGTACGAGCCGGCCCTTGGTCGCCTTGTTGAAGTGGCTCACCACCGACCGCTTCTCCACTCCGGTCACCGGATCGGTCTGCGCGTGCAGCACCCGTACCCGGGCCGTACGGCCCGCCAGTTCACCCTTCGGCTGCCAGGCCGCCGCGTACGCGGAGGACCGGAGGTCCAGTACGGTTCCGCCGTCAGCCGCCTCCGGCAGGACGGACTCCATCGGCGCGCGCCAGTACGCGCCCAGCGCTCCGAGTCCGGGCAGTCTGACGCCCATCGAGCAGCGGTAGGGAGGGATGCGGTCCCCCACCCGTACCGCGCCCCAGAGCCCCGAGAAGACCAGCAGCGACTTCCCGGCCCTGCGGCGCGCGGCGGTGTCGAGCGTGGCGAGGTCCAGCGCGTCGTACAGCACGCCGGTGTAGATCTCGCCGGCGGGACGCGTCCCGGCCGTCCGCAGCACCGCGTTCTTGGCGATCTCGCCGCGCAGCCCCTCGCTCAGCCCGAGCACCTCGCGGGCCTTCTCCTCGTCGGCCGCGCACAGGCCGACAAGCCCGTCCAGTACGGCGCCCCGGGCCTCGGCCAGTCCCGGCAGCGACAGGGACTCCAGCTTCAGCGGAGCCCCGCGCCCGGAAGCGGACTTGCCTTCCGACGGCGGCAGCAGGACGAGCACGTGACTTCTCCTCGGTCGGGATGCGGGGGAGGAACCGGCGTACGGAACGCGGCCCTCGCGCCAGAGTAGGCGACACCCGGACCGGCGCCCGACACCCGCGTACAGGCCCCGCGACGGGCTCGGCGGCGGGCTCGGTGGCGGCCCTGCACAGGGCGGGCGGCGGCTCCGGCGCAGGGCAGGCGGCGGTTCCGGCGCAGGGCAGGCGGCGGTTCCGGTGACGACGGTCGGCCCCCTGGCCGCTCCTCTCCCCGTGCTCCCGGGAGGCCCTGGCAGCAGGCCGAGGCGATGGGGCGCCCTGCCCCCTCCATGGACGGGTAAGATGACCTTTACGGCAGACGAGCCGGGCGGACGGCCGCGTGGAGGTCCCTGTGGATCTCCCCGAGGAACGTCCGGACTCCACACGGCAGGGTGGTGGGTAACGCCCACCCGGGGTGACCCGCGGGACAGTGCCACAGAAAACAGACCGCCGGGGACCCAGGTCCCCGGTAAGGGTGAAACGGTGGTGTAAGAGACCACCAGTGCCCAGGGTGACCTGGGCAGCTAGGTAAACCCCACCCGGAGCAAGGTCAAGAGGGGCCACCGCGAGGCGGCCCTGCGCGGACGTTCGAGGGCTGCCCGCCCGAGTCCGCGGGTAGACCGCACGAGGCCGACGGCAACGCCGGCCCTAGATGGATGGCCGTCTCCCGGTCGGCCGCGAGGTCGTCCGGCGACAAAATCCGGCGTACAGCCCGACTCGTTCTGCCGCTCGGCGGACAGAAGCCTCTGACTTGGTCGCACACCAGGCCAGAGGCTTCTTTCGGTGGAGGGCGGCATGGGTCCCGGACACCTCGCCTCCCACGATGCGCCGACCGCCACCATCCACCGATCGCCGTGATCGCCGACCGCCGCGATCCGCCGAGCCCGTGGCGGGGCGCGCGAAGTGCGTCATACGGCGGGTGCCCCGACCTCCCGCGGGTCGCTGCCGGAGGCGTGGTCGCCGCCGCTCGCGGGCGCGGGCGCCAGGATCCGCGACATGACGGCCGCGATGACGCAGAAGGCCACGGGCAGGAGGAAAGTGATGTTCAGCGGGATGAAGTGGGTGAGCGGTCCGATGACGGCCGGGCCGGCGAGCATCCCGAGATAGCCGAGGCCCGCGACGCGGGAGACATTGGTTCCCGCGGTGTCCTGGTCGGCGTGGCCCGCCGCGCTGAAGAGCTGGGGTACGCAGCCGGAGAGGCCGATGCCGAAGACCGTCCAGCCGGCCAGGGCCAGCGGGATCCACGGCGAGAGCGCGACCGCCGTGAGTCCGATCGCGCCCAGGGCGGCTCCGTACCGTACGACGGCCACCGGCCCGAAGCGGGCCGCCACCCGGTCCGTGAGCAGTCGTCCCGCGGTCATGGCAGTGGAGAAGGCACCGTAGGCGAAGGCGGCGGTGGCGGCGGGTGCGTCGAGGACGTCCCGCATCGCCAGCACGCTCCAGTCGTTGGCGACCCCTTCGCTGAGCATCAGCATCAGGGCGAGCGCGGCCAGGGCCCAGATACGGGGAGGTGTGCGGCGTCGGGCGGCCGGTGCCCGGCGGGCCTGCCCGGCCCGCGCGGTGTCCGAGGCGGTGTCCTGCCCAGGCGCCTTGTCCGGGCCGGCCGGGGCGTCCCGGCCTGGCGTCCCGTCCCCGGCCGCCGGCTCCGGCCGCAGCAGCGCGGGCGCCGCGAGCACCGTGACCACCAGGCCGAACGCGCTCACCAGCGCCAGCGTCGTCGCCGCGCTCCAGCCCCAGCTCAGTGTCCGCGCGCCGACCAGCGCCGCGAGCACTCCGCCCACCGAGAAGAAGGCGTGGAAGGCGGACATCACAGGGCGCTTGTAGCCGCGTTCGACCTGCACGGCGTGCGTGTTCATACTGACGTCCAGGCAGCCGTTGCCGAAGCCGAGCAGCAGCAGCGCCGCGCCCAGGGTCCAGGCGTTGTCGGCCAGTCCCGGCAGCACCACCGCCAGGACGCACAGCGCCGCGCTCGCCGGCACCGCCTTCCGGGCACCGAACCGGTCGGTGAGCGGCCCGACGAGCTGCATCCCGGCGAAAGCGCCGCCGCCGAGCAGCAGCAGGAGCCAGCCGAGCACGGCATGGCTGACACCGGCCCGGTGTTCCACGACCGGGATATGGACGACCCACGTGCCCAGGACGAAGCCGTTCAGGGTGAAGAAGCCGAAGGTGGCCAGCCGGGCGGCGCGCAGCGGTCTTCCGATGCCGGTCTTCGCCGTGCCGGGTTTCTTGATGCCGGATTTCTCCATGTCGGCGAACATAACAAACAAGATTGATGTGCGGAAGATTGCCTATCGCACACTCGTTGTGTTCAATGGCCGACATGGTGAGCACAGCGAGCACAGATCGACTCCGGCGGATCACCGATGCCGTACGCGGGAGCGGACAGGTGAGCGTGGCCGAGCTGGCCGAGCTGACCGGCGCCTCGGAGATGACCGTCCGCCGGGATCTGGAGGTCCTCAGCGATCAGGGCGTCCTGGAGCGCTACCGGGGCGGCGCCAGAAGCCTGCTGCTCCGCGGCGAGGAGCCGCCCTTCTCGCTGCGGGTCCAGGAAGGCGTGGAGGCCAAGCGCCGCATCGCCGCCGCCGTCGCCGAACTGATCGCCGACGGCGAGTCGGTCGTCGTCGACAGCGGCACCACCTGTCTGGAGGTGGCCCGTGCCCTGGAGGACCGCCGGCTGACCGTGATGCCGCTCTCCCTCCACGCCGCCAACGCGCTCACCGGCGCGCCTCGTCTGAAACTGCTGCTCCCCGGCGGCGAACCACGTTCGGGTGAACTCGCGCTGACCGGCCCGCTGACGGAGGCCTCACTCGCCGCGCTGCGTTTCGACACCGCCGTCATCGGCTGCTGCGGACTGACCGCCAAGGACGGGCTGACCTCGTACGACCTCTCCGACGCGGCCGTCAAACGCGCCGCGATCGCCTCGGCGCGACGCGTCATCGCAGTGGCGGACGCGGCCAAGTTCTCCCGTACCGCGCTCGCTCTCGTCGCACCGGTCTCCGCGCTCCACGCCGTCGTGACCGACGAGGCGGCTCCGGAGGAGGAGACGGACGCGATGGCCGCGGCGGGGGTGAACGTACGCAAGGTGTGACCTCCTCCGGTGGTGGCGGGACGGGCCGACGCATGACAATGGGTGCGCGGCGGCAGGCCCGGTTCGGGCGGCCGTCCCGCACGGCGGGTAGCTGTTCGCGTACCCGCCGTCGGTTGACCGATCGAGGAGCGACACACATGGCTGGACAGTTCGAGGCGACCACGGAGATCGACCGGCCCGTCGAAGAGGTGTTCGCCTTCCTCGCCGCAGGCACGAACGACCCCACGTTCAGCCCCCGGGTGCAGGCGATCGAGAAGGTTCCGGACGGTCCCACGGCGGTCGGCACGGTCTTCCGCAGTACGGTCAAGGACGCGGGCATGACCACCAAGCGCGAGATCCGGATCACGGAGCTGGAGGCGCCCGGCAAGATCCGCTGGGCCGAGACGTCCAAGAACTCCGTCACCTCGGCCGAGGGCGGTTACGACCTGGAGAGCGTCGGCGGGGGCAGGACCCGGGTGCGGATCTTCAATGTGCTCGAAGGGCACGGCATCGGCAAGCTGCTCGTCGGTATCGCCCTGGCCGCCGCCAGGAAGGACGCGCCGGCCTTCGCCGAGCGGATCAAGAAGGCCGTCGAAGCCTCCTAGCCGGAGCTTTCGGACCATGGGCCCCGGACGGTGGTGGACACCGCCGCCCGGGGCATGGGGCCGGCCGTGGCGCGGGAGCCGGGTGCGTACGGGTGAGGCCGTGCGTACGGGTGAGCGGGCTGTGCGGGAGCGCCGGTTCGTACGGCGGCTGTGGCGCGGACGGCGGGCCCGCTTGTCTTCGAGTGCGCTGCAACTCCTAGCGTTCGTCCCATGGACTCTGTTGAGAGCAGGACTCAGGGCACGACCGGGAGCAGGACCGGGAGCAGGACCGGGAGCAGGACGCTGGGACGGAGCGGGATCACCGTCGGCGCGCTCGGCTTCGGCTGCTGGGCCATCGGCGGCGAGTGGCAGGACCGCGACGGCAATCCGCTCGGCTGGGGCACGGTCAACGACGAGGAGTCCGTCGCCGCGCTCCACCGGGCGCTCGACCTCGGTATCACCTTCTTCGACACGGCCGATGTGTACGGTACGGGCCACAGCGAACGCGTCCTGGGGCGGGCGCTGCGCGGGCGGCGGCGGGACGAGGTCGTCATCGCGACCAAGTGGGGCAACACCTTCGACGAGTCCACCCGTACTCTCACCGGCTCCGACAGCACGCCCGCGTACGCCCGGCGGGCGCTGACCGCCTCACTGCGCCGCCTCGGCACGGAGTACGTCGACCTCTACCAACTCCACCTCTCCGACGCGCCGTTCGAGTCCGCCGCCGAACTCCGTGACGCCTGCGAGGAGTTCGTACGGGAGGGCCTGATCCGCGCGTACGCCTGGTCCACGGACGATCCCGAGAGGGCGGCGCTGTTCGCCGAGGGCGAGCACTGCGCGGCCGTGCAGCACGCCTGCAATGTGCTGGAGGACGCGCCGGAGATGCTCGCGCTCTGCGCGGAGCGCGGCCTCGCGAGCGTCAACCGCAGCCCCCTCGCGATGGGTCTGCTGACCGGGAAGCACGCGGCCGGCGGCCGGAGCGCCTCCGGCGACATCAGGACCGTACCGCCCGCGTGGCTGCGGTGGTTCGACGAGGGCGGCGTCCCGGCGCCGGAGTGGGCGGCGCGGGTGGAGGCCGTACGGTCCGTGCTCACCAGCGACGGCCGGACCCTGGCGCAGGGCGCACTCGCCTGGCTCTGGGCCCGCGCCCCGCACACGGTGCCGATCCCCGGATTCCGCTCGGTCGCCCAGGCGGCGGAGAACGCGGGAGCGCTCGCGTACGGGCCGCTGCGCGCCGAGCAGTTGGCGGAGATCAGGACGGCGCTGACGTCGGTCGGCTAGGTCCTGTCCGGCGGATCTTCGTGGATCGGCCCGGGGCGGCTGGTGGAGGGGGTACCTCCCGTGCCGTTCAGGCCACGGGGGAGCATCGCAAGGCGGAGGATCGGCGTCGTCGACGGCCCGGCCGTACTCGGACGACTCCGACAACGCGGCGAGGTGCCGTGCCGGGCGTCGCGGACCCGCGAAGATCCGCCGGACAGGGCCTAGGCGTCCGCGGCAGGACAGGGCCCAAGGCGTGTCGCCCCTGAGGATCCGTGGACCGGTCAGCGGCGCCGCAGTGACGGGTCGAGCAGCGCGGGCGGTGTGTCGTGCTTCTCGTGCGGGGCGAGGTCGGTGCCCGGGGGGACGATCGCGTCGATCTGGTCGAGTACGTCGGCGGAGAGCACGGTGTCCGCGGCGGCGAGTTGCGCGCGCAGATGGCCGAGCGTGCGGGGGCCGATGAGGGCGCTGGTCACGCCGGGATGCGCGGTCACGAATCCGAGCGCGAGCTGGATCATGGTCAGGCCGGCCCCGGCGGCGACCTCGGCCAGCCGCTCGACGGCGTCGAGCCTGGCCCGGTTGGCGGGCACGGCGGTGTCGAAGCGCTGCGGCATGAGCCGTGAGCGGCTGGTGGTGATCTCCTGCCCCGCGCGGATCGCGCCCGACAGCCAGCCCGAGGCCAGCGGGCTCCACGCCAGCACACCGAGTCCGTACTGCTCGGTCACGGGCAGTACATGGGTCTCGATGCCGCGCTGGAGGATCGAGTAGCTGGGCTGCTCGGTGACGTACCGGCCCAGGTGATACTCGCGGGCGGCCCACTGGGCCTGCACGACGCGGTACGCGGGGAACGTCGAGGAGCCGAAGTAACGGATCTTTCCCGCGCGTTGCAGGTCGGTCAGGGCCGACAGCGTCTCCTCGTCGCTGGTGCGCGGGTCCCACCGGTGGATCTGGTACAGATCGACGTGGTCGACCCCGAGGCGGCGCAGGCTGTTGTCCAACTCGGTGACCAGCCAGCGGCGCGAGCTGCCCTGATGGTTGCGCTCGTCGCCCATCGGCATGTTCGCCTTCGTGGCCAGCACGATGTCGTCGCGGCGGCCGGCGATGGCCTTGCCGACCATCTCCTCCGACTCGCCGGCGCCGTACATGTCGGCGGTGTCGATGACGTTGATCCCGCCTTCAAGAGCGGCGTCGACGATCGCGGTGGCCTCGTCCTGGGTGGTGCGCCCGATCGCGCCGAAGTTCATCGCGCCGAGCGCGAGGGAGCTGACCTGCACACCGGTGCGGCCCAAGGTGCGGTACTGCATGACCGTGTTCCTCCATCTGGTCGTCGGGTTGGTCGTCGGCCGCCGCTCTGACATCATGAGCAAACGGAACCTTGTTCCGGAACAATACGGAACACTGTTCCGTTTGGCTAGCCCGGTGATGGCCGGCTCGTACCGGCCCGGTTCGACAGCGGAGGAGCGGCGCGGTGAACGACGGCCACGACAGCGACAAGGGCGCGGGGCGCGCGGCGCGGTCCAGGCGGGCGGACGCCCGGCGCAATGAGGAGACCCTGCTCGACGCGGCCGCCGCGGTCTTCGTCACATCGGGCGTGGAGGCGCCGGTACGGGACATCGCGGCCGAGGCCGGTGTCGGGGTCGGCACGATCTACCGCCACTTCCCGACACGGGCGGATCTCATCATCGCCGTCTACCGGCACCAGGTGGAGGCCTGCGCCGAGGCCGGTCCCGCCCTGCTGGCGGCCGGCCCGACGCCGCACGCCGCGCTGGCGCGATGGATCGACCTCTTCGTCGATTTCCTGGTCACCAAGCACGGACTCGCCGCCGTGCTCCAGTCCGACAACGCCGGCTTCGACACGCTGCACGCCTACTTCCTCGACCGCCTCGTACCCGTGTGCGCCCAGCTGCTCGACGCCGCGGTCGCCGCCGGTGAAATCCGCTCCGACGTGGACGCCCTCGCGCTCATGCGCGGCGTCGGGAACCTCTGCATCGGCGCCGAACGCGACCCGCGCTACGACGCCCGCCGCATGGTCGACCTGCTGGTCGCGGGACTGCGCCAGCCGCGACGGAAGTAGCGCGCCAAAACGACCGCGAGGTCATGGGCCACGTGCCTTCCAGCAGGCGACGCCCCGACCCTCTCAGAAGTGCCCGGGCGCCTCGCGGGCATCCAGGGCTTCTTGGCCGTCATGCCTCCACCCGCATCTCTCCCCAGACCTGCTTGCCCCAGTTGTAGAGGTCGGTGCCCCAGCGCTCGGTGAGGGAGTCGACGATCACCAGCCCCCGGCCACGGATCTGGTCGCCGTCGAAGTCCGTCCGCATCATCGGGACGGCCTTCGAGCGGTCGACGACCCCGAGGCGGACCCGGTTGTCCGTGGGACGCGAGACGATCACGCGAATCGACGCGAAGCGGCCGTGGTCCACGGCGTTCGAGACCAGCTCGGTGACGACCACCGTGGCGTCGTCGATACGGTCCTCCAGACCCCAAGCGCCCAGGGCGGTACGCACGAGCTCCCGGGCGACCGCCGCGCTCTCCGGCTCACGGGGAAGGGTCTGGGAGTACCCGGGATGCCCGGTGGGGCGGGGTGTGGCGGTCACTGGCATCGGGACCTCGTCCGCTGTCGAACGATCAGGGAAGGCCGCCGACCGTGCGTCACAGACCAGTTCGGAGAAGCGGGGCGACCAGACGGCAAGCGGTGTGCTGCGACCGTAGGGAAGGCACGGGTGACACCTCCACAATTTTCTACGGTTTTCTATGCGGCCTACCCCAGATGGGCAAGGGCGTCCGTGATCAACTCACGGGCCGCGCTTCCGTACACCGCCGAATCGGCCATTGACTTGATGGCTCTGACGTACTGTTCGACCTCGCCCGGGGCCGTGATCTTCACGGCCGCGGACAGCAGCTCGACATGGACCCGGGCGTCGTCGAAGACGTTGAAGGTCTCCAGGGGCCAGGTCGGGCGTTCGGCGGAGAAGGGGATCACGCCCAGACTGACCGATGGCAGGGACATCAGCGTGAGCAGGTAGCCCAGTTGTCCGGCCATGGTCTCGGCGTCACCGATCCGGTACCTGAGCACCGACTCCTCCACCAGCACGGAGAAACGGTTCCCGTTCACGAACAGCACCCGGGAGCGCCTCATACGTGCCTCCACGGCCTCGGTCACGTCGTTCGGCGTGCTGTGGAAGCGGGAGATGTTGTCCAGGAGCGCGGTCGCGTACGAGGGTGTCTGGAGGAGCCCGGGGACCACGGTGGAGCAGTACACCCGGAACAGGCGGGTGCGCTCGTACAGCTCGACCCGCGACTCCTGGAGGTGCCGCAGCCCGGTGCGCTGCACGCGCCGCCATTCCAGGTACATGGAGTCCGCCGACTGGGCGGAGGCCACCAGGTCCTCCACCGCGCCGTTGGCGTCGCAGGCCGCACACCAGGCCCTGATGTCGGATGTCGCCGGTGGGGTCCGGGCGTGTTCGATGCGCGAGACCTTCGAGGGATACCAGTCCAGCCGTCGTGCAAGCTCGGTGGCCGTCAGCCCCGCCTCAGTGCGGATCTCCCGGAGGCGGGTGGCGAGCTGGCGCCGGGCAGCTTGTACGGCGGCTGTCGGTGACTCGGTCATTCCTCGCTCAGACGGTGTAGCGCTCGTGCGGAACGGCTCGGTCCCAGATGGCCTCGAACGCCTCGGAGACGTTCTTGATCACGTCGGGGTCCTCGCTGAGGGTGTGGCCGACGAAGGCGCCTTCACCGGAGAACAAGCCGAAGCGGATCAGATCGGTGTCGAAGAGCCACAGGTCATTGCCGGGGAGCAGCAGGTCCGAGGCCAGACGTCGCGGAAGCCATCGGACCTCCTCTCCCGCCATGACGTTCTGGAACGTACAGGAGTGCTCGTAGCGCACGTACTCCGACAGCGGTTCGGAGACCACTCGGGCCCGGCGCACCTGCATGCCACGGCCCACCGCCTCGGCCACGGAGGAGTGGAAGGAGTTCCACCACGCGTCCCGGTTCTCCGGCGTGTGCCGGTGGCCGGCTCTCCAGGCGGCGAAGTCCTCGTCCTCGTCGGCGACTCCGTAGGTGTCACGGGTCTCCAGGTGGATGGCGCTGCGACGGCAGCGGGCCAGCAGCTCAGCGAACGGCGGAACCGTCTGCGACATCACACGCCTCCCTGATCGCGGCCACCATGCGGGCGGGCAGCCGGACGACCGCTTCGGTGTCCGGGATGCCGCCTGTCCGCACGCACTCCCGCTCCGTCTCCTCGTCCGCCTTCCACCCCTGGAGGACGAAGTCCCCGGTCTTCTAGTCCACCCACACGGTCGGGCAGTTGTCCCCGTTGGTATTCGGGTCCTTCGCGATGAACCGTAACGTCATGGTTTTCCCCGATCCTCTGGCTTCTACAGGCTTCTACGACCGTCACTCAAGAGGGGTTCCTCGGTCAAGACCGCCAAGGCTCGTGGAACGCAAGGGAGCGCCCCCTCACGGCCGAAGCCGGAGGGGGGGTGTACTCGTCTCGCCAGAGTCTTCAAAGGAAAACCCCCGGACACCGCTGCGGTTCAGCCCTTCGGGATACGGGCGCCCGTGCCGCTCACCCGGATGCGGGGGTCGTCGGTTCGTAGTTCCACCGTCAGGACTCCGGGGCGGCCCATGTCGTCTCCCTGGTGGAGGGTGAGGGTCGACTCCTCGGGTACGAGGCCGAGTTCGCGGGCGTACGCGCCGAAGGCCGCCGCCGCGGCGCCCGTCGCCGGGTCCTCGACGACACCGCCCACCGGGAACGGGTCGCGGACATGGAAGACCGCCGGGGATTCGCGCCAGACGAGCTGAAGAGTCGTCAGATCCCTGCGGCGCATCAGCGTTTCGAGCCGCTGGAAGTCGTACGAGAGGTCCGCCAGGCGTTCCCGGCCTGCCGCGGCGAGGACGAGGTGGCGGGCTCCCGCGAAGGCGATACGGGGCGGCAGGGCCGGGTCCAGATCGCCGGCCGGCCAGCCGAGGGCGGCGAGCGCCTCCTGTACGTCCGGCTCGTCCGCGTCGGCGACGTACGGTACGACGCTGGTGAGCGTGGCCCGGGGCGCGCCGTCCTCGCCTGCGGCCGTGACCGTCACCGGTACGGTGCCCGCGCGGGTCGCGAAGACCAGGTCACCGGGGCCCACGCGCTCGGCCAGCGCCACGGCGGTGGCGATGGTGGCGTGCCCGCAGAAGGGGACCTCCGCCTTGGGGCTGAAGTAGCGGACGGTGAACGCGCGGCCCGGCTCGCCGAGCCCCTCCGGCGGCGCGGTCAGGAACGCGGTCTCGCTGTACCCCACCCGCGCGGCGATCGCGAGCATCTCGTCGTCCGTGAGCCCGGACGCGTCCAGGACGACACCGGCCGGGTTGCCGCCGTCGGGGTCGGCGGAGAAGGCGGTGTACCGGAGGACCTCGGCGGGGGCCGTACGGCCGGGCGCGGGCGTGGGCGCGGGATGCTGGCTCATATCCGCCCCAACGGCTCGGACACCCCGGCGCATTCCCGGGGGTACGGCGGTCCGCCCGGCCGTCGGCCCCCTCGGCCGCCGGTCCGTTCCCGGTGGTGCGTCCCGCCCGGCCGCCGGTCCGTCCTCGGTCGGCGGGCCGCACGGCGACGGTCGCCGTGCCACGGGCCTCAAGCGCCGGACGGGCCGCCTCAGCCTCTTCCCACGTACGGCATCGTCGTCGCCATCACCGTCGCGAACTGCACGTTCGCCTCCAGCGGCAGTTCCGCCATGTGCAGCACCGTCATGGCCACGTCCGACACGTCCATCACCGGCTCCACCGCGAGTTCGCCGTTCGCCTGCTTCACACCGCGCCGCATACGTTCCGTCATGTCGGTCGCCGCGTTGCCGATGTCGATCTGGCCGCAGGCGATGCGGTACCGACGGCCGTCCAGGGAGAGCGACTTGGTGAGGCCGGTCATACCGTGCTTCGTCGCGGTGTACGCGACCGAGTCGGGCCGTGGCGCGTGCGCCGAGACCGAGCCGTTGTTGATGATCCGCCCGCCCTGCGGGTTCTGGGCCTTCATCAGCCGGAACGCCGCCTGCGCGCAGAGGAACGCGCCCGTCAGGTTCGTGTCCACGACCTTCTGCCAGGCGGACAGCGGCAGATCCTCCAGCGCGATGCCTCCCGGCCCGAAGGTGCCCGCGTTGTTGAAGAGCAGGTCGAGCCGTCCGTACCGCTCGCGTACGGCGGCGAACAGGGCGTCCACGTCGGCCGGTTGGGACACGTCCGTCCGTACGGTCAGTACGTCCTCCGGTGCGTCGCCCGGTCCTACGCCGCCCGGTCCCGCGCCGCGCGCGCTCATCGCCGCCGCCGTCTCCTCCAGCGTCTCGACGCGCCGTCCGGCCGGCACCACCGACCAGCCCGCCGCGCTCAGGGCCACCGCGACCGCGCGGCCGATACCGGAACCGGCCCCCGTCACCACGGCAGTTCTCCGGTTGCTGTCGGTCCTCCGCATGGCGTCCATGGCCACGCAGCGTACGTGAGGTACAACTTGGCGAGGCACACGGATCTCCATCTCCATTGCTTCGCCATGTGCATGTTGTGTACCCGACAACAGGGCGTCTTCGCCCCCGAGTGGAATTCCAGGTGACAGCCGCCGTCAGGGGAGGGGCACATGACACCTTTTCACCGCCGGACACTGGGAACGGGACCGCGCGTACCCGTACAGGGCGTACCCGTACAGCGAACGTCGACGACTCCGTCCATCACAGCGGGAACGCATTCACCCGAACTGAGGGCAGCCGCCGCGCATCTCGGCAGGCGCCGGTTCCTCACCGGTACCGCTGCCGCCGCCGCGCTGGCCTTCGCCGTCAATCTGCCGACCGCGGGCATCGCGGGCGCGGCCCAACTGGACGCCAGGAAGATCACCGAGGACCCGTTCACCCTCGGTGTCGCCTCCGGTGATCCGCGTCCCGACGGCGTTCTGCTCTGGACACGGCTGGCACCGCACCCCTACGAGCCCGACAGCGGACTGCCGCCCAACCGGGTCTCCGTACGCTGGGAGTTGGCGCAGGACGCCCGCTTCACGCGGATCGTCAAGCGCGGAGAGGCCGACGCGCACCCGGAGTTCCATCACAGCGTCCATGTCGACGTGCCGGGCCTGGGCGCGGACCGCGTGTACTACTTCCGCTTCCGCGTGGGCAACTGGATCAGTCCGGTCGGCCGTACGCGTACCGCGCCCGCGCACGGCGCCCGTGTCAACGATCTGAGGTTCGCCGCCGTCTCCTGCCAGGCGTACCACGACGGCTACTTCACCGCGTACAAGCATCTCGCGCAGGAGGACCTCGACGTGGTCTTCCACCTCGGCGACTATCTGTACGAGTACGCCGTGAGCGCCGTCGGAGGCGCGCGCAACTACCCGGAGCCGCGGCTGCCCGCGCACTTCAACCGTGAGACGACGACGCTGGAGGACTACCGGCTGCGGTACGGCCTCTACAAGTCGGACCCGGATCTGCGGGCCGCGCACGCCGCCCATCCGTTCGTCGTGACGTGGGACGACCACGAGACGGAGAACAACTACGCGGGTGACACGCCCGAGAACGACGTCCCGCCGGAGGAGTTCCTGCTGCGCAGGGCGTCGGCGTACCGCGCGTACTGGGAGAACCAGCCGCTGCGCCTCCCGCAGCGGCCCCAGGGACCCGACATGAAGCTGTACCGGCGGCTGGACTTCGGGCGGCTGGCGCGGTTCGACATCCTGGACACCCGGCAGTACCGCTCGGACCAGGCGTACGGCGACGGCTGGCAGACACCGGGCCCGGAGTCCGAGGACCCGTCGCGCACCCTGACCGGCGAGGTCCAGGAGCGCTGGCTGCTGGACGGCTGGAAGAAGTCGGCGGCCACCTGGAACGTCGTACCGCAGCAGGTGACCTTCTCGCAGCGCCGCAATCTCACGACTCCGGACTTCAAGCTGTCGATGGACTCGTGGGACGGCTATCCGGCGTCGCGGCAGCGGCTGCTGAACGGTGTGGAGGCGGCCGGCGTCAAGAACTTCATGGTCCTGACCGGCGATGTGCACACCGCCTACGCGTACGACATCAAGAAGGACTGGAACAACCCGAGGTCGCGCACGCTCGGCACGGAGATCGTGGCGACGTCGATCTCCAGCGGCAGGGACGGCGAGGAGCGCCCGGCCAACTGGTCGACCCTCATGACGGCCAATCCGCACATGAGGTTCTACAACGGCCGCCGCGGCTATGTGACGGTGACGCTCACCGCCAAGCGGGCCCGCGCGGACTTCAAGACGGTGAACGCGGTCACCACCCCGGGAGCCCCGCTGACGACGGCGGCCTCC
>NZ_MAUD01000405.1 GCF_001700515.1 Streptomyces lushanensis
GCGGCCGCGGCCGCGCCCACGACGGCGAGCGTGAGACCCGTCCATGTTCTCCTCGACGTCCGGGCGCCCTGGCCCGCGGCGATGAGGGCCTGCCAGACGGGCTGGGTGGCGACGAGGGCGGTGGACATGGCGACCGAGGTGAGCCGGGTACTCGTCATGAACGCCGCGAAGTGGAGGGCGAGCGCCGTGGCTGCGAGGAAGCCGAAGAACAAGGGCCGCCACTGCTCTCGGCGCAGGAGGGTGCGCTCGCCGCGCGTCACACGCACCACCTCGCGGCGTCGCAGCAACAGCAGGAGAGGCCCGAGTACGACGAAGCCCAGGCAGTTGCGCCAGAAGGCCATGGCGAGCGGGGCGGCGGTGCCGGAGGCGGTCAGGGGGGCGGTGGCCGAGATGGAGACAACGGTGACCACCATCGCCACCACGGACAGCGGATCGCCTTTCCTCTTCACGCGCCGCTGCCCTCGCGTGCGGTCGATCGGGCCGAGGCGGACGCCAAGCCGTTCGGGCGATCGGACATGGGCAGCGGCCGAGTGAGATGAATGCGCCGTCGCGAGAAGCGGTGGTCGAACCCGGACAATCCTTCGGAATGCACGTGGAGATCCCCGCATCCGCTCCCCGGGCGATGCGTTCCGCCCGATTCCTTTTCACTGCCGATCGAGAATTCAGACCACTCGTGCACATGGAGTGATATGCGGTCACGAGGCCGGTCGGTTATTTCCGTGTCTTCCATCGCGGGAATTGACTCCGATTGAACGTGGTCGGTTCGAGTCCGAGGTTTGTCAGGAGGGACGGAGCCTTCGGTGAGGCTTCTTGACCGAAGGAGATCGTAGGTGACGATTGATACGTCCGCCCGCGCCGTTCAACGGCACATCGACGTCCGCGCGATGGGGGACAGAAGCTTTCGTCCTGGACGGCGACCAGGCTGATCACCGTCGGTCCTCCAGGAGCGCACAGCGCCGGCTTCCGTCGTTTTCCCTGGTCAGAGGCCCGTTGTTCGAAGCTGCTGGTTGAGGTCCGATCCGCCGGCGGCTGGGGTGACAGCCGCCGCCGGAGCCGAAAGCCGACGTTCTCCGACCGTGCTTCGTATGCGCTTCGGTCCGAACACGGCCCTTCCGTACAGCGTGCTGTGGACTGAAGGGCAATTGACTGCGTGACATTGTCATCGACGGCTCGTCACCGGTCAGGCTCGGAACAGTCCTGTCAGCACGAAACGCTTACCGGGAAAGGCCCGCCGCGCGGGATGCGGGAATCCGGTGGGCCGCGACTGTTATGTCCGTGCACGGTTGTCTGCTGAAGTCACGGCTTTGAGAGATGCCGAGGTCGCGTCGATGTGGGGCGACCATCGGATCAAGGCATGCACCGTCGCGGCACATGAGATGCGGCACCCACTGGTCGGCACGCTCACTGTCGTCCAGCAGACCCTGAGCCATGGGCATCCCGGCACCCGTACAACTCGCACGCCGCGATTCCGCGTGGGGTCCTGTGGCACGCCGAGGTTCGCGAGGTACGACAGGGCGACGCCCGCCCGGTCGCCCGCCACCGTGTCGCCGCAGGTCACGAGGGCACACTCGCCTGTACCGGAAGGCAACAAAGGCGCGCACCGCTCCTGGCGAATGCGGCCCCACCTCAGAATCGACCCACGGGTCGCCTGTGATTCCGCGGCACTCCCACCGCGCCGAAGAGATCTTCCGTGGTGGCAGCCGGCACCCGGCCGACCGCCTGGCCCTGCGCCCGGTGTGCCGGGCTTTCGCCGTGCGTGGCGTCGTGGACATGGCGCGGAGAGCACCTCAGTGGAAAGGGCAGTTCAGATGTTCCAGCAGAAAAGCGGAGGCGGACTCACCGGGAGTGGCGAAGCGCCGCGGCAGGTCGAGGCCGACGGCGTTCAGGGTCGGCGAAGCGGCCTCGGCCTCTTTTTCGCTGTCACCTTCGCGACGACCTGGACCTTCTGGCTGATCGTGATCACACTCGGCGGATCGCCGACGAGTTCCCCCACCGCCATTCCCTTTCTGCTCGGTGGCTTCGGCCCGGTGTTCGGCGCGATCGCGGTACGGGTGCGCCGCGTCCGCCGCGGGGAGCCCGTACCCGTTCATACGGTGAGATTCCGGCAGGGCGTACGCCTGTTGTGGGTGCTGCCCCTGCTGGCGTTGACTTCGGCGTCCGTGGTGGCGGGCGCGTTCCTCGCCGACTTCCTCGGTGACGCCACGGTGAGCCTGAGCGAGGGCAAGGAACTGATTTCGAGCGTCGGCGGAATCGTGCCGTTCTTCGTCAGTATGCTGATCGGCGGTCCGGTGGCCGAGGAGCCCGGCTGGCGCGGCACCGCGTATCCCCGTCTGCGTGCGTCCATGAGCCGGCTTCGGGCCGGACTCCTGCTGGGTGCCGTCTGGGCGGTCTGGCATCTGCCGCTGTTCTTCATCGAGGGAACCGTCCAGGCGGAGCTCGGGCTGCTGAGCTGGAGCGGCCTGATGTTCTCGCTCAGCGTCTTCCCCGTGGCCCTGCTGACCGGTTACGCGTACGAGTGTGCCGGAGTCGCGGCGGCCGTCGCGGTCCATCTCGGTTTCAACGCGACCATGGCCGTGCTGACCGTCGAGTCCCCGCTGACCCAGGCATGCGTCCTGGGGGTACAGGTCGCCCTCGCCGGCACGCTGCTCGCCACGCGGCGCGATCGCCGGACGGGCCCGCACCTCCAGGTGGCGCTTCAGCCGGGCCAGGACGACGCCGAGGCGTCGCGGCGGATCGCTCCGGTCGGCTGACCGACCCCATCGCGGCCACCAGGACTTCCTTACGGCAACGCCGCGGCCCGGACAGGGGCGCGGCGTTGCCACTCACCAACGAACAACGCCGAAAGGGCACTTCCATGCGATCCACCCGTACGCGCACCCGCACGCTCGCCGCTCTGGCCTTTCTGACCACCACGGGCCTGTTCCTCACGGGATGCGGTCCCGACTCCGCCGCCGACGGTTCCGGGAGCGGTTCCAGTCCCGCCGCGAGTGCCGGTGCCGACGAGAAGGGCGACTCCGACGCGGGTTCGGGTGGCGGGAGCGAGAGCCCGAGCGCGGGTAAGGAGTCCAGCGCGGGTAGCGACTCCGGCTCGGGTACGGATTCCGGTTCGGGTACGGACTCCGAAGCGGATCCGGGTTCCGGTTCGGACGGCGGAGCCGATGACGCCCCCGGCAGCGGTACGGAGAACGGCCCCGTCGACAACCCCGACGCCCCCGGCGCCGACGGTACGTTCCACGGCGAGCTGACCTTCTGGGCGCCCGGCAAGCTGCGGGTCGGGGAACGAGCCTTCTGGGTCGCCGCCGACACCGAGATCATCGGCGGGGAGATCTGCGGGGACCCCGAGACCCCGGAGGCCGAGAAGTGCACGCCGGATGAGCTCGACGACGCTGCGAAGGCAGGCAACCTGCGCGTCGAGGTGACCATCAAGAAGGGCATCGCGGAGCGGGTCCGGACGTACTCGTGACGACCACGGGCCGGGACCGCCCAGACCATAGGACACCATGACGACGAAGGCATTGATGAACCGAAACGAGATACGCCCCAGGGAGGTGGAGGCGGCCTTTCTGCTCTTCCTCGTGGCGATTGCCCTGAGCCCGGTCTCGTGGGTGCTGGACACATTCGTCATCTCTCCCTCGGGATTCGATCAAATGCGTGGCGAGACGGGGGAGGACGGAGCGATCCGGCAGACCGCCCTGTCCGCCGGATTCACGGTGGTCACCACCGCCCTGCTGCTGTTTTTCGCCCTGGCCATGCGCCGGGGGCGGACATGGGCGCGGAACGCGATCACCGCCGTCGGCGCCCTCCTGCTGTTCGTTCTGGTCAACAGCGTGAGCTCCGACGAATATCAGCCGGAGGCCACCGCCGGCGGCGTCTACGATCTTGTCGTCGGTGTCAGTCCGGTCGTCCTGATCGCCGGTGCCGTCGTGCTGATGTTCCTGCCGACGGCGCGTACGTACTTCTCGACCGCACACTCCGAGTAGAGCAGCTCCGGTCCGGCCCGTCGTGGGCCGGACCGGAGCTGTTTCTGACGATCTGGCAGGTATGTCGCATGGACATGGATGTTTTCGTTCCGGAGTTCATCAGGAAGAGCTGGACCGAACTGGAGCTGGAATCGCTCTGCGGTCCGGGGCCCGGATGGATCGACCGGGCGGGCGATCTGGTGGTGGTCGACGGCGATCTGAACTGGTCCACTCCGGAATGCGCCGGTTCCGGGATCGACAGTTTCGAAGTGAAGCCCGGCGTTCACCCGGTCTACGCGGGAAGTGTCGATCTGGGAGAAGACTCGGGCCGGGCGCGGTACTACGTGACCACGTTGTTCGTCGCCCTCGCCGCCGCCGACGAACTCGCCGATTCGACCTGGGATTTCGACGAGTCCTCCGCTCTGCGTATCGATGGATACGCGTGCCTGTGGAGCGACAGAGCCGAACGGAACATGCCCGTCGAATCCCTCGTGAGGTTCAAGGAGTCGACGCTGTCCACCGGGGTCCTTTCCCGCCGAGGTCCCTGGTTCGACGAGGTGACCGATCCGGACTCCGGAGCCAACGTGATGGTGTTCCCTGTGGCCGACAACAGCGTGTCCACCCTCAAAGCCCTGAACGAGAACGGCGAACTCCTCGCCCTGCTCTATCTGACCTGGTCCCCCTGACATCACGGCGGGCCGCGGGGCGTGTCACCCCCTGCGGCCCGCGCGCGGCTTCCCGGGAACTCACCCTGGCCGAGCGGACAGTTCGAGGGTATGGACCTGAGTATGCGTGCCCGGATACGGGCGGGAGACCCGGAGGCGTTCGGGGCTCTCTTCGACGACTGCGCCCGCGGTGTACAACCACGCCTTCCGGCTGACCGGGGACTGGTCGGTGGCCGAGGACGTACTGTCCCTGGCTTTCCTTGAGGCGTGGCGGCCGCGGGAGTCGGTCGATCCGGACGGTGGGTCCTTGCGCCCGTGGCTGCTCGGGGTCGCGACCAACACCGCGAGGAACACCCGTCGTGCCGCCCGGCGTCACGAGGCCGCCGTCGGGCGGCTTCCGCGCGAAGAGGCTTTCCCGGACTTCGCCGAGGAACTGGTCGGCCGCATCGACGACGCCGACCGGATCACCCGGCTTCGGGAGGCGCTGTCCCGGCTGCGAGGCCCGGAGCGGAAGGTGGTCGCGTTGTGCGTCTGGTCGGGTCCCGACTACGCCACGGCGGCCCGGACACGGGGCGTCCCCGTCGGGACGGTGCGTTCACGGCTGTCTCGCGCCCGTAAGAAACTGCACAAACCGCGGCCTCGGCATACAGGGCACCCACCATCCCGGAAAACACCAGGTCCGGACAGAGGCGAACCTCTGTCCGGACCTGGTCACTACTTGCGCATCACCCCGTAGGGTAATGGTTCGTGTCCGAGGGGGGACTTGAACCCCCACGCCCGATAAAGGACACTAGCACCTCAAGCTAGCGCGTCTGCCATTCCGCCACCCGGACGAGGTGTCTGCCGGGCGGCCCGGGGCCGTTCCGACGTGGAAAACCATAGCAAACAATCAGCGGTGCTCGATCACGGCCGTCGCAGCCCGCCCCGTGTGACGGACGTATGTCGGGCGGGGAACCGCCTTGGGGTGCGGGGGCCGTACACGGGAGTATGAGGGGACCACCAGCACCGACCGTGGGAGTGAGCAGCGTGAGTGAGTCGAACGCGGGCAGGACCGTCTCCGGCGAGGACGAGGTCGTCGACCTCTGCCGCGATCTGATCCGGATCGACACCAGCAACTACGGCGACCACTCCGGACCGGGGGAGCGGGCCGCCGCCGAATATGTCGCCGAGAAGCTCGCCGAGGTGGGCCTCGAACCCCGGATCTTCGAGTCCCACAAGGGCCGCGCCTCGACCGTCGCCCGGATCGAGGGCGAGGATCCCTCCAGGCCCGCCCTGCTCATCCACGGCCACACCGATGTCGTCCCCGCCAACGCCGACGACTGGACGCACCACCCGTTCTCGGGCGAGATCGCCGACGGCTGTGTGTGGGGCCGCGGCGCCGTCGACATGAAGGACATGGACGCCATGACCCTCGCCGTCGTACGGGACAGGCTGCGCAGCGGCCGTAAGCCCCCGCGCGACATCGTGCTGGCCTTTCTCGCCGACGAGGAGGCGGGCGGCACGTACGGCGCGCGGTATCTGGTCGACAACCACCCCGATCTCTTCGAAGGCGTCACGGAGGCGATCAGCGAGGTCGGCGGCTTCTCCTTCACCGTCAACGAGAATCTGCGGCTGTATCTGATCGAGACGGCGCAGAAGGGCATGCACTGGATGCGGCTGACGGTCGAGGGCACCGCCGGACACGGCTCGATGACCAACACCGACAACGCGATCACCGAGCTCTGCGAGGCCGTGGGCCGGCTCGGCCGCCACCAGTGGCCGGTGAGGATGACCAAGACCGTACGGTCCTTCCTGGACGAGCTGTCCGACGCGCTGGGCGTCCCGCTCGACCCGGAGGACATGGAGGGCACGCTCGCCAAGCTCGGCGGGATCGCGAAGATGATCGGCGCGACCCTGCGCAACTCCGCCGCTCCCACCATGCTCGGCGCCGGCTACAAGGTGAACGTGATCCCCGGCCAGGCCACCGCCCATGTCGACGGCCGCTTCCTGCCGGGGTACGAGGAGGAGTTCCTGGCCGACCTCGACCGGATCCTCGGCCCCCGGGTCAGGCGCGAGGACGTGCACTCCGACAAGGCCCTGGAGACGAGCTTCGACGGGAGCCTGGTGGACGCCATGCAGAGCGCGCTCCTGGCCGAGGACCCGATCGCGCGGGCCGTTCCGTACATGCTCTCCGGCGGCACCGACGCCAAGTCCTTCGACGATCTCGGGATCCGCGGTTTCGGTTTCGCGCCGCTCAAGCTTCCGCCGGAGCTGGACTTCGCCGGGATGTTCCACGGTGTGGACGAGCGAGTGCCGGTGGACGGACTGAAGTTCGGTGTTCGCGTACTCGACCGTTTCATCGATCAGAGCTGACACGACGGCCGGCGGAGAGTCGGCCGGGAGTGGGCACAGGACTCTCAACAATCGGCAGCGCGTGCGTATTTGACTGAAAGGAGTGAATGCGACCATACGCTCGTAGCCTCATTGGTTCCTCCTCGTTACAGGTGTTGCGGCCCGCGGTTGGGGCCGCGCTTGCCAACAAGGAGGAAATAATGATCAAGAAGATCGTCGCCGCCGCGGCCGTCACGGGTGGCCTGGTGCTCGCGGGCGCGGGTATGGCTGTCGCCGACTCCGACGCCCAGGGTGCCGCCGTGAACTCTCCCGGTGTGGTCTCGGGCAATGTCATCCAGGCCCCCATCCACGTGCCGGTGAATGTGTGCGGCAACACGATCTCGGTGATCGGGCTGCTGAACCCCGCCTTCGGCAACGTCTGCATCAACAAGTGACGACGTATCTCTCACCCGTGAGGGTCTGAGCCCGGGCGGCCCCGGAGTGCGCGCCATGCACTCCGGGGCCGCTGGGCATCCTGCCCCGGCACCGATGCCCAGGGCAGTCCCGGAAGGCAGAAGGCAGGGATCCAAGCAATGCGACAGGTCACGCGCAAAGGCCTGATCACCATGGCGGCCGCGGGCAGCGTGCTCGCGCTCGGCGGCGGCCACGCGCACGCGGACTCGGGAGCCGAGGGAACCGCGGCGAAATCTCCGGGCGTGCTGTCCGGGAACACCGTGCAGGTTCCGGTGCATGTACCGGTCAATGTGTGCGGCAACACCGTGGATGTCGTCGGGGTGCTCAACCCGGCGTTCGGCAACGGCTGCGCCAATGGGCGCGGCCCGTCGTCCGGCGGTCACGGCGGCGGCCCGCACACCTCACCGCAGGGCGGTGGCCCGCACCACGGCGGATCGCATCAGGGCGGTCCGAACCAGGGCGGATCGCATCACGGCGGATCGCACCCGGGCGCCGCACACACCGCGCCCGCCGGCGGTTCCCACGCGGAGGGCGGTTCCGCGAACTCGCCCGGCGTCGGCTCCGGCAACACGGTCCAGGTGCCGATCGACATCCCCGTGAACGCCTGCGGGAACAGCGTCTCCATCGGCGGCCTGCTCAACCCCGCCATGGGCAACGGCTGCGCCGACGATTCGCCCGTCGCGCCGCCAGCCGGGCCGGAGCGGCCCGAGAGGCCCGTCACCCCGGGTGAGCCGAGCGAGCCGGGCAAGCCGATCCAGGTGCGCGCGATCCCGCCGTCGCCGAACGCGCCCGAGCCGCAGACGGTCGTACGGCCCGCGGGCACCGAGACGCTCGCCCGGACCGGGGCGGGTGCGCTCGGGATCGCCGTTCCGGTGGGCGCGGGGCTCCTGATCGCGGGCAGCCTCATCTACCGCCGCGCCCGCTCCGCCGCGTAATCGGACGCGTACGGACGGCACCTACGGCGGTCGGGTACGGATCACGGGCGGGCCTCGCGTCAGCGGGGCCCGTTCCGCCGTACTCACCAGGTGGCGCGTACCTGGCGGATGATGCGCCGGCGCAGCCGCACTCTGCGACTGCCGTCCCGGTGCAGGCTCAGGCGGTCCAATTCCCAGTGCCCGTACTCGGCGTGGTCGGTGAGCAGACGGGCCGCTTCCTTGCGGGAGACCCCGCGCGGCACGTACACGTCGACAAATTCGTATTCCGGCATCGCATCTATTGTGCGGGCAGAGGCCAGGTACGGATAGCGTCTGCACTATGTCTGATGCTGCGCAGCCCACCGCTGCCGAGGTACGCGCCGCCGCCGAGGCGGTCAAGGTAGCCCTGGACCGCCATCTAGCGGCGGTCGAACACCGCACGGGTGAGGACGATCCGGCGGTCTCCGAGGCGTTCAATGCCCTCGCCGTCGCGGCCGAGGTCTACGACGAGCGGCTCTACCACCGGTACGACGAAGTCACCCCCTTCGAGATCCCGGATCCGGACGACTCGCTTCCGCCGTACAGGGGTCCGGAGGAGCCGAACGCCCTCAGTGTGCTGATCCGGCGCGACTACGCGGTGGTCGAGCCGCAGCGGCTGCTCGCACAAGCACAGCGCATCGCCGATGTGGACGGCGACACCGGCACCGGCGGTGTGGTGGGCGGCAGTGTGCATGCCGCTCTCGGCGTGCTCTTCGGCGAGTACGAGCCGGACGAGATCGCGTCCCGGCACAAGGAATTCGGACTCGAAGAGGGCGATTCGACCCTCTGGGTGTCGGCGGCCGACGATCTGCCCGAACCGGGGGAGTGGCTGAGTGCCCCCTTCGACCAGGCCGACCCGCAGCAGGTGGTCTGCCGCTTCGATGTGAGTGCCGTCTTCGACGAGGACGATCTCGACGCGGATCTGGACGACATGGAGGAGCAGGACGCCTGACCGGCGGCACGGGACGCCCGACCGGCGGCGCTGGCACAGGGCGCCCGAGCGGCGGCCGGGGTCGCTGAAGGGCGCCGGACGGCCGCCGGGGGTCCGGACGGGCTGAGCATCCAGCCCGTCCGGCGCGGGGAGATCACGCGAGCCCCACGGTCGCGCCCAGTCCCACGGTCACGCCCTGTCCCGTGTCCGGTCACGGCCTGTCCTGTGCCGCCCGTCCTGGCCGCCTCGGCGCTACGGGTGCTGTGCCGCCGGTGTCAGCAGGCCCTCGATCAGCGGGCGGAGCCGGGTGGTGCGCTCCTGGGACGGGATCGTGGCCACCGCGTGCGGCAGGGCCTGGTCGACACCGTGGACCACGGAGAGATGCCGCTCGCCCCGGCCGAAGGCCGTGTAGACCCAGGGGCGGCTCAGCCCCTGGGCGGCGTCACCGGGAAGCACCACGACCGCGGCCGGCCAGCGCATCCCCGCCGCCTGGTGCGCGGTGAGGGCCCAGCCGTGCCGTACGGCCGACTCGACACGCTCCCTGGGGACCATGACCTCCCCGCCCTCGCAGTCGAGCCGCAGCCCGTCCTGGTCCGCCGAGACCACGGCGCCCTGGAGCGTCCTGCCGGGCGAGGGCGCATAGGCGATCCTGTCGCCCGGGTCGAAGCCGCCGAACCGGCCCGGGCCGGGATTGAGCCGCTGCTTGAGGGCCGTGTTGAGCGCGCGCGTACCGGCCGCTCCGCCATGGCCCACGGTGATCACCTGTGTCTCCCCGGCGGCCGTCCCGAAGGCGCGCGGCACCGACTCGGCGACCAACTGCACCGTGCGGTGCACCGCCTCGCCCGCGTCCCGCACCGGAACGATCACCACTTCCCTGCCCGGAGCCTCCACCTGGTTCAGCTCGCCGACGCCGATGCCGGAGACCAGCTCGCCGACCGGGCCCGGGTCGGGCGTACGGGAGGCGATCTGCGGGCACACACGGGCGGCCAGCAGATCGGCGAACACCCGGCCCGCGCCCGCCGACCACAGGACCCCGGGATCCCCGCTGAGCACCAGCCGGGCACCGTCCGGCAGGGACTCGACGAGCAGCGCCGCCGTCTCCACATCGAGCTGCGGCGCGTCCAGCACCACCAGGAGGCCGAGGGCGAACCGGCCGTCCTCGTCCCGCCCGGGGCCCTCCGTACCGGCGAGCAGCCCGGCGACCGTGACGGCCTCCGTGTCCAGCCTGCCGCGGCCGTTCTCGCCGTGGACCGCGAGGACGGCGCGCACCCCGAGCGCGCGGGCCGCCTCGGCCAGCGCGGCCGGCTCGGCGCGGGCCGCCTCGCCGCCGGTGTGCAGGACGAGCCCGTGCCCCGAGGCCGCGCGGATCAGCTCGGCGGCCGAGGACGAGGGGGCGGCCGTCGCGGCCTCCTCCCACGAGGCGTCGGGACCGGTCTTGACCAGCCGGGCGAGTCCGTCGGCGAGGCTCTCCTCCGCGAGGGCGTAGCGGTCGAGCCCCAGCAGGAACGGCACCGGCACCGGCGCCGCCCCGGCCGGGTCCGCGTCCTGCGACGCGCCGTCCTCGGTCTCCGCGCCCTCCGGGCCCCCCGGGCCCTCTTCCGGGCCGTCCTGGAAGAGCAGCACCGCGCCTGCGGCGACGGCGTGCTCCACGGCCTCGTCGGGCTCGGGCACCGCGTGCTCGGCCAGCGCGCGGCGCACCGACGACGCCTCCAGCGCGGTGTGGCCCTGGAGCGCGGCCCGCTCCAGCAGCCAGCCGACCAGCGCGGCGGCCCGGCGCTCGTCCCCGGGGCCGCACGCCGCTCCCAGCAGCGCCCGCGCGAATCCGTCGGCCTGCTCCGGCCGTACTCCGGGCACGGCGAGGAGCTGCCAGGGATCCTCCCGCAGCGCGTCCGCGGCCCGCTCCCCGAGCACGGTGGCGACCTGCCCGGCGAGTGCCTCCGGTGCGCCGCCCTCCGCGAGGACGGCCCGTACGCCGGAGACGGTCCCGGGCGCGGCGCCCGCAGGCGCGGGCCGGGGCGCCGGAGCCTGTGCGGGCGAGCGCGCGGGTGCGGCGGGCGCGGGCGCGGTGGCGCGTCCGGGTGCCGGACGGCTCAACAGGGCCGGGTCCACCGGAGCGCCGCTCTCCACGGCCCGTACGGCCGCGAGCAGATCGGCGGCCTGCCCGCTCAGCTTGGCACCGGCGGCGATGGGCCCCGCCTTCTCCGCCTTCCGCCGCTCGATCCGCTCCCGCAACTCCCGCTGCGCCGCCAACTCGGCGGCGGCCTCGGACACTTCGGCCCCGCCCCCGGTGCCGCCGGCCGGCGCCGATGGGGCGGCCGGGGCCGGCGGCACCGGGGGCGGGGCCGAAGTGTCCGAGGCCGCCGCCGAGTTGGCGGCGCAGCGGGAGTTGCGGGAGCGGATCGAGCGGCGGAAGGCGGAGAAGGCGGGGCCCATCGCCGCCGGTGCCAAGCTGAGCGGGC
>NZ_MAUD01000406.1 GCF_001700515.1 Streptomyces lushanensis
CTGGCCGCCGTGGGTGTGGCCCGCCAGGATCAGGGGGTAGCCGTCGGCGGTGAAGGCGTCCAGGGAGCGGAGATACGGAGCGTGCACCACGCCGATCGAGAGGTCCGCGTCCGGCTCGGGGCCGCCCGCGACCCGCTCGTACCTGTCCCGCTTGATGTGCGGGTCGTCCACGCCCGTGAAGGCGATTTCCTGGCCGTCGATCTTGAGCCGGCCACGCGTGTTGTTGAGGCCCACCCAGCCCGCCGCGTCGAAGGCGTCGCGCATCGGCTCCCACGGGTTGTGCACCGCGGAGACGGCCGGGGCGTTGCCGTTCAGACCGTGGCGCCCCTGGGCCTTCTCGAAGAGGTAACGGGCCGGGTTACGGAGCTTCGGGCCGTAGTAGTCGTTCGAGCCGAAGACATAGACGCCCGGGAACTCCATCAGCGGGCCCAGGGCGTCCAGCACCTCCGGTACGCCCTCCGGGTCCGAGAGGTTGTCGCCCGTGTTCACGACGAAGTCGGGCCGCAGCCCCGCCAGCGACTGGAGCCACCGCTGCTTCTTGCGCTGTCCGCCCACCATGTGGATGTCGGAGACCTGGAGTACCCGAAGATCACGCATGCCCCGCGGCAGTACCGGGACGGAGATCCGCCGCAGTCGGAACGAACGGGCTTCGAAGCCGGCGGCGTAGGCGAGGCCGGCCGCTCCGACCGCCGCGATTCCCAGGGGTACTCCGTAACGTGCGCGCATGCGCCCATCGTCGCAGACACCGTACCGGCGCGTAATCCGTGGGCGGCCATGACGGTGCACCTGCGACACTTGCCCCCATGACCAGCCTTAAGTCCAAGCTGAAGGAAGACCTCATCGAGGCCATCAGGGCGCGCGACGAGCTGCGCTCCGCCACGCTCCGGCTGACGCTCTCCGCGATCACCAAGGAGGAGGTCTCGGGCACCACGGCGCGCGAGCTCTCCGACGACGAGGTGCAGAAGGTGATCGCCAAGGAGGCGAAGAAGCGCCGTGAGGCGGCGGAGGCCTTCACCCAGGGAGGGCGCCCGGAGCAGGCCGAGCGGGAGCGGGCCGAGGGCGTGCTCCTTGATGCGTACCTGCCCAAGCAGCTCACCGACGAGGAACTGGTCGCCATCGTCGCCCAGGCCGTCGAGGAGGCGAAGGCGGCCGGAGCCGAGGGCCCGCGCGCGATGGGTGCCGTGATGAAGATCGTGAACCCCAAGGTCGCGGGCCGCGCCGAGGGCGGTCGCGTCGCCGCCCTCGTCAAGCAGTCCCTTCTCTGAGGCGTCCGAGGTATCTGGGACATCTGGGACATCTGAGGTGTTCAAGGCGCGTCGGGGGCGTTCGGGGCATCTGATGGTGTCCGAGGCGTTTGCGGTGTCCGAAGGTGTACGAGGCGCCTTCGGCCTCCGAAGCGCCTGAGCTCGACGTCCGGGGCCCGACGTCCTGAGCTCGACGTCCGGGGCCCGACGCCTGAGTCCGACGCCCGAGGCCCGCGGCCTGACCCCGCGGCTCGACGCCCGGGCCCACCTCGGACGCGTGCTCCGCACCGAGGCCCTCCCCGACGCGTACGAAGGCCCCGGCCGACCAG
>NZ_MAUD01000407.1 GCF_001700515.1 Streptomyces lushanensis
CTGCACCTGTGGGTCGCGGCCTCCGACGAGGAACAGCTGAGGCCCCGGGTCACCGAGCTGGAGGCCCGGATCGGCCGCGACCCACAGGTGCAGGGCGGCCCGGAAGAGCGGTCCCGTGTAGAGCGCCACGATGCCCGCCACCGCCTCGCGCCGCTGTCCGGGCCCCGCCGGGGCCAGTGCCCGCAGCGCGGAGGACCGTTCCTCCGCCACATGCTCGACGGCGGCGGTGAACAGATCCTCCCGGGTCGGGAAGTAGTGCTGGGCCGCGCCGCGCGAGACCCCGGCGCGCTCGGCGACGACGGAGACCGTGGAGCCCGCCCAGCCGTACTCGGCCAGACAGGCCACGGCGGCCTCCAGCAGCCGCCGCCTGGTGGCGCGGCCACGGTCCTGCTTGGGCGCGGCTACCGCACCCACGCGGCGTCCCGCCGTTCCAGGAACGCCGTGATGCCCTCGCGCGCCTCCGCCGTCACGAAGAGCGAGGCCGAGCGCTGGACGAGGTCCTCCGCGTACCGGTCGAAGGTGTCCAGCACCCCGACGGTGAGCAGTTTCTTGGACTCCGCGAGCCCTTGCGGCGAGGCCCTGCGCAGTCCGTCGAGTACGGGCGCGAGCGCGGCGTCCACATCGTCGGCGGCCTCGGTGATCAGCCCGGCGTCCGCCGCGCGTGCCGCGTCGAAGCGCTCACCGGTGAGGTAGTAGCGGGCCGCCGCGCGCGGTTCGACCCGTGGCAGGAGCGGCAGCGAGATCACGGCGGGCGCGACCCCGATCCGTACCTCCGTGAACGCGAAGTCGGACGTACGGTCGGCGATCGCGATGTCGCAGGCGCCGAGGAGGCCGAGCCCCCCGGCCCGTACATGGCCGCTGACGCGCGCCACGACCGGTTTGGGCAGTTCGACGATCTGCCGCATCAGGGCGATGAAGGTGTACGGGTTGGCCGGTTCCTTGAGGTCGGCGCCCGAGCTGAAGGTGGTGCCGGTGTGCGTGAGCAGCACGGCCCGTACCGAGGGATCGTCGCCGCAGCCGGTGAGGGCGTCCCCGAGCGCGCGGACGAGCCGCGCCGACAGGGCGTTGCGGTTCGCCGGTGAGTCCAGGGTCAAGGTGGTGATGCCCCGCTCGTGCGCGGTCGTGACCAGCCCCGCGTGGTCCGTCACGTGTTCTCCCCGTCCGTCAACTGTTCTCCCTCTCACGGGGACGCGCCTCGCGCTCCCGTGCCTCATGGTCCTCGCGGTACTCGCGGTCCCTCAGTTCACGCCTGAGGATCTTGCCGGAGGCGGCCCGGGGGACGCTTCCGACGAACTCCACCCGGCGGACCTTCTTGTACGGGGCGACACGCTCGGCGACATACGTCATCACGTCGTCCTCGGTGAGCGCCTCGGCACCGGGCTGGCGAACAATGTATGCCTTCGGGACCTCGTTGCCGTCCTGGTCGTGGACACCTGTCACGGCCGCGTCGGCGATCGCCTCGTGCGCGAGCAGCAGGGCTTCCAGCTCGGCCGGGGCGACCTGGAAGCCCTTGTACTTGATGAGCTCCTTGACCCGGTCCACGACGAAGAGCCAGCCGTCGTCGTCGGTCCTGCCGACATCACCGGTGTGCACCCACCCGTCGGGGTCGATCATGCCTGCGGTGGCCTCGGGCCGGCCGAGATAGCCCTTCATCACCTGCGGTCCCCGGATGAGGATCTCGCCCTCGGCCCCCGGGTCGGTGTCCTTGTCCGGGTCGTCCAGGGAGACGATGCGCATCTCCGTGCCGGGCAGGAGCTTGCCGACCGCGCCGGGCGGCGGTTCGGCGGCGGCGAGCGGTACGACATGGGTGCCGGGCGACAGTTCCGTCATGCCGTACGCCTGCCGTACGGGCGGGAGGTTCAGCCGGGCCGAGCAGGCGGCGGCGAGCCGGGCGTCCAGCGGCGCGGCGGCGCTCAGCACGTATTCGAGCGAGGAGAGGTCGTACTGGGCGACCGCCGGGTGCTTGGCCAGCGCGAGCACGATGGGCGGAGCCACGTAGAGCCCGTTGACGCGGTGCTTCTCGATGGCGCCGAGGAACTGGTCGAGGTCGAAGCGCGGCAGCACGACGACCGTCGCGCCCTGGCGCAGCGGCGCGTTCATCAGGGCGGTGAGCCCGTAGATGTGGAAGAACGGCAGGACGGCGAGGATACGGTCGCCGCGCCGCATCGGCATGACCGGCTGGAGCTGCGCGAGATTGGTGGCGATCGAGCGGTGGGTGAGCATGACGCCCTTGGGGACGCCGGTGGTGCCCGAGGAGTACGGCAGGGCCGCGATGTCCTCGACCGGGTCGATCGTCACGGCGGGATCCGGCGCGGTCGAGCGTGCCATGTCGAGGACGGAGCGGTGGCCCTCGGCCCGGTCGCAGACGAAGATCTCCTCTATTCCGCCCACGAGTTCGGCCGAGCGCCGTGCCACGTCGAGCAGCGGCGAGACGGTGACGATCCAGCGGGCGGCGGCGTCGCGGAGCTGGGTGGCGAGTTCCTCGGCCGTGGCGAGGGGGTGCGCGGTGGTGACGGACGCGCCGGCGCGGGTGGCCGCGTAGAAGACGGCCGGATAGGCGACGGTGTTGGGGCTGTGCAGGGCCAGCACATCGCCCTTGCGCACACCGGCGTCGGCGAAGGCGGCGGCGATACGGCGGTGGAAGACGTCGAGCTGGGCGTAGGTCAGGCTCCTCACGGCCGCGCCCGCCCCGCCGGCCGCGCCCCCGGCACCGC
>NZ_MAUD01000408.1 GCF_001700515.1 Streptomyces lushanensis
GGGCGGGGTTACGGCGCTGCTGCGCGCCCACGCCGTTCTGGACGTCCATGACGGCGTGCGCCACGAGACCGCCCATCGGGTCGTGCCGGATCAGGTCCCGGAGCCGGGAGCGCGACGAGCGCCCCTCGTTACCGGGGTAGAGGTGCTTGCCGAGTCCGACCGCGTGGGCCAGTGCGGCGAGCGCCGCGGTCCGCGGGTCCGGCGGTACACCGGTGCGGATCGCACTGTCCAGCCGGGCCCTGATTTCCCGGCTGATCGCTGTGTCCGTCGCCTGATAGCGCGTCGTCGGCAGCACTCCGCACATCTGGCCCGCCACGGCATGAACCATGCCGCACCGTTCCAGATGCGAGAGGTAGGTCTGGCGCAGCCCCAGTCGGGGCCCGCCAATCCAGTGGACGGCCCGAACCGGGCTGCCGCGTCTGCGCAGCAGCTCCAGTGCGGAGTCCAGAGTCGGATCTCCGGTCGGCCGTGGCATCACCACGGCGATACGATCCCCGTCAGGGGCTATCCGTCCTGCCAGAGCCAGCTCCACTAGCTGTGCTCCGGCCAGGCCGAGGTCGAGCGACTGCGGCTGCGCTGTGGTACCCGTGGCCGGGTCCAGAGCGAGCAACAGAAGCTCCTCCGGAATTGTTCTGCGGCTCCTGCCCATCCATGCCTCCCCGCGTGGATGAATGACAGGGTGACCCCTCTCACATTGGTCTGTCGAGAGTGCCTGGGTGCTTTGTGCGGGAACCGTTATGTATGTCGTTCTCGTCTAGCACCGGGGCCGAGGTCCCGGAGCAGGACACTGGCAGATGGTTCGGACGGTCCGGTATGTCGGATGAGACACGAAGGAGACACGGTGGCGGGCGAGTCCCCCGGCAAGTCGGAGCAGCGGAATTCCTCGGGGGAGACGGCTCCGGGTGAACGTGACCCGAGGCTCGCGGTCTTCCGAGAATCGTCGCCGGAGGCGAGGCCGTCGGCCGTCGCAACCGCAAATCGCACGGAGGAATCGGAGACCCGGAACACCCCGCGGTCCGCGTCTCCCGACCGCACAATGACTCTGACCTCGGGGACCGCGCGCCGGCCCGCCGCGCCGACCGGGGGTCCTGCCGCGTCCGAGGAGCCCGAGGACGGCGAGCAGAGCACGGACGGTACGAGCGGTACGAGCGACCGGGGCGAGACCGAGGCGTCGGACAGGCCCGCCGGTACCCCCGACGGCGACGCCCGGGACAGCTCGGACTCCCAGGATTCCCCGGACTCCGGCTCCGGCGCCGCTGCCGGTACCACCGCAGCTGCGGCTTCCGGTACCACCACCGCCACCGCCGCTGCCGCTCCGTCAAAGAGCCGTGAGGGCGCGGACGGTGACACTCCGACGGCCGGCAGGGCCGAGCCGACGAGCGAGGGCGCGCCCACGCGATCCCGCCCGGCCTGGGCCAAGGGCGACGGCGAGGACCGGAAGGGCGACAGCGGGAACACGAAGGACGAGCGCGCGGACAAGAAGGACGACAGGCAGGACGGCGGGAAGGGCGACGACAAGGGCGAAGAGCCCGTCGACCAGCCGACCGCCGTCTTCAAGGCGCTCCCGCGGGACCAGGTCGACCAGCCCACCACCATGCTCAAGCTGCCCCGTGGGCCGAAGGCCGGGCCGTCCGCGGAGCCCGCCGCCCGGGCGGC